>JACQGO010000016.1 GCA_016199485.1 Betaproteobacteria bacterium
GTTCTGGTCCTCGAATTGTCATATTAATAACGCCGTGGTGTAATGCCTACCTATCCGTGATACCGGCAGAGGGTCAGTTTGGCTTTGCTCCCGGTGCGGCAGACGGCACGCCGCGGGTGCCCAAGCCATCGGCGCTCGTCAACACAAGACTTCGCTTGATGGCTTACCCGCAACGCGCGCCGCCGCACAGGTCGCTGCGGCCAGACCGACCCACTACCGTGATTGCCGCGGCGCGGAGGTTGGGCACGCCACCCCCGTGGCGCGTTTCCCGGGAAAAATGACTCGCATGAATATGGTCTGGATCGGCATCGACACCGGCGGCACCTTCACCGATCTCGTGCTGATCGACGTGAAGCGCGGCGCCTGCCACTACCACAAGCTTCCCACCACGGCCGGCGATCCTTCCCGGGCGATCCTCGAGGGGATCGGCGAGCTGCTCGACAAGGCCCGCTGCCCCCGCTCGCGCGTCGGCTTCCTCGTGCTCGGCACGACGCTCGCGACCAACGCGGTGCTCGAGGGCAAGTGGGCGCGCACCGGGATGCTCACGACCGCAGGCTTCCGCGACATCCTCGAGCTCGCGCGCCAGCGCCGGCCGCATTATTTCAACCTCGACATCCTGAAGCCGCAGCCGCCGGCCCCGCGCGACTGCCGGCTCGAAGTGGGCGGCAGGATCGGCTGCGACGGCGCGGAGGTCTTCCCGCTCTCCGCCGAGGACGTGCGCCGCGCGGTGAAGACGCTCAAGGCGAGGGGAGTCGGGGCGGTCGCGATCTGCTTCATGCATTCGTACGCGAATCCTGCTCACGAGGAAAAAGCGCGGGCGATCGTGCGCGAGCTGTGGCCGGAAGCATACCTGTGCACTTCGTCCGAAGTGCTCGGCGAATTCCGCGAGTTCGAGCGCTTCGCGACGACGACGGTGAACGCGAGCTTGATGCCCGTCATCGACCGCTATCTCGAGCGCTTCGAGAGCGGCGTGCGCGAGCTCGGCGTCGACGCTACCCCGCGCGTCATGCAGTCGAACGGCGGCGCGGTTTCCCCCGGCGCGGTGCGCAGGCTGCCGGTCAACACCTTCTTTTCCGGCCCCGCGGGCGGCGTGATCGGCTGCGTAGGCATCGGCAGGCACCTCGGCCTCGACGACCTGATCACGTTCGACATGGGCGGCACCTCGACCGACGTGTGCCTGATCCGCGGCGGCGAGCCCGCGAAGAAGAGCGAGCGGCAGATGGGCGGGTTTCCGGTGCGCACGCGCACGCTCGACATTCACACCATAGGCGCGGGCGGCGGCAGCATCGCCTGGGTCGATGCCGGGGGGCTGCTCAAGGTCGGGCCGCAGAGCGCGGGCGCGTATCCCGGCCCGGCCGCCTACGGCCGCGGCGGGAAGCTCCCGACGGTGACCGATGCCAACGTGGTGCTGGGCAGGCTGAACCCGAAAGCGCTGCTCGGCGGCAGGATGCCGATGCACCCGGAGCAGGCGCGCGCGGCGCTCGAAACCGGGATCGTGCCGAAGCTCGGTGTCGATCACGTGAAAGCCGCCGCGGGAGTGATCGAGATCATCAACGTCAACATGATGGGCGCGGTGCGCGTGATCTCGGTCGAGCAGGGCGAGGATCCGCGCGATTTCACGCTGGTCGCGTTCGGCGGCGCGGGTCCGCTGCACGCCGCGGATGTCGCGCGCAACATGGGCATCAGGAACGTGCTGGTGCCGCCGCGCCCGGGGCTCACTTCCGCGCTCGGGCTGCTGCACGCGGATGTGCGCGGCGACTTCAGCCTGACCAGGCTCATGCGCGCGGTGCCGGGCAACATCAAGGCGCTGAACCGCGGCTTGGACGAGCTGCGGGCGCGCGGTGGGGCCTGGCTTAAGGGCGAGGGCGAGGCGCGCAATCGTGCCGCCTTCGAGTGGCTCGTCGACATGCGCTACTTCGGCCAGAACTTCGAGCTGATCCAGCCGTTCGCGCACGAGCGCTTCGAGGCGCGCTCGCTCGCAGGACTCGTCGAGGCATTCCACCGCCGCCACCGCGATTTCTACGGCTACGACATGCGCGCGCAGCCGGTGGAGGTCGTGAACCTGCGGCTCGTGGTCACGGTGAAACGCGCTTCGCCGCCGCACGAGGCACCGATGCTCAAGCGCGACAACGTCGGGCAGGCGCTTATCGAAAAACGCAGGGTCTGGTTCCCGGAGACCGGATTTGTCGCCACGCCGGTCTACGACCGCGAGCGGCTGCCGGCGGGCACCCGCATCGGCGGCCCCGCCATCGTCGAGCAGATGGACACGACCACCGTGGTGCCGCCGCGCGCGGTGCTGCGCAGCGACCGGTTCGGCTATCTGCGGATCGAAGTGGACCCCGTCGCGATCAGGAAAGGAGCGTCGGCATGGGCCGCAGCGTAGACCCGATCAAGGCCGAAGTGGTCGCGCGGTTTCTGCTCGCGACCGCGGAGGAAATGGGCGCGACGCTGATCCGCACGGCGTTCTCGCCCAACATCAAGGAACGCGCCGACTGCTCGACCGCGATCTTCGACGCGGCCGGGCAGGTGGTCGCGCTCGCGCAGCGGGTGCCGATCCACCTGGGCTCGATGGTCGGCGCGGTCGACGAGATCCGCCGGCGCTACACGCTGGAGGAGATCCGCCCCGGCGACATGTTCATCGCGAACGACCCCTACAACGGCGGCGGCTCGCACCTTCCCGACATCAACGTGATCGCGCCGGTGTTCATGGGGAAACGCATCGTCGTCTATGTCGCCAACATCGCGCACCACGCCGACGTCGGCGGCATGGTGCCCGGCTCGGAGGCGGCGGTGTGCCAGTCGATCTTCCAGGAAGGCATACGCATTCCGCCGGTGCGCATCGTGCGCGGGGGCGAAGTGAACCGCGACGTGCTGGAGCTGATCCTGCTCAATTCGCGCACGCCCGGGGAGCGCGTCGGCGATTTGAAGGCGCAGTTCGCCGCCAACACGGTGGGCGCGAGAAGCGTCACCGCGCTTTTCGAGCGCTACGGGGTGAGGGAAACGGAGCGCACCATCGCCGCCTACCTCGACTTCACCGAGCGGCGCTTCGCCGCCGCGATCGACCGCCTGCCCTCCGGGACCTACGTCGAGGAGGACTTTCTCGACGGCGACCGGGAAGGCGGCGTGGCACGAATCAGGCTCAAGCTCACCGTCGGCAAGGGCAGGCTCGACTTCGACTTCACCGGTTCCGATCCGCAACTTGCGAGCGCGCGCAACATCCCGCACCGCGCGCTGCTCGCGACCGTCTACACCGTCGCGAAAAGCCTGCTCGACCCGGAGGTGCCGGCGAACGCGGGCTATTACCGCACGCTCACGATCCGGGCGCCGGCGGGAAGCGTGGTCGGACCCACGCCGCCGGCGGCGGTCGGCTGCCGCTCAATCTCGTGCGGAGTTCTGGGTGACGTGATCGCCGCGGCACTGTCGCAGGCGATGCCGGACAAGGCCCTCGCGCGCTCGGGCCCGCACCACCTCCTGGTCCTGGCGGGCACCGATCCGCGCAACGGCGCCTACTTCGTCAACTACGAGACGGTCGCGGGCGGCATGGGCGCGCGCGCCAACCGCGACGGCATCGACGCGGTGCGCGTGCACGCTTCCGGCGCGTCCAACCTGCCGGTCGAGGCGCTCGAGCACGCGTATCCGCTCCGGATCGAGCGCTACAGCCTATGGAACGACTCCGGGGGCGACGGCAGGTACCGCGGCGGCATGGGCGTGATCCGCGACTACCGGGTGCTCGCCGGCGATGTCGTGGTGAGCCTCTCTTCCGAGCGCCAGCACGTCGCCGCGGCGGGCACCGCGGACGGGCACGCGGGCAAACCCGGCGCTTTCGTCTACAATCCGGGAATGGCGGATGAGCGGAAGCTTCCTTCTGCGGCCGCGGACCTCACGCTCCCGCGCGGCAGCATGCTGCGCATCCTTACCCCGGCGGGGGGCGGCTACGGGCCGCCGCGCGAACGCGATCCGGGATTGGTCGAGCGCGACGTGCGCGAGGAGCGCATTTCGCGCAACCACGCGAAGAGCACTTACAGTTGGGAGAGCCCCGAATGAACGAGCCCAGGCTTGCGGCAAACCCGGTCGCGACGGCGCGTGCCTCCTTTCCCGCGCTCGAGCGCTGGACCTACATGGATGTGGCGGGGCGCGGCGTGCTCTCGCGCGAGGTGCGCGCCGCGATCGACGCCCACCTCGACCATCGCATGCTCGAAGGCGGCGACAAGGCGAAGTTCTTTGATCTCATCGAGCGCACCCGCGCCCGCTTCGCCGAGCTCATCCACGCCGAGCCCGACGAGATCGCCTTCGCCAAGAACATCTCGGAGGGGCTCAACATGGTCGCGACCGCGTTTCACTGGAAGCGCGGCGACAACGTCATCCTGTGCCCCGAGCTCGAGCACCCGAACAACGTCTATCCCTGGCTCAACATGAGCCGCTACGGACTGGAAGCGCGGTTCGTGAAGCCGCGCGCGGATCACATCCCGGTCGACGAGATCGCCTCGCGCATCGATTCCGGCACGCGCGTCGTGACGGTGTCCACCGTGACGTTCGCGCCTGGCTTCCGCACCGATGTCGCGGCGCTCGGCAGGGTCTGCCGCGAGAAGGGAGTGTTCCTGCTGGTCGACGCCGCGCAGTCGGTCGGGGTGCTGCACACCGATGTCAAGCGCGACCTGATCGACGGGCTCGCGGTTTCCACGCAGAAGGGGCTGCTCGGGCTCTACGGGATGGGTTTCCTCTACTGCCGGCGCGAGTGGGCGGAAAAAATGCAGCCGGCGTACCTCGCGCGCTTCGGCGTCGATCTCGGGGAGGCGCACGAAGCGGCGATGGGCGACTACTCGTACAAGCTCATGCCCGCGGCGCGCCGCTTCGATCTCGGCAACTACAACTTCGCCGCCGCCGCCGCGGTCGATGCCTCGATGGCGCAACTGATGCGCTACGGCACGCGCGCGATCGAAGAGTACGTGGTTACGCTCGGGCACGCGCTGGCGGAAGGCATGCTAGATCTGGGGCTGCCGGTGTGCGGCGGGAGACCCGGACCGCATCTCGCGCACATCGTCACCGTCGGCGAGCTGGGCAAGGGCGGCCATTACGCAACCGACGACGAGCGCTACAACCGGCTCTACGAACACCTCACGCAAAACCGCGTCAGGCTCTCGATCCGCCGCGGCGTGCTGCGCTTCTCGCTCCACCTCTACAACAACATGGAGGACGTTGCGCGGGTGCTCGAGCTTGCAAAAGCCAGGTTAACCGCAGATAAACGCCGATGAACGCGGATCAACGTCAAAGGCAAGAAGCGTAAAGCCACAGAGCACACGGAGTTCACAGAGAAAACGCGAAATCAATAGGCCGCAAGGTTTCTGTTATCCCGCATTTCTCGGTGTGCTCTGTGCTCTCCGTGGCTGTCTGGTTTTGATGTTATCGGCGTGAATCGGCGTTCGTCGGCGGTTCCATTTATGAATTACATCGATCCGGCCACCGGCGCGACGTATCCGCTCGGTACGCCGCGCTGGTGCGCGGATTCCGGCGGCTACGTCAACCTCGCCTCCGCGCCGGGACTGAAGCGCGCGGCCATTGATTCCTCCCGCTACTCGGTGTGGCGCTACGCGAAAGCGCTGCTGGTGGACGCGCGCGACGCCGTCACGCTCGGCGAAGGGTGGACGCCGCTCCTAGCCGGCGAGTGGAAAGGCATCCCGGTCGTCTACAAGCTCGAATTCATGATGCCCACCGGCTCGTTCAAGGACCGCGGCATGACGGTCATGGTGACCTATCTCAGACAGCACGGGATAAGCAGCATGCTCGAGGATTCCTCCGGCAACGCGGGCGCGTCGCTTTCGGCCTACGCGGCGGCGGCAGGCATGCGCTGCCGCATCCTCGTTCCCGAAACCGCCTCCTATCCGAAGATCGCGCAGATCGCCGCCGGCGGCGCGGATGTGGTGACGATCCGCGGTTCGCGCCAGGATGTCGCCGATGCGGCGCTGCGCATGAGCCGCGAGATCTTCTACGCGAGCCACAACTGGCAGCCGTTCTTCGCCGAGGGGACGAAAACGCTCGCCTACGAGCTGTGGGAACAGCTCCAGTTCCGCGCGCCCGACAACGTCGTCGTGCCGCTGGGCTACGGCAGCAACGTGCTCGGCTGCGACCGCGGATTTGCGGAACTCAAGCGCAATGGCGAGATCGCGCGCATCCCACGCCTGTTCGGCGTGCAGGCCGCAAACTGCGCGCCGTACTACGCTGCGTTCAAGGCGGGGGCGGAGCAGCTCGTGCCGACCGAGGTCAAGCCGACCGTTGCCGAGGGGATTGCCTCATCCAGGCCTACACGGGTGCGCGAAGTGCTGCGCGCCGTGCGGGACTCGGGCGGTGAGATCGTTGCAGTGAGCGAAGACGAAATCGTCACCGCGCTCGCGGCGCTGGCGAAAAAGGGGCTCTACGTCGAGCCGACTTCCGCGGCGGCAGCCGCGGGGCTCACTCGGCTCATCGAGCGAGGCGCGATCCGCGACGGGGAGAGCACGGTCCTCGTGCTGACCGGCTCGGGGCTCAAGGCTTCAGAGAAGATCGGCGAGCTGCTTGAGCTCGAGGCACGCGACCAATAACGCTATCGCTTTACCCGCCGCGAATGTTGGCGCAGCAACATGGCGAGATCTTGCCGACTCAATTTTCCGATGGCCACCCGCATTGTCCACTCGAACAACTCCGCGGAAGACATGGTGGGTTCGATCTTGTTCAGCACCAGGAATGTCAGCATGCAGCCGGCGCCGGCACGCTTGTTGCCGTCGAGGAAAGGGTGATTTGTGGCAATGGAGAAGCAATACTGAGCCGCAGCTTCGAACAGATCGCCGGTATATGCGAACGTTTGTTGAGCTTGGCCCAAGGCCGATTCAAGAAGGGCTTTCTCCCTCAAGCCGTGAGCCCCGCCGAAAACGGCGATCTGCTCGCGGTGAATCGCCAGCGCGCCTTCGATGCCCAGGAAGCGCGCCATGAACTCAGGATTCCGCGAGCTTTTGAAATGCAGCGCGATACCTGTGCAGAACCCTCTCGTGCGCTTTCAGCACCGCTTTCAAGTCGGCGCTGACGGGCGTAAGCACGATTCTCCCGTTCTCCTTTGAAACCTCGAACCGCTGTCCTTCCTTCAGACGCAGTTCGTTGACCATCTCGGCAGGGATGGTGGTGACAAAGCTGGATCCGACTTTTCTCAGCGCAACCTCGCTCATGGGCGCCTCGTATATACGGTGAGATATATACATAATAGACTCGGGTTCACTGTTGGTCAAGCCGGATTGTGCGGCGCTCTTGGTCCGAGCAAGACAATTGCCAGCCTAGATTCTCTTGTGACGCGGGCGGCGAGCCTGCGAGAAGCCCTCGCCCCAGCGCGAGAGAAAGGCGGTGACGAACGAGTGTTCGTTGGCCGGTTCGACTGCGAGAGGCGCGAGCGCCAGCGCGACAGACAAGGCAATGTGGTACCCCTCCGAGCGGGACGCCGCCGCGCGTTGGTAGGCGGGGTGCGCTTGATTGACGAGAATCGTGGATTCCACGAGGCGGCCGAGTTCCGGATCGCCCGGCCGCTCGTCGAACTGCACGGTCAATCCCACCCGCAGCGGACGGCGCTCGCGCCGCGCCTCGGGTGACGGCGGTCCGCCGGGAAGCGACCGATTTTCCGGCGTCGGCGATTCGCGCTCCTTCTGTTCTTGCGTCGGAGCTTCGGGCGGAGCAGTTTCCGCCCCAGCCTGTGAGTCCTCCGCGCCCGGCGGAATCTCGGCACTCAGGGACATTGCGGGACCAAAACCCGGCTCGGCTGCGGAAGCCGGCTTTGAGGCCAACGGCAAGCGCTTTTGAGCGCCCTTGCGGTGATCGACAAGCGAAGCGAGCAGCGGGAAACCCTCGCTCAGGTCCAACAACACGCGCTCCAGGTCGCGCTCCAGCACGCGCAGCGTTCGGGGCCGGGCCGCCTCGGGTTGCTCGCGGCTGTCACCCCAGGCGGCGAGTTGGCGCAGCACGCCTTGCTGGATCGCCTTGCGTAGACTGAGATAGGCGGCACCTCTCTGGCCGGTTCGAATGAAGTCGCCCTTATTGAGCGTGAGCGAAGCCGCGAGAACCGGCACTTCGATCAGGCCGCCGATGCGCTCCGGCGCGTTGGGGGACACCCCGAGCCAGTCCCAGCCGCGTTTGATGACTTTTCCATAAGTGCTGATCGCGATTCCGCGCTGATCTTCGGGCAAAGAGCCGGTCTCGCGATAGAGATACCCCGCGGCCGAGGGTTTGCGCTTCCGGCCCACGCGAACTGCGAGCGGAGCGATTTCCGGGGCGCCGCACGCCTGCTTGCGTAGCACTTCGCCGTTCAATTCGAAGACGATCCCGCGCCGGTAGACAGGCAGCAGGATCTCTCCAATCGCGGGATCCAGCAGCGGCTGGTAGTGACGCCGTATCGCCGCTTCCGCAAATCCGCGGTCGAGCAGCGGCGAGAGGGGATCGGTAAGCGTGAGCCTCACCGCCGTTCCCCGTTCCGCGACCATCCCCGGAGGAGGAATCCATCTCCACGGCGCTTTGTGTCGCGACGCGAGATGCCACCGGGTGGCGACGTGAGTCTTGCCGCGTCTTGTTTCCGTCACGACCTCGCTCGAAGTCAGCAATCCCAGCTTGATGCCCACGCCCGCGAAGCCGATGCCGTGCCCGCGCGTCTTGGTGCTGTGCGCGAGATCGTGGTAGCGCGCCAGTTCCCTGCGCTGCATGCCCGATCCGTCGTCGACGATCGTGAGGCACAGGTTGGCAGGGTCGGTGACGATGCGGACGAGGCTCGCGCCGGAATCCAGCGAATTGGCGAGCATCTCGGTGAGGATGGTTTCCTCGATCGAGCCTGGATACGCGTCCCGCAGGTCTTCCAGGAGATGATGCAGATCAACGCGTGTCTCGCCCACCGCGAACTCTCTCGAATAGATCGGGTGTTACGGCAGCCATGTCACGAAAAGACGGTCCGCGGCGAACGCTCGTACTCTTAGCGTCCCGCGGGAGCGAGCGGCTTGATGCCGGCTGCCTTCACGACCTTCGCCCACTTTGCGATCTCGTTCTTGATGACGGCGGCGAACTGTGCGGGCGTGTTGCCGACGGGCTGGTAGCCCTGCGCAGTCAGGCGCTCGCGAACATCGGGCAGCTGCAGCGAGCGCACGACTTCGCCGTGCACGCGCGCGATGACCGGGCGCGGCGTTGCTCCCGGCGCGAGCATCGCCTGCCACGTCCTCACGTCGAAGCCCGGCACGCCGGACTCGGCGACGGTCGGGATCTCGGGCGTCGCGGGGACCCGCTCGGCGCTGGTCACTCCGAGCACGCGCAGCTTCCCCGCCTTCACCAGCGGGAGCCCGGTCGGCATCGTGCTGAACGTCATCTGCACCTGTCCCGCGACGACGTCCGCCGTCGCCGGCGGCGCGCCTTTGTAGGGAACGACCACGATGTCGATGCCGGTCATGGTCTTGAGCAGTTCGCCGGCGAGATGCGAGCCCACCCCGATGCCGCCCGTGGCGTAGTTGATCTGGCCCGGTTTGGATTTCGCGAGCGCGATGAGGTCGGAAAGCGATTTCGCAGGCACCGAGGGATGCACGACCAGCAGGTAGGGCGTGGAAGCGAGCATCGTGATCGGCGCAAAATCCCTGACCGGATCGTAGGGGAGTTTCGCGTAGACGCTGCCGTTGATCGTGTGCGCGGAAGTCACCATGACGAGCGTGTAGCCGTCGGGATTCGCCCTCGCCACGATCTCGGTGCCGACGATCCCTGCCGCGCCGGCGCGGTTGTCCACGATGACCTGCTGCCCGAAGCTTTCGGTGAGCTTCTGCCCGATGATGCGCGCCATGATGTCGGCGCCGCTGCCCGGCGGGAAAGTCACGACGAGTCGCACCGGCCGCGACGGGTAATCGCTCTGCTGCGCCGCAGGTACCACGCCGGGGCTCGATGCCAGCGCCAACGCTGCAGCAAGGAACATCGCTTTGGTCATTTTGGATTCCTTCTCGAATCAGGAGTTGCGCTGCGCGCGCCGGTCGTGGCGCAGCGGCTCCAGGAAGTCCGCCATGGCGGAGCTCGCGTCCAGGCGCTCGATGCGGTCGATGCACTCGTCGATGCGCCGGTCCGGAAGCACGCGCTTCGCGTTGCGCACGAACTTCGCGATGAGCTCGGGATGCAGCCGGGCGCCGTCAAGAGCGGGGACCGAAAAGCCCGAGGTGATATGGCGGGACACGGTTCTGCCGCTCTTGAGCTTGATGATGACTTCCATGCCGAGGAAGTCCCTGCCCTTGGTGAAATCGAGCTTCGCCATCGCGGGGTGCGGCTCGATCGTGAGCCGGCCCATGAGTTCGCGGATCAGCGGGTCCCTCACGCGCTCGTCGCGGAACTGCTCGACCTCGAGCTGCCCGTCGACGAGCGCCGCCGCGATGCAGAAATGCAGGCTCAGCTTGCCCTCGAGCCCGGTGCGGGGATTCGCGTTCCACAGCGAGTGCTGGATCATGTGGTTCGCGAGGCAGCGGATGCTCTCGACCTCGGCGGGCTTTACCCCTTCCTCCTTCGCCATTTGCAGCACCGCGACCACACCCGCCTGGGTGTGGAAGTTGGAGGGAAAGATCTTGAACGCGATGCCCGGATCGAGGATTTCGAGCGGCTTGCCGATTCTCGCCGCAAGCGCCTCGAAGTCCCCCGGCTTGCCGCCGGAAAAAGCGTTGGCGAACCCGTGCTTGCCTTCGATCAGGTTTTCCGCGCCCACGAACCCTTCGCGCGCGAGCATCGCCGCGGCGAGCCCTCCGCGCGAAGCAAGCCCGGCGTGCAGCGGCTTCACCATCGAGCCCATGTGCGGGCGCAACCCGCTCGAGTGCGACGCCGCGATGCCGAGCGCGGTCTCGGTCTGGCGCGCATCGAGTTTGCAAATCTTGGCTACTGCGGCTGCGGCGCCCAGCGTGCCGAGGATCGCGGTCGGATGATAGCCGAGCACGATCGATTGCGGGTTGACGAGGCGGCCGACCTTGGCGCACACCTCGACGCCCGCGGCGTAGGCGGTGACGAAGTCCCTGCCCGCGGCGCCGAAGATCTCGGCGGCCGCGAACAGCGCGGGCATAATGACGACGCTCGGGTGCCCCGACATGCCGTAGGTCGCGTCGTCGTACTCCTCCCAGTGGGAGAGCGTCCCGTTGAACAGCGCGGCGCCCTCCGCCGACACGCGCTCCGGTTCCCCGATGAGCGTGCCCTTGCCGCGGGCGTACTCGGCGAGCACGTGGCGCTTGACGATCTCGATTCCCTGCGAGGGGCAGCCCGCGAGCGCGACGGCGAGGTAGTCGGTGACGGCCGCCTTCACCCACGGCGTGACTTCCGGCGGCAGCGACTCGTGCTCCACGCCGGCGATCCACTGCGCGAGCGTCTTGGTGAACCCCATGCGCAGTTCTCTGCATCAAACGCCGTGCTTCCTGAACCACTCCTGCATGCGTTTCCAGCCGTCTTCGGCGGCTTCCTTCCGGTAGCTCGGGCGATAGTCGGCGTAGAAGGCGTGCGGCGCTCCGTCGTAGACGATGATCTCGGAAGTCTTGTTGCCGGCTCCCTTCAACGCCGCTCGCATCTGCTCGACGTGCTCTAGCGGGATGCTTGCGTCCGCGCCGCCGTACAAACCGAGCACCGGCACCTTGAGGTGCGGCGCAAGCTCGACCGGATAGGCGGGCTGCAGCGGCGCTTTCGCCGGCGCGACGAGCCTGCCGTACCACGCCACGGCCGCCGTCACTTTCGGGTTGTGCACGCAGTAGGTCCAGGTGATGCGTCCACCCCAGCAGAAACCAGTGACGCCCAGCCGCGCGGTGTCGGCCCTGCCGGTCGATTCCGCATAGACCACCGCCGCGTCGAGGTCGGACATGACCTGGCTGTCGGGCACGTGGTTGACGACCTTGGCGAAAATTTCCTGGTTGTCGGTCATCTTCGAGACGTCGCCCTGGCGGTGGTAGACGTCGACCGCGACCGCGAAGTAGCCGAGCTTGGCGAGCCTGCGGCACACATCCTTGATGTGCTCGTGCACGCCGAAGATCTCCTGCACCACGAGCACCAGCGGGAGCTTGCCGCTCTTGTCCGGCAGCGCGCGGTAGGCGGGCACCGGGCCGTCGCGCGTGGGGACCCTGACTTCTCCCGCCACGAGGCCCTTGTCGTCGGTGTGGATCGCGGTGGAGGCGATCGGCTGCGCGGATTTCGCAAAACCCTGCGGCAGCAGCGTCGTGACGAGATCGCGCAGACCGATCGCGGGCGGCATCACGCCGTTAAGCACTGCATCGCTCATCGTATTTTCCTCTGGAAAGGGTGCGTTGGAATTGTTCTGCGGACGGTAAAACGCAGGTTCGATTATAGCACCGCGCTTGACACGGGACAGCACCGCGGCATAGATTCAGCAGCCCGCGCAGCACGATCTCCGCCTATTTCCCGAGGGCCCCGCAAATGAAAATCACCGCCGTCAAAGGCTACGCGATCCATCCCGGCTGGCGCAAGAACCTGGTGTTCGTGAAAGTCGAGACCGACGAAGGCGTCGCGGGCTGGGGAGAGGCCTACTCGCAGTACGATCGCGATCAGTGTGTGCTTGCGCACGTGGAAGCGCTCGGGCGCTACATGGCGGGGCGCGACCCGTTCAACATCAAACATTTCACGCAGTTCGCGTTCGACGACTACGCCGCGCGGCGCGGCTCGCTGGAGCTCTACTGCGCGATCTCCGGCATCGAACACGCGCTGTGGGACATCGCGGGGAAGATCTGCGGGCAGCCGGTGTATAACCTGCTCGGCGGGCGCTGCCGCGACCGGATCCGCGTCTATGCCAACGGCTGGAGCTACGGGCTGAAGGAGCCCGCCGACTACGCGCGCGCGGCGGAAGGGGTCGTCGCGCAGGGCTGGAACGCGCTCAAGTTCGATCCGCTGCCGAGCCCGTGGCGCAGCTACATTCCGAAGGAGCACGAGGAGCGCGCGGTGAAGGTGGTCAAGGCGGTGAGGAACGCCGTGGGCCCGGACGTCGACCTCCTGATCGACCAGCACCGCAGGCTCGCGCCGATGCACGCGATCCGGCTCGACAAGCGCCTCGCCGAGTTTGACCTCTACTGGCTCGAGGAGCCCAACTGCGCGGAAAACCCCGAGGCGCTCGCGGAAGTGCGCGCGGCGACGGGACTGCCGATCGTGATCGGAGAAGCGACCTACACCAAGACCGGGTTCCGGCCGCTGCTCGAGAAACGCTGCGCGGACATCCTCAACCCTGACGTCGCGTGCGTCGGAGGCATACTGGAACTCAAGGAGATTGCGGCGATGGCCGAGCCCTATCTCGTCGCGGTGTCGCCGCACAACTACAACTCGACGGTCATCGGGCTCGCCGCGACCGTGCACGCTTCCGCGGCGATGCCCAACTTCATCATCACCGAATACTTCGTGCCGCTCGTCGAGTTCGGCGACAGGGTCTCGCCCAACCAGCTCAAGCCGGTGAACGGCTACATCGATCTCCCGACGCGCCCCGGCCTCGGGGTGGACATCGACGAGGAGGCGCTCGAGCGCCACGCGGCCAAGCCGTATCCCTTGCGCAACCTGAGGCACCCCGCGGACGAGGGGCCGTGAGCGCGGAGGATGAGAAAAATCGCGTGAGGCGCGGGTGCACTTGCCCCGCGTCGTTTTGCCTCCCCCGAAGGGGGGAGCGCCAGTCGCGCCCCTCCTCGCGACGGCGCTCCGGTTACTCGGTTCCTTTCGGCCCGTTGCAGGTCAGGTCGAGCGGCCTGCCGGCCGCGCGCGCCGCGAGCATCGCGTCGTAGCGCAGGGCTTTTTTCTCGCAGATCAGGTCGATCAGGAAGTCGGCGTCGTAGGCCGCGAACAGATGCGGCTGTTGACGCTCGATGTAGATGCGCAGCCGCGCTTTCTCTTCCGGCAGCCGGCACAGCTCGCGGTAAGTCCCGGCGTCCCACTGCCACTTGAACCCCATGTCCCAGAGCGTGGCATTGTAGGCGCGCCGATGGAGATCATCGGCTTCGGAAAGTCCCGCCGGCGCAGCAAATTTCACCGTTTCGGCCTTCATTCGCATCTCTCTCGCCCGCGCGCGCCGCGCGGGCGTCGCCATCCAGCACGGAAACGATGCTAGCCGCGGCAATCCATAAAAAACAGTTAAAGTTTTTTATGGATATAATAAGGGAACATTTATGGAATCCGCGCGGGGGACCGGTGAAGAACGCGACGCTGCGGCAACTGAAGGTGTTCGAGGCGGTGGCACGGCGCCTCTCGTATTCGCGCGCGGCCGAAGAGCTGCATCTCACGCAGCCGGCGGTCTCGATCCAGGTGAAGCAGCTCGAAAGCCACGCCGGACTACCGCTGTTCGAGCAGCTCGGCAAGAAAATCTACCTTACCCCGGCAGGGCGCGAAATGCTCTACCACAGCCGCGCGATCATCGAACAGTTCAAGGAGGTGGAGGAAGCGCTCGCGGGGCTCAAGGGCATCCGCGGCGGAAGGCTCAACATCGCGGTCATCAGCGCGGGCGACTATTTCTTTCCCCGGCTGCTCGCCGAATTCTGCCGCCGCCACGAAGGCGTGACGGTGGAGCTTGCGGTGGACAACCGCGAGGAAGTGCTGCGCGCGCTCTCGGAAAACGCGATCGACCTCGCGGTCATCGTGCGGCCGCCCGAAGGCATGGACACCGAAGCGCAGTCGTTCGCGCCGCAGCCGTACGTGGTCGTCGCGGCGCGCGGCCATCCGCTCGCGCACCGGCGGCGGGTCGCGCTGCGCGCGCTGGCCCAGGAGAAGTTCATCGCCCGCGAGCGCGGATCGGACACCCGGATCCTGATGGAAGAGGTTTTCGCCGAGCACCACTTCCGACCGGCGATCGCGATGGAGATCAAGAGCTTCGAGACGATCAAGCAGGCGGTGATGGCGGGCATCGGCGTGAGCTTCCTCTCGACGCACACCATCGGGCTCGAGCTTGCGCTCAGGCGCGTCGCGGTGCTCGACGTCCAGGGCTTCCCCGTGATGCGTCACTGGCACGTGGTGCACCTCAGGAAGAAGCGCCTGCCGCCGGTCGCGGCGGCGTTCAAGCAGTTCCTGCTCGGGGAAGGCGCCCCGCTGATCGAAAAGATGACGCGGTCCGGGCGACGCGCCCGGTGATGCGTTAACGCCGGCCGGCGCCGCGGCACACCGCCTCGTCGCCTTCGACGCTGATGCGCGTGCCGTAGCGCGCGCTGCGGGCGGCGATGTCGGCGAGCGCAGCGCGTTCGCGCTTCATCGGCGAGAGCACGGTCTCGTTCCTGTCATTGTGGCGCACGAAGCGGAACGCGACGCGCGCGATCTTCCGGTTCTCGAGCACGACGCGCGCGAGCATCCCGACCCAGTCGCCGTGCTTGCGGCCGCCGTGGCCGGTGTGAAACGAGAAGCTGCCCAGCCCGTAGAAGACCGGCTTGCCCCGGTAGATCTCCACCGCGAGCGGATAGTGCGGGCCGTGGCCGATCACGATATCCGCCCCGCCGTCGATCGCCGCGTGCGCGATCTCGGTCATGTACTCGAGCACCTCCTGGTGCAGGCCCCAGTGGTGCGAAGCCACCGCGATGTCGGCGCGCCGAGCGAGCGCCGCGACGTCCTTGCAAAACTCGGCGAGATAGGCGGGATCGGCCCACGTGACGATCACCGGCGGCACCCCGGGGCGATTCGCGGGGGGAATCTCGGGGCGCGTCTTGTGCAGCGGCAGCTGGTAGGCGGTGTGGCCCCGGATCACCGCCACCCCGGCCGAGCGCTCGCCCGCTTCGTGGTTGGTCGGCCAGTAGACCGAGGTGCGCTGCACGAACCCGAAGCGCATGCCTCTGCACGCGATAAAAGCCGGTGCGCGCGCCCGCTCCCGGTTCACGCCGGCGCCCACGTGCGCGACGCCGAGCCGGTCAAGCTCCCGCAGCGAGGAGACGATCGCTTCCCCGCCGTAGTTGACGTTGTTGGCATTGCCCACGATGTGGAATCCCGCGCGGGTGAGCGCGGCGCCGGCGGCGCGCGTGGCGTAGAAGCCCTCGTCGGTGAGCGAGCGGCGCGCAGCCGGCTCGTAGAGGCAGCACTCGAAGTTGCCGAACAGCACGTCGGCGCGTCTCAACACGCGGGCGATGCGCCCGAACGGCACGCGCGGATCGGTCACGTTCATCAGGTTCACGTCGCCGGTGAAGAGCAGGGTGCGCCGCATGGCTATCTTCCAGATCGTGGACTATTTCGAATTCGGGGGTGAGCCTGGATTATATCCGACTTATAATGCGCGCATGCGGCGGCGTGGGCAGTGGGTCAGTTTGGCCGCAGCGACCTGTGCGGCGGCGCGCGTCGCGGGTATGCCGTCAAGCGAAGTCTTGTGTTGACGAGCGCCGACGGCTTGGGCACCCGCAGCGCGCCGTTTGCCGCACCGGAAGCACGGCCAAACTGACCCGCTACCGCCGCGTGGGCCGCGTGGATGCGGGGAAAGATCATGGAACTGGGATTGAAGGGTCGCATCGCGTTCATCACCGGGGCGAGCCGCGGCATCGGCCGCACGATCGCGGTGGCGTTGGCCGAAGAAGGCGTGCATCTGGCGCTGTTCGGACGCGACGAGCAGCGCTGCGCGGAGCTTGCGCGCGAGCTTAACGCACGCTCCCCGGGGCTGCGCGCGATCGCGGTCAGGCTCGATCTGGAAGAGACGGGCGCCATCCGCCCGGCGGTGGAGAGCGCGGCGCGCGAGCTCGGCGGGGTCGATATCCTGATCAATTGCGCGGGCGGCGCATATCGCGGCCGGCTCGCCGATATTCCCGACGCCGAATGGGAACGTTATTTCCGGGTAAAGCCCCTGGGACTGATTCGCATGACGCGCGAGTGCCTGCCGTATCTCAGGAAGTCCGATCAGGCGCGGGTGATCAACATCGCCGGCACGCGCGGGCGCGAGCCGGCGAGGTTTTCGGCAATGGCGGGCCCGATCAACATGGGAACGCTCTCCGTGACCAAGGCGCTCGCCAACGAATTCGGGTCGTACGGGATCACGGTGAACGCGATCAACCCGGGCTCGACCGACACCGGCCGCTGGACGGAGCTCACGACGATGACCGCGCGCGACCTCGGCGTATCGCTCGGGGAGGCGGAGAAGTTCCTGCTGCGCGAGGTGCCGCTGGGCAAGGTCGTGATGCCGCAGGACATCGCCGATCTCGCGGTGTTTCTCGCATCGAGCCGCTCCGGCATGATCAGCGGCGCGGCGATCAACGTCGACGGCGGCCGCAGCCGCAGCATCTGACCCGACAAGCAGCGTTCACGCACAAACGGAAGGAGAAAACATGGCGCAGGGCATCGTACAGTTCGCGGCAGTGGGCGACGTGGCGACGGGTCTCGAGCCGCCGGAGGCGATTTTCGACAACGTTCGCGAGCTGCTGCGCGGCGCCGATCTGCGCTTTGCGCAGTGCGAGCGGCTCTACTCGGAGCGCGGCGCCTTCCAGCAGCAGGGGCTCGCCCCGCACGTGCGCCAGCACCCGAGCCGGGCGGCGGCGTTCAAGAGCGTGCCGTTCGACGTCGTCGGCACCGGCTCGAATCACACCTGCGACTGGGGCCCGGAGGCGGCGGAGGACACCGTCGCGACCTTCCGCAAGCTCGGCATCGCGACGATAGGCTCAGGGCGCAACATCGAAGAGGCGCGCAAGCCGGCGTTGTTCGAGAGAAACGGCGTGCGCGTCGCTTTCCTGGGGTATGTCTCGGTGATGCTGCCGCAGTACTGGGCGACCGAGACGCGCGCCGGCAGCACGCCGATGCGCGCGCACACGTTCTACGAGCCCTACGAGTACCAGCCGGGCTCGCCGCCGCGCATCGTGACCGTTCCGCACCGCAAAGACCTGGAGCTCATGGTCGAGGACATCCGCAACGCGAGGGGGCTCGCCGAGGTCGTGATCGCCTCCTTTCACTGGGGCGTGCACTATGTCTCGCGGCCGATCGCCGACTACCAGCAGACCGTCGCGCGCGCGGCGATCGACGCCGGGGCCTCGGTCGTGCTCGGCCATCATCCACACATCCTGCAGCCGGTCGCGCTCCACAAGGGCGCGGTGATCTTCTACAGCATCGGAAACTTCGCGATGATCCGCTCGGGCGACTCGCCCAACTTCTGCTGCCCGATGGGCGAGTACGAGTTCAAGGACGTCTACACGAAGCACCTCGACCCGGGCTACAGCTTCGCCTACAACCGCCACAAGGACGAGGGCCGCGTCGTGCTCGTCGATCTCGACGCGCGCGGCGTGCGCAAGGTGAGCATCGTGCCCACCGTGGTGGGCGCCGAGCGCAAGCCCGAGGTCGTGAAGCCCGGCGACCCGCGCTTCGAGCAGTACCGCAGGTACATGGAATGGGTATCCGAGGATACCGAGGGCGGCATTCGCGAGCTGGCGGTGGAAAACGACCGGTTCGTGCTTTACGAGCGGCGATAGCGTACGCGAGCGCGCTGCCGGCGGCCGGAAAGCGATGCAAAGGAAGAATCGATGAAATATATTGTGAAGTCGGTACGAGGTGCCCTGGCCGTCGCGGGCGTGTGGATGCTGGCGTTCGTCGCGCCGGCGGGAATCGCGTGGGCGCAGCAGGATTTCCCGACGCGGCCGGTGCGGCTCGTGGTGCCGTTCGTTCCGGGCGGCGGCAGCGATTTCGTCGCGCGCGTGGTGGGCCAGAAGCTCGCCGAGAGCTTCGGCCATCAGGTGCTCGTCGATCACCGACCGGGCGGGGGCAGCGTGATCGCCTCGGAGACCGTCGCGCGCTCCGCGCCGGACGGCCACACGCTCTATCTTGCCGGGACGACTTTCGTGACCGCGCCCAGCCTGCAGAAGAAGCTGCCGTTCGATCCTTACAGGGATTTCGCGCCGGTGACCCGCGTGTCGGTGACGCCGGGGCTGCTCCTCGCGCATCCGTCGGTGCCGGCGAAGACGGTGAGGGATCTCGTCGCGCTCGCGAAAACGCGGCCCGGCGCGTTGAGCTTCGGCTCCGCGGGCATCGGCTCGGCTTCGCACCTCGCGGGCGAGCTGCTCAAGATGCTTGCCGGCGTCGACATGCTGCACGTCCCGTACAAGGGCAGCTCGCAGGTGTCGACCGCGCTGATCTCCGGCGAAGTCTCGCTCGCGCTGGTGAACCCGGTATCCACCCTGCCCCACGTCAAAGCTGGAAAGCTGCGCGTGCTCGCGGTCACCACCGCCGAACGCTCGCCGCTGCTGCCCGCGGTGCCGACGATCGCGGAGTCCGGGGTGCGGGGGTACGAAAACTCGATCTGGACCGGCTTGCTCGCGCCGGCCGCGACGCCCAAGGCGATCATCACGCGGTTGCACGCGGAATTCGTGAAGGCGCTGCGCGCGCCCGAAGTGGTCGAGCGCCTGGCCGTGGATGGCGCGCAGCCCCATCCGGACAGCCCCGAGCGTTTTGCGGCGTATCTCAGGGCCGAGATCGAGAAAATGGCGAAGGTGATCAAGCGCGCGGGCATACGCGTGAACTGACCGCGTGCTGCAGCGCTTTCAGTCAGGCTTGATTCCGGCCTGCCGCGCGACTTTTTTCCATTTCGCGATTTCCGCTTCCAGGAACGCTGCGAACTTGTCCGGCGTGTCGGGGCCGAACGGCAGCGTACCCTGGCGCTCGAGATGCTTTTTCACCTCGGGGGATTGCGCCGCCTGAGCGACGCCGCGTTGCAGCTGCGAAATGATCGCCTTCGGCGTTGCCGCCGGCACCACCACGCCGCTCCAGATGATGTTCTGAAACCCCGGCACCCCGAACTCGGCGATCGTCGGCAGTTCGGCAAGCAGCGGCCAGCGCCCGGCGGTCGTGACCGCGAGCATGCGCAGCTTGCCTGCCTTCACGTGAGGCATCGTCGGAATCGGATTGACGAACGATATCGCGATTTCACCGGCGAGCTGGGCGGTAGTGGCGGGCCCGCTGCCGCGGTACGGGACGTGAACGATGTCGATTCCGGCCATCATCTTGAACAGTTCCCCCGAGAAGTGCGACTGCGCGCCGATCCCGGCCGAGCCGAAAGTGAGTTCCCCGGGTCTTGCCCTGGCGAGCGCGACCAGCTCCTTCACCGACTTCGCGGGCAGCGAAGGGTGGATCACCAGCGCGCCCGGCGCGGTCGACACGCGGGTGACCGGCGCAAAATCCTTGTGCGGATCGAAAGGCAGGCGACGGTGCAGGCTGGGTGCGGCGACGAACGTGGTGCTGGCGAGGTAGATCGTGTGACCGTCCGGCGGGGCGTTCGCCACGAGCTCGGAGGCGATCACGCTGCCGCCACCGGGGCGGTTGTCGACCAGTATCTGCTGGCCGAGGATCTCGCTCAACCTGCCGCCGAGGATGCGCGCGACGGTATCCTGTCCGCCGCCCGGCGCGAGCGGCACGATAAGGCGGACCGGCCGGGTGGGATAATCCTTCTGCGCGAGCGCCAGGGGCGCGGCAAGCGCGGCGATCAATGCGCCCGTCGCAAGCCGCGCGCGCCGTGATACGGGTGCCATCCGGGTTTCCTCCTCGTTGTCCTCGCGCGGCGCGCCCCGTGCCCACCGTGCTTGCTCGAATTTTAACCGATGGGCTGCCCGCGTAAACCCGCGCCGTGGGCGGTGGAATGCCGCAGAAGTGTTGTATCCTGTGCGGCTGCGGCCGGCGCGATACCGCCCGCGGGCGCCTCGACGCCCACGCCCCAGCGCGCTACGCTTGGCGCACGGTCACGTTCAAGCAGAAGAACAGAGGAGAAAACCGATGAAGGAAGGAGCTTTGATGCGCATCTTCGGAGCGGCGTTGGCCGTGGCGCTGTCTGCTGCGGTCAGCGGGCCCGCGGGCGCGCAGGCGTACCCCACCAGGCCGGTGCGCCTCATCGTGCCGTTTGTGCCGGGCGGCAACACCGACATCATCGCGCGCGTCTACGCGCCCAGGATGTCGGAGTTTCTCGGCCAGCAGGTCGTGATCGAGAACCGCGGGGGCGCCGGCGGCACGATCGGCACCGAGCTCGCCGCCAGGGCGGCGCCCGATGGGTACACCATCCTCATGGTTTCCGCCGGACACACCATCAATCCGGCGATGGTGAAAAAGCTTCCTTACGACTCCGTGAAGGACTTCGCGCCGATCTCGCTGATCGCCGATGTCCCGACCGCGTTCGTGGTGCATCCGTCGCTGCCGGCGAGAAGCGTCAAGGAGTTCATCGCCGTCGCGCGGGCGCGGCCCGGCGAGATCAATTACTCGACCGCAGGCCGCGGCACCGTGGGCCACCTCGCGGCGGAACTGCTGAGTTCCGTGGCCAGGATCAAACTGGTGCACGTCCCCTACAAGGGCACCGGGCAGGCGATGGTCGACCTCGTCGCCGGGCACGTGCAAATGCAGTTCCCGAGCATGCCGGCGGCGATCCAGCACGTGCGCACCGGGAAGCTGCGCATGATCGGGCAGACCGGCAAGCAGCGCTCGAACGCGGCTCCCGACATACCGACGATGGAGGAATCGGGTCTACGCGGATTCGTCGTCTCGAGCGGCTTCGGCATGTTTGCGCCGGCCGGCACTCCGCGCCCGGTCATCGACCGCGTCCATGCCGCGCTGACGAAGGCGCTCACGGACCCGGCGGTGAAGGGCAACCTTGCGAAGCAGGGCGCCGAAGTCGTGGCGAGCACGCCGCAAGAATATGACCGCTTCAACCGCGCCGAGATCGCGAAATGGATCAAAGTGGCGAAGGAGGCCGGCATTACCCCCGAGTAATCCGCCCGGTCGGGGCAGGGATGGACGCGAGAAGGCAGAGAAAGTGACGCTCGTTTCGTTTACCACGACGGGGGGAAGCCGCCTCCGAGCGGTCGCGGGGGACGACCGTGCGTTGCGTCCCGCGCCCCGGACGAGAGAGTTATTGCGATGAAACTGGTGACGTATCGACTCGCGGGCGATCCCCGCCTGGGCTGCCTCGAGGGCGAGCAGGTGATCGACCTCAACCTCGCGTGCGAGGCGATGCTCGAGGCGCAGGGCGACGCGCGCGCGCGCGCCAGGGCGGCGCTGCTCGTTCCTCCCGAGACGCTCGCTTTTCTGGAGGGCGGCGGGGAATCGCTCGCCGCGGCGCGCGACGCGCTCGAGTGGCTCGCGGCGCGTTCGAAGGGCGCGGTCGAGGTGCGCGGCTGCGGGGTGCGGCTGCCTGCGGCGGGCGTCAGGCTGCTCGCGCCCGTCACGAAGCCGCAGAAGATCATCTGCGTGGCGCACAATTACCACGATTTCCTGAGGGAACTCGGGATGAAACCGCACCGCGAGCCGCGGCTCTTCGCCAAGTTCGCGAACGCGGTCGCCGCGTGGAATCAGCCGGTGGTGCGCCCGGCGATGACGCAGTGCCTCGGCTACGAAGCCGAGCTCGCGTTCGTGGTCGGCCGCCGCGCCAAGAACGTGCCGCCCGAAAAAGCGTATGACCATGTCGCTGGCTACATGGCGTTCAACGATGTGTCCGCGAGCGATCTCACCCAGGCCGACGTGCAGAACCTGCGCGGGAAGAGCTTCGACACCTTCGCGCCGATGGGACCGTACCTGCTCACGCGCGACGAGCTGCCCGACCCGCACAACCTCAAGGTGCAACTGCGGGTGAACGGGCGCGTGCTGCAGGACTCGAACACCAGGGAGCTGGTGCATAACGTGCCGCAGCTGCTCGCGTTCTGTTCGCAGGTGTTCACGCTGGAGCCGGGTGACGTGGTGGCGACCGGCACGCCCGGAGGGCTTGCCAAGGACCGCAAACCGCCGAGCTACATGAGCCCGGGCGACGTGATGGAGACCGAAATCGAGCGGCTCGGCGTGATGGTGAATCGCATCGTCGCTGAGGCGGGGTGACGCCTGCGGCGCCCGCGGCCGCGGCGCGTTTCCGCTCCGCAAGCCCCGCTCGGCGAAAAGCGTGACCGCCCTCTCCCCTTACGTGTTCGACGCGACCGCGGACAATTTCCGCGCGCTGGTCGTGGAGAACTCGATAAAAGGCCCGGTGCTCGTCAACTACTGGGCGGCAGGCGCGGGCCCGTGCTTCGTGCTGATGCCGCGCCTGGTGCGGCTCGCAGCCGAGTATCGCGGCAGGTTTTTGCTGGTAATGGTCGATACCGGGAGGCTCGGGCGCCTCGCGCGCGAGCACGGCGTGACCAGCGTGCCGACGGTCAAGGTTTTCCTCGAGGGCAGAGTGGTGGAGACCGTTCACGGCGCGCAGTCGGAGGCGGAATTCCGCCGCGTCATCGACAAGCACGTCGCGCGGCCGTCCGATCGCGGCATTGCCGAAGCGGTGAACGCGTTCGAGCGCGGGGACCCCGAACGGGCCTTTGCGATCCTGCGCGAGGCGCAAGCGACCGATCCCGGCAATCGGCGCGTGCCGCTGGCGCACGCCAAGCTGCTGTTGCTGGGCGGCGGGCTCGAGGCCGCGCGGCAGCTGCTCGAGGCGTTGCCTCAGGGTGAGCAGGATGCCCCGGAGCCCAGCGCGTTGCTCGCGCATCTCGAGTTCCTGGTCGCCGCCCGTGATGCGCCGCCGGCGGCGGATCTCGAGCGCAAGATCGCGAAAGATCCGGACGACCCCGAGGCGCGCTTTCAGCTTGCCGCGCAATTACTGGTCGCCGACCGGTTCGAGGACGCGATGCGCGAGCTGCTCGAACTCGTCAGGCGCGACCGCGCGTACCGGGGCGACGCCGCCAGAAAGGGCATGCTCGCGATATTCAACATGCTCGGGGAAGGGGAGCTTGCCGCGCGTTACCGGCGGCTGCTCGCCGAGGCGCTGCGGCAGCCCCGCGGCCCGTAAGGGTGGGCCGGAACGCCGCTTTCGGGCTGCAAGTCAAATTGCCATGATGTGCGCGCTCTGATATAAGGTAGCCACCCGATGCGGGAGGGCACGGGCAATAACCACCGAGGAGGGGTTGCATGTTCAAGCACATCCTCATCCCGACAGATGGATCTGAGCTGTCGCAGAAGGCGGTGCGGGCGGGCGTCGAACTCGCGAAAATCCACGGGGCGAGCGTGACGGGCATACACGTCATCCCCGATTACCACCTGATGATCGCCTACGAGGGCGCGTTCGACCCCGTCACCGAGGAGCGCATTGAGCAGGAAGCGAAGGCGCGCGCCGAAACCTATCTCGAATTCGTCAAGAAGACCGCCGGGGAAGCCGGCGTGCCGTGCGCAAGCGTGTGCGAGACGAGCGACCACCCGTACGACGCGATTCTCAAGACCGCGCAAGAGAAGCGTTGCGACCTGATCGTGATGACCTCGCACGGCCGCAAAGGGCTCGCGGCGGTGCTGCTCGGCAGTGAGACGCGCAAGGTCCTGACACATACGACGATCCCGGTGCTCGTCGTGCGCTGACGCGAACCGATCGCGCCGGTCGTTGCTTCTCGCCGCGCCGCGCGTACGGCGGCCGAAACCGCGGGGGATCGTCTTTGCTTCAGGTAGCGGGTTCGCCGAGCAATATCGTAATCTGTTGATTTATAGCCAAATATCTAGCGACTCACGCGTCTTGGGGGCACGGGTATTGCGGGGCAACAGCAAGCGCTTGCATTATTTCCAGCACTCGTGTATAGTTCGTTTTGTGTAGGCGTTCACTCTGAACGCTTACACACTCCTCCAAATCCTCCTCCTTTGGTGGAAACTTAGCGCAACCCCTTCAGGTTGCGCTTTTTTTTGGACATTCGCGCGGCCGGGCAACGCGCGGATACGGCTACGGCTTCCCCCAGGTTGGACCGGGAGACCGGGTTTCGTGCGACGCAGGAGAGCCGCCGTAAGTGGTCTCACCGGCGATTTCTGTATCCTTTTCTTGCGCTTGCGCTCCGCGTTGCGTATCCAGTCTCGCAGCGGGATATGCCCGGCTCAAACACGGGCAAGCGTGGGCTGAGGACGCTTTCTACCGTGTGCGTCTTCCGCGCGGCCTACGGCATCTCCGGCGACTGATGCGGCCCCGCGTCGCGTCCCGGGCCACCACCGGCGCGCTGCCTGTTACCTCCGCGAGGCGGTGCCGCCCGCGCGGCGCGTTACGATATACTGTGACGCGCAACGCCAGCGCGCCGAGCGCCGCACGAACCCCGAGTTTGCGTGAAGCGAGCGCAAAGCCGGACGCATGCTCCGGTTTCCCGACCCGTCATGTCACGCGCAAAATCCCGACTTATTGACCTCGGTCAATGTGGCAGCGAAACCATGTTCATTAGATTTACGCTCGGCCGAAGTCTGTGAGCGGTCCCGGCGCGCGCGGCGTTCCCTCTCACAAACTGCGGGCAAGCGAATAATGAAGATTCACGAATATCAGGCAAAGGAGATACTCCGCAAATACGGCGTGGCGACCCCGCGCGGGTTTCCCTGCTTCTCCGTTGACGAGGCGGCGGAGGCGGCGCGCAAGCTCGGCGGCACCGTCTGGGTGGTCAAGGCGCAGATCCACGCCGGTGGGCGCGGCAAGGGCGGCGGCGTCAAGCTCGCGAGGTCGCTCGACGAAGTGCGGGTCCACGCGAGCCGCATCCTCGGCATGCAACTCAAGACCCACCAGACCGGGCCCGAAGGGCAGAAGGTGCGGCGGCTGCTCGTCGAGGAGGGCGCGAACATCACGAAGGAGCTCTACGCCGGGATGGTCGTCGACCGCGGCTCGCAGCGCGTCGTGCTGATGGCCTCCAGCGAGGGCGGCATGGACATCGAAGAAGTCGCCGCGAAGAGCCCCGAGAAGATCCACAAGGTGACGGTAGACCCGGTCACGGGCCTCACGACCCGCGACGCCGAAGACATCGCGCGCAAGGCCGGCGTTCCGGAAAAGGCGGCGGCGCAGGCGCGCGCTTTGCTGCAGGGCCTCTACCGGGTGTTTGACGAGACCGATGCATCGCTCGCCGAGATCAATCCGCTGATCCTGACCGGCGACGACCGGGTGCTCGCGCTCGACGCGAAGATGAACTTCGACGACAATGCGCTGTTCCGCCATCCCGAGATCGTCGCGATGCGCGATCTCGACGAGGAAGATCCGGCCGAGATCGAGGCTTCGAAGTACGATCTTTCCTACATCTCGCTCGACGGCAACATCGGGTGCCTGGTGAATGGCGCGGGGCTGGCGATGGCGACCATGGACATCATCAAGCTCTACGGCGGAGAGCCCGCGAACTTTCTCGACGTGGGCGGCGGCGCCTCGACCGAGAAGGTGACCGAAGCGTTCAAGATCATGCTGCGCAACCCGAGGCTCAAGGCGATCCTCGTCAATATCTTCGGCGGCATCATGAAGTGCGACGTGATCGCGGAGGGGGTGGTCACCGCGGCGCGCGAAGTCCACCTCAAGGTGCCGCTGGTAGTGCGGCTGGAGGGCACCAACGTCGGCATCGGCAAGAAGATCCTCGCCGAATCGCGACTGCCGATCATCTCCGCGAGCAACATGGCCGACGCGGCGCAGAAAGCGGTCGGCGCGGCGAACGGAAAGTGAAACGTGACATGTCGATACTGATCGATAAGAACACCAGGGTGCTCACGCAGGGCATCACCGGCAAGACCGGGCAGTTCCATACCAGGATGGGCAAGGAGTACGCGAACGGCAAAAACTGCTATGTCGCGGGCGTGACGCCGAAGAAGGGCGGGCAGAGCTACGAGGGCATCCCGATCTTCGAGACCGTCAAGGAGGCCAGGGAGAAGACGGGCGCCAACGTTTCGGTGATCTACGTGCCGCCGCCGTTCGCCGCCGCCGCGATAGACGAAGCGGTGGACGCCGGTCTCGATCTGGTGATCTGTATCACCGAAGGCATCCCGGTGCGCGACATGGTCCGCACCCGCTACAAAATGCAGGGAAAGAAGACGATCCTGGTCGGCCCGAATTGCCCGGGCGTCATCACTCCGGACGAGATCAAGATCGGCATCATGCCGGGGCATATCCACAAGCAGGGGCCGGTGGGCGTGGTGTCGCGCTCCGGAACGCTCACCTACGAAGCGGTGGGGCAGCTGATGGAGCTCGGGCTCGGGCAATCCACCTGCGTGGGCATCGGCGGCGACCCGGTGAACGGACTGAAGCACGTGGATGTCCTAAAGATGTTCAACGATGACCCTCAGACCGAAGCGGTCGTCATGGTGGGCGAGATCGGCGGCAGCAACGAGGAAGAAGCCGCGCGCTGGGTGAAGGCGAACATGAAGAAGCCCGTCGTCGGCTTCATCGCCGGCGTCACCGCGCCGCCCGGCAAGCGCATGGGGCATGCGGGCGCCATCATCTCCGGCGGCAAGGGCACCGCCGCGGAAAAACGGGAAGTGATGGAAGCGTGCGGCATCAAGGTGACCGGGAATCCCGCCGAGATGGGAAAACTACTCAAATCGGTGCTGAAATAACCGCGGAGGGCAGTTGGAAGGCGGTATCGTGAAAAAACAGCGCGACGGCGGCATGCGCGGCAAATCCAAGGGCCGGGCCGTGGACCCGCGCGCGCTCGCCGAAGTGCGGGCGCTGCTGGAGGAAGGACGCCGGAAAACCGGCGTGGAGCCGCGGCGGCGCGATCTTCTGATCGAGCACCTGCACGGTATTCAGGACCGCTACCGCTGCATTTCCGCCGCCCACATTGTCGCGCTGGCGCGCGAGATGGGTCTCGCCACCACGGAAGTCTACGAAGTCGCGACCTTCTATCACCATTTCGACGTGGTGAAGGAAGGTGATGCCTTCCCGCCCGCCCTGACCGTGCGCGTGTGCGATTCGCTCTCCTGCGAGCTTGCCGGGGCGCGCCAGCTGATGGACGGTCTCAAACGCGCGTTGGGACCCGGCGTGCGCGTGATCCCCGCGCCATGCGTGGGACGTTGCGAGCAGGCGCCGGTCGCCGTGGTGGGGCAGAATCCGGTGGCGGCGGCAACCGCGGAGAAAGTGCAGCCGCTCGCCGTGGCGGGGGAAACCGGGTGCCCGATCGGCAAATATGTGACTTATGCCGAGTACCGCAAGAAGGGCGGCTACAGGATCGCCGCGGAATGCCTGGCGGGAAAACGCGACGCCGAGGCCCTGATCAAGACCATGGAGGATTCGGGGCTGCGCGGGCTGGGCGGCGCGGGCTTTCCCGCCGGACGCAAGTGGCGCGCGGTGAGAAGCGAGAAAGCGCCGCGGTTGCTCGCGATCAACATCGATGAAGGCGAGCCGGGCACGTTCAAGGACCGCCATTATCTCGAGCGCGATCCGCATCGCTTCCTGGAAGGCGCGATCATCGCGGCGTGGACGGTGCAGATATCCGAAATCTACATTTATCTGCGCGACGAATACGCGGGATGCCGCGAGATCCTGGAGCGTGAGTTGAAGGCGCTGCGGGCCGGCCCGCCGTGCGCGCTGCCGCCGATCATCCTCCGGCGCGGCGCCGGGGCTTACATCTGCGGCGAAGAGTCCGCGATGATCGAATCCATCGAGGGCAAGCGCGGCATGCCGCGGCTGCGCCCGCCCTACGTCGCGCAGGTCGGCCTCTTCGGCCATCCCACGCTCGAGCACAACATGGAAACGCTGCACTGGGTGCGCGATATCCTCGAGAAGGGTCCCGCCTGGTTTGCTTCCCGCGGGCGCCGCGGCCGCAACGGCCTGCGCTCGTTTTCGGTGTCGGGCCGCGTGAAGCAGCCCGGCGTGCATCTCGCCCCGGCCGGCATCACCGTGAAGGAGCTCATCGCCGAATACTGCGGCGGCATGCTGCCCGGGCACGAGTTCTACGCCTATCTCCCCGGCGGCGCCTCCGGCGGCATCCTGCCGGCGGCGATGGGCGACATCCCGCTCGACTTCGACACGCTCAACCAGTACGGCTGCTTCATCGGCTCGGCGGCGGTGATCATCCTGTCCGACCAGGACAAGGCGCGCGCGGCCGCCGCCAACGTCATGAAATTCTTCGCGGACGAATCCTGCGGGCAGTGCACGCCATGCCGCGTGGGCACCGCCAAGGCCCTGAAGCTCATGGAAGCGCCGCGCTGGAACCAGCCACTGCTGGAAGAGCTGTCGGCGGCGATGGCCGACGCCTCGATCTGCGGGCTGGGACAGGCGGCGCCGAATCCAATACGCTGTGTGGTGAAGTATTTCCCCAAGGAAGTTGCATGAGGGGCGAGCGATGACCGCGATGAGCAAGGAAGAGCGCGCCGCGATGCCGGTCGAGTTCAGATTGAACGGCCGCGACATCGTCGGCCTTGCCAATGAGACCATCATCCAGACGGCGCAGCGCCACGGCATCGAGATCCCGCGCCTCTGCTACCAGGAAGGCCTGCGGCCGGACGGCAACTGCCGCGCCTGCGTGGTCGAGGTCAAGGGCGAGCGGGTGCTGGCGCCCTCCTGCTGCAGGAAGCCGGCGCCCGGCATGGAAGTGATCACCGACAGCGCGCGCGCGCTGCACTCGCAGAAGATGGTGCTGGAGCTGCTCCTCTCCGACATCCCGCGCGAGCGGCATACCCTCGTATCCGAGCTCGACCGCTGGGCCGCCAGGCTGAAGGTCGGCAAGCCGCGTTTTGCGCCCCGGCACCAGCCCAGGGCCGATCTTACGCACCACGGCATCGCGGTCAATCTCGATTCCTGCATCCAGTGCACGCGGTGTCTCCGCGCCTGCCGCGAGGAGCAGGTGAACGACGTCATCGGCTACGCTTTCCGCGGCGAGCACTCGAAAATCGTGTTCGACCTCGACGATCCGATGGGCGACTCGACCTGCGTCGCCTGCGGTGAATGCGTGCAGGCCTGTCCCACCGGCGCGCTGATGCCGGCGCGCAACGTCGGCATGGTGAAGCCCGACAAAACGGTGAATTCGGTGTGTCCGTATTGCGGTGTCGGCTGCCAGCTCACCTACGCGGTCAAGGACAACAAGATCCTCTACGTCGACGGGCGCGACGGCCCTTCCAACCACGGCAGGTTGTGCGTCAAGGGCCGCTACGGCTTCGATTACGTGCATCACAAGCAACGGCTCCTGAAGCCGCTTGTTCGCAAGTCCGGCGCGCCCAAGCACGCGGATTTCACGATGGACCCCGCGAACCCGCTCGAGCATTTCCGCGAGGCGAGCTGGGAAGAAGCTCTCGACCTCGCCGCCGGCAAGCTCTTGGAGATTCGCGACAAGGCCGGGAAAATGAGTGGCAAGCACGCGCTCGCCGGCTTCGGCTCCGCCAAGGGCACGAACGAGGAAGCCTACCTGTTCCAGAAGCTGGTGCGCACCGGCTTCGGCTCGAACAACGTGGACCACTGCACGCGGCTGTGCCACGCCTCCAGCGTCGCGGCGCTGATGGAAGGCGTCGCTTCCGGCGCGGTGTCGAACCAGGTGAGCGACGTCGCGCGGGCGGAGGTGATCTTCCTGATCGGCGCCAACCCGGTCTCCAACCACCCGGTGGCCGCGACCTGGATCAAGAACGCGGCGAAGCGGGGCACGAAGCTGATCTACGCCGACCCGCGGCGCTCGGAGCTCTCGCGCCACGCGCACACCATGCTGCAGTTCAAGCCCGATACGGATGTGGCGCTGCTGAACGCCATGATGCACA
>JACQGO010000220.1 GCA_016199485.1 Betaproteobacteria bacterium
GCCGGAGGGGGAGCGGCTTGAACGAGCATTATACCGGTGACATTGTCCGCGCCTGCCGGCGGCCCCGAACGGCGAGCCCGGCGGGAGGGAGACCGGCCGGCGCGCTTATTTTTCGGGCCCGGCGTAGGCGCCCGCGGTGTGCGGGAACATCGCCTTGACGATCTTGAAGCGCGACCGGCCGGAAATAGACCGCGGCCTTCGCGAGCGCGTCGTTCTCGACCAGCAGGTGATCCCGCGGCACGCGGCAGTCCTCGAACACGATCTCGCCGTTGTTCATGAAGCGGCAGCCCACCGTCTCGTTACAGCGGGTGACGGTGAGGCCGGGCGTGTCGCGCGGCACGAGGAAGCTCGATGTCCCTTGCAGCATGGCCACCCCGGCCGGGTGTTGGCGTAGACGACAAACAGCCCCGCGTCGTAGCCGTTGCTGATGAACTGCTTGCGCCCGTTGATCACCCACTCGTCGCCCTCGAGCACGGCCTTCGTCTGCATCGCCGCCTCGGGCACGTTGTAGGGCAGCCAGCGGTCGGAGGCCCCGCGCGGCTCGGTGAGACAGTGCGCGAGCAGAAAAGCGGGATCGCCCGACAGCAGCGGGAACCAGCGCTCCCGGAGGTGGCGTGGCGCGAGGTGGCGCAGCAGCACCGACACCTTCCAGTTCTGCACCAGCTTGTCGGCGAGGCCCGAGTCGCCGCGCGCGATCTCCTCCGAGATGATCGCGGAGGTCTGCACCTCGGTCGCGGGATCGAGCTGCATGCTGCCGTACTCCTCGGGCACGCCCAGCGTGCGGATGCCGATGCGGTCGGCCGCCTCGAGGATTTCGCGGGGCAGACGCTGATCGGGCTCCATGAGCCACTCGCGCTGCCAGTTGGCGCGGATGAAGGGGATGACGAAGTCGTTGACGAAAGCGCGGCAACTGTCGCGCATCATTCGCTGCTCTTCGGACAGCCCGCGATCGATCATGTCCATACGGTGTTCCCTCCCGTCAGTGGCGCGAAGAAAATGCGGTCAGGATGACATTATCCGGAAATTCGGTCGCGGTCATCACGTGCATGACCCTTGTCCATCGCGCCGAGGCCGGGTCCGGATCGTTGCGCGACGGGCGATGACGCTCGCCGCTTGCGGCGCGCCCTGGGCGACGCAATCACGCGTCCATATTGTGAACTCTGCCATCACGAAATGTTATATGTGGACACGCTGCGGGTGGGTACCGTACAATAAAAAAAACACCGCAACCAAACCGCGCGAGCGGTCGCATCACGGTCGAAAGGAGGAGCGATGGATATCCCCTGGAGGCGGGTTTCCCTGGGTCTCGCGTTGTGGGCGGCGTTGGCGGCGAACGGCGACGCCGCGCAGCAGTAGGCGCGAAACTATCCGACCAGACCGCTCCGCGTCGTGGCGCCCTTTGCACCCGGCGGTGCCACCGACATCGTCGTGCGCATGCTGGGGCCCAGGCTCTCCGAACGCCTTGGGCAGCAGATCGTCGTGGACAACCGCCCGGGCGCCGCCGGCGACATCGCGGTGGAGCTGGTCGCCACCGCGCAGTCCGACGGCTACACGCTGCTCGTCGGGAACATCTCGACCAACTCGATCAACCCCATCCTGTTTGCCGGGAAGATGAAGGTCAATGCGCTCAAGGACCTGACCGGCGTGACGCTGCTCGCCTCGATACCGAACCTGATCCTCGGCAGCCCGAAGATTCCCGCCAGGACGTTGGAAGGAGGCGATCGTGTACGCCTGGGAGCGCCCCGGCCAGCTCGATTTCTAGGCGCCGCTCGGGTCGTACTCCCAACTCGACATGCTCGCGCTCACCGCCGCGGCGGGGATCAGGATGGTGCACCTGCCTTCAAAGGGCGCCGGGGAAACGCTGCCGGCGCTGCTGCGCGGAGACATCCACATCACGGAATCGAACGTCGCGTCCAATATCGGCGCAGTGCGTACGGGGCGGGTCAAGGCGTATGCCGTGACTGCCGCAAAGCGCATCCCGGAACTACCGGATGTGCCCACCTTGACCGAGGCCGGGTTCCCCGTGTACAGGGAGACAACATATGAAAATCCATGTCAAAGCGTTCGTGGGTTTCCTTTCGTGCTTGGTCGCTCTGGGGGTGTCTTGGACGCCAGCGGTATTTGCGCAACCGTATCCCGTCCGCCCAATCCGTGTACTCATTTCTTTCCCACCCGGCGGCGGGAGCGACATGATAGCGCGCGCGATGGGGGAGAAGCTTTCCGTTCAGATGGGCCAGCCTGTGATAGTCGACAACCGCCCCGGCGCTGGCGGTCGTGTGGCGACGGAATTGCTGGCCAAGGCCGAACCAGATGGCTACACCTTACTGATGGGCAGCGTAAGCGCGATTTCAGTCGGCCCTTTGGTGTTCAGGAAGTTACCGTATGACGTGGAGCGGGACCTCCTGCCGCTCACGCGCACGGCGGAGTTAATCATTGTCATGGTGGTCCACCCTTCAACCGGTGCGAAGAACGTTAAGGAATTCATCGACTTTGTCAAAAGGCAGGGCGATAAAGTGCGCTTCGGCAGTGCGGGCGTAGCCACCCCGACCCATCTGGCGGGTGAGTCCCTGCAGCGCCTCGCTGGCATCCGCATGACGCACGTTCCATACAAAGGCGGCGGCCCGGCCGTTCTGGACCTCGTCGCGGGCGACCTGCATATGACGTTTTCCACCTACGTTACAGCCTTGCCGCACATCAAGTCCGGTAGGCTGCGCGCGCTCGCCGTGACCACGCCGCAGCGTCAACCGCTGTTGCCTGACCTGACTGCCGTTGCGGAAACGGTCCCCGGGTTCAACTTCAGCAACTGGCAGGGTATGTTCGCGCCGGCGAAGACGCCGCGACGTATCGCGGACCGTTTGGTAGTTGAGATCAACAAAGCGATACTGGCTCCAGATGTCAAGAAGCGCCTGAATGCCATGGGCATCGAACCCATCGGCAGCCAATCGCGGAAGGAATTCGCGAAGTTCGTGCGGGAGGACAGGGTGCGTTGGGCCAAGGTCATCGGGGAGGCCGGCATCAAAGAATAAAAATCACTGCAATCGGCAGCTCGAAAGTTTTTAGTGTAATGGTGATTGACTCAAGGGAAAAACAATGACGGAAGTAAGCGTCCAGGAATCGCTGGTAACCCCAGCTTGGCTTGTTGCCCATCAGAACGATCCAAAGGTGCGGTTGATCGAAATCGCCGGTATCGGCCAAGAGGAAATGCAGGCGTATAAAGCGGGGCATGTTCCTGGTGCGGTGTGCTGGAAATGGGAAGAGATGCTATGGGATTCGCATGTGCGCGATCTTCCGAGACCAGAAGAATTTGCGCGCCGTCTGGGGACTGCCGGAATCGGCAATGACACCACCGTAGTGTTTTACGGGGAAAGAGCGCCATTCGGCATTTATGCGTGGTGGGTTTTCAAGTACTGCGGGCACGATAAAGTCTGTGTGCTCGATGGTGCCCGTTACCGTTGGGCGGAAGAGGGGCGTCCGCTGGTTACCGACGTTCCGGCACCCGTGGCGCCCGTTCAATACAAGCGGGTAGCGCGCAACGAAAACATGCGGATTTGGCGCGACGAAGTGCTCGACGCCCTAGACAAGCCGGGCAAGGTGATCCTTGATGGACGCTCGCCTGAGGAGTACAGCGGGCAGCGCGTAGGCGCACCGGACGGTCCTGACGTCGGTGCCGTACGTTACGGTCGCATACCCGGTGCGCGCCATCTTTTTTTCAATGACCTTTTGACTGCGAACAAAGGCTTCAAATCACCGTCCGAACTGCGCGTGCTTGTAGAGGCGCGCGGCGCCACGGCAGACAAGGAGATTGTCACCTATTGCCGCATGGGTCATCGTGCGACGGTGCTGTATTTCGCGTTGACGCAACTGCTAGGCTACAAGAATGTTCGCGTTTATGACGGTTCATGGACTGAGTGGGGCAACCTCGCGGGTGTTCCTGTCGAGCGCTGAGTAGGTAGAACGCGCAATATGGGGCGCTGGACATCGAGGATTGTTTATAAACGGGACAATACACTGGATAACGACCATGGACCTCGGACTTAAGGGACGGATTGCGCTCGTCACAGGAGGCAGTAAAGGGATCGGCGGTGCCACCGCCATGCTGCTCGCGCGTGAGGGGGCGTACGTGGCAATAAGCGCCCGCCATACGGAAGAGCTCGACGAAATGGCAGCCCGAATCAGTCGTGAAACAGGGGGACAGGTGCTAGCCGTGCCAGCCGATTGCACCAAGCAGGATGAGGTCTCCGTTCTTGTACGGCAGGTGCTTGATCGGTGGGGGCGGATCGACGTGCTCGTCAACTCGATCGGCGCTGCGAAAGCCGGGATATTCCTGCAGCTCTCCGACGATGATTGGCAGCAAAGCCTTGCCCTCAAGCTCTTCGGCCAGATCCGTGTTGCGCGTGAGGTCTTCCCCCACATGCAGAAGCAGAGCTGGGGACGTATCGTCAACGTCATCGGGACGCATGCCTTGCTTGCAGAAGCTCACGCGATGCCCGCCGGGGTGGCGAACGCGGGGTTGATGAACTTCACTAAGGCGCTCGCGGAGCTGGGTGGTCCATACGGTGTTCTGGTAAACGCCGTGAGCCCAGGCACCGTTCGCACCGCGCGGCTTGAATACCTGATGAGCCAGGGCGTCGAGTACAACCTCAAGACTATCACGCTCGGTCGCTTTGCCGAGGCCGAAGAGATAGCAAACGCTATCGTATTCCTTGCATCGGAGCGGGCAAGCTATGTCTGCGGCTCGTTCCTCACTGTCGACGGCGGGCAGATCAAATGCATCTGAGGCCCGTTTTGGCGAAAGCGTTAAGGATGATGTATCAGGATCGGCTTGCCGATCTCGAGTGCTTTGGCGCCAAGCGCCCGCGGTAGAAAGAGGAGGGGGTTCCATGATTGCGTCAGCGTCATATGGCGAAAGGCTCATGTACCGCCTCTTGTGCGCGCTCGCGTGCGCTCTGCCCGCGTTGTGGCTTTCGCCGGCGCCCGCTGCCGATGTTGTCCTGGAAACCGGACAGGCACCTGGAAATCATTATTGATTGATGCGTCGGCTGCGTCCCGCGTCGCCCCGTCCACCGTCAGGGAGAAAAGATGTCCAGGAAATCCGCGCGCGTCTCGCAGCCGCGCAACTACAAGCTGATCGTCGAGAAGGACGTCGAGATCCCGATGCGCGACGGCACGATGCTGTGCGCCGACGTGTACCGGCCCGACACTCGCGAGCGCTGTCCCGCGATCATGAACATCAGCGTCTACCACAAGGACAAGGTGTGGATCCCGCCCGCGGACCTCGAGGAGGAGCCCAATCCATACATGGCGTGGGAGACCGCCAACCCGCTGTGGTGGTGTCCGCGCGGCTACGCGCTGGTGCGCGTGGACGCCCGCGGCTCGGGGAAGTCGCCCGGCCACTCGGAGCCGAGCTCGTACCAGGAGGCGATCGATTTCTACGATGCGATCGAGTGGATCGCGAAGCGGCCGTGGTGCTCAGGGGCGATCGGCACGCTCGGCATTTCGTATCACGCGAGCAGCCAGTGGCGGGTGGCTAATCTCCAGCCGCCCTCGTTGAGAGCGATCATGCCGTGGGAGGGGCGCGCCGACCAGTACCGCGACCAGGCCTATCACGGCGGGATCTTCTCGATGGGCTTCGTGATGACGTGGCACACCACGCAGACCGCGCACCACCTGCTCGGGCGCCCGCGCAGCTACAATCCCGACGCCTTCCACAACGACATGCTGTGGCACTTCATGCGCCACGACCTCGATTCCGAGTACTGGCGCCTGTGCAGCGCCCGCTGGGAGCGCACCGAGGCGCCGCTCTACAGCGTCGGCAACTGGGGCGGGTTCTCGCTGCATCTGCGCGGCAATACCGAGGGCTACATGTGCGCGGCGTCCAGGCACAAGAAGCTGCGCATACACACGGGCACGCACTTTCACCCCTTCCACTCGGAGGAGGGGCGCATCGACCAGTTGCGCTGGTTCGACTACTGGCTGAAGGGCGTGGACACCGGGATCATGGACGAGCCGCCGGTGAAACTCGAGGTCCGCACCGGCGGAAGCCAGAAGCCCTATCCCTTCCGCTTCGAGAACGAATGGCCGCTCGCGAGAACGCGCTGGACCAGGATGTATCTGAAGATCGAACGCGAGCCCTCGAGCGACCCGGACGCGGTCGAGGGAAGCCTCGTGCCCGTGCTTCCGAAAAAGACGGCGAAGCTTACCTATTCGGCGAGCGGCACCTCGCGGGCCGGCGTGGCGTCGGCATCGGCGCTCGCGCTCGCGCACGGCAGCACGACCCGCACCGGCGTTTCCTTCGAGACGAGCCCGATGGAAAAGGACACCGAGATCACCGGGCCCATCGTGCTCGTGCTGTGGGTCGCCAGCAGCTCGGAAGACATGGACATCTTCGCGACGATCCGCAACATCGGCCCCGACGGCAAGGACGTCTGGGAGGTCGGCCAGCACGGCCAGCCGGTGCCGGTGACCAAGGGCTGGCTGCGCACCTCGCACCGGAAGCTCGACCCGCGGCGCTCGCTGCCGTACCGGCCGTACCACGCGCACGACGAACGCCGGTGGCTCAAGGCCGGCGAGACCGCGGAGTGCCAGGTCGAGATCTGGCCCACCTGCATGGTGTTCGGGAAGGGGCACCGGCTGCGCCTCGACATCCAGCCGCGCGACGGAGTGGGCAGCGCGCCGTACACGCATTACCACGCGGACTACAACACCGGCGCCGAGAACTCGATCTACGCCGGCGGGGACAAGGCCTCGTATCTGCTGCTGCCGGTGATTCCGCCGCAGAAGAGCTGATCGGGGAAGCGGGTTTCAGAGCGCCTGCGGCAGGCAAGGCGCCCTGCGCGAGAGCGCGCGCTGCCCGCTACGGCATCTGGATCTTGCCGCCCGGGCCCAGACCGCCCATGCCCCCTTGCGGGACGACGATCGAGGAAGCCGCTTGGCGGCGCAGATCCTGGAGGTCGCGCACGGTGCGCTCGACCGCTTCCTTGGCGGCGCCGGCGAATTTTCGAATCGCCTCGTCGAGCGATTTGGCATCGATCTCGAAGGTGATCGGCAGCGCGCCGACCGAAGTGAGCAACTGCGCCTCGCCCACATAAGCGACTTGGCGGCCGGCATCCGGCGAGCCGTCGCTCTTCACGGGGGTGAGCCGCCGCAGCGTGCCGACCTTGCGGTCGGTGAACACTTCTTCGAGGTAGAGCGCCGCCGCATCCATCTTCGGCTCGCCCGTTCTTTCATCCGGTCTTTGCGCCATGACTGCTCCGTTTTCGGAATGTGCCGCGAAACCGCAAGGGTAGCAGAAAAAGGGCGGGGAGTTGAATCCGGTGAGACGCGCATAAATATCCGCAAACTTGGTGCCGGTCTTGCAGGAGGAACCGTAGTTGTGTAGATGTATGTGTAAGGAATCACACACGGCTACCAATTTTTCCCTGGATCCCGATCTGGTCGAACGCGCCGTGGCGGTAAGTGGCGAACGGACCAAGAAGGCCGCGGTGACCCGCGCGCTGGAGGAATTCATCGCCCGCCCGGCGATTCCTCGAGATACTGAAGACGGCGAGGGAGCTCTCCGCGAAAAGGCCGTGAGTCGCGGAATGCGGCGCCAGGCCCATTTTCTATCATTGCAAATTAAAAGGTTACCTTTTAATATACATGGATGATAAGACGGCGCCTGGAATCGGTGTTGCTGGCCTCGCTGCGGCGCTTCCCGGTCGTCGGGCTGGTCGGCGCCCGCCAGGTCGGGAAGACCACGCTCGCGCGCGCCGTGGCACGCCGGGTCGGCCGTGCCGTTTACCTCGATCTGGAACGGCCTTCCGACATCGCCCGGCTGGCCGATCCGGAGCTCTATCTCGAGCCGTTGGCCGGGCGCCTGGTCATCATCGACGAGGTACAGCGCCATCCCGCGTTATTTCCCGTGCTGCGCAGCCTCGTTGACACAAGGCGCCGGAACGGGCGCTTCCTGGTGCTGGGCTCGGCTTCCCCGGATCTCTCGCGACAAGCGTCCGAAAGCCTCGCCGGACGCGTCGTGTATCACGAACTTGCTCCGTTTACCCTGGACGAAGTGGGCGCAACGACGCGTCCCGCCCAGATGGCGCTTTGGAATCGCGGTGGATTCCCGGCGAGTCACCTTGCCGCATCCGACCTGCGGTCCTTCGAATGGCGCGAAGCATTCATCGAAACGCACCTCC
>JACQGO010000211.1 GCA_016199485.1 Betaproteobacteria bacterium
CGCCCTGCCGTAAGGCGCGATGCGGCGCTGGCCGGAGAGGATCGCCGCCGTCATCGGCGCCAGGAAGCGCACGCGCCGCACCGCGCCGTCGCCGCCGCGCCAGCGCCCCTTGCCGCCGCTGCCGCGCCGGATCGCGAACTCCTCGATCAGCACCGGGAAGCGCCATTCCAGCACCTCGGGGTCGGTCAAGCGCGAATTGGTCATGTGCGTGTGCACGCAGTCGGTGCCGTCGAACCCGGCGCCGGCGCCCGAACCGCCGCAGATCGTCTCATAGTACTGGTCGCGCTCGTTGCCGAAGGTGAAGTTGTTCATCGTGCCCTGGGACGCGCCCATCACGCCGAGCGCGCCGTAGAGCGCGTCCGTCACGCACTGGGAGGTTTCGACGTTTCCCGCCACCACCGCCGCCGGGTAGGCGGGATTGAGCATGCAGCCCTCCGGGATCACGACCCGGAGCGGCTTGAGGCAGCCCGCGTTGAGCGGAATCTCGCGGTCGACCAGCGTGCGGAAGACGTACAGCACCGCCGACATCGTGACCGCGGCCGGCGCGTTGAAGTTGTCCGTAAGCTGCGCCGAAGTGCCGGTGAAGTCGATCACCGCGCTGCGCTCGCCGCGGTTGATCTTGATCTTCACGCGAATCACCGCGCCGTTGTCCATCTCGTGGCGGAACTCGCCGTCCTTCAGGACGTCGATGACGCGCCGCACCGATTCCTCGGCGTTGTCCTGCACGTGCTGCATGTACGCCCGCACGGTCTCGAGCCCGAAGTGCTCGACCATGCGGTGGAGTTCCGTCACGCCCTTCTGGTTGGCGGCGACCATGGCGCGGAGATCGGCGACGTTCTGCTCCGGATTGCGCGCGGGGTAACGCGCGCCCGCGAGCAGCGCGCGCGTTTCACGCTCGCGGAGGCGCCCGCGCTCGACCAGCAGGAAGTTCCGGATCAGCACGCCTTCCTCGTCCAGGTGGCGGCTCGCCGGCGGCATCGAGCCGGGCGTGATGCCGCCGATGTCGGCGTGGTGGCCGCGCGATGCGACGTAGAACAGTACTCGCGCGCCGCCGTCATCGAAAACCGGGGTCACCACGGTGATGTCCGGTAGGTGCGTGCCGCCCTGGTACGGATCGTTCAACATGTAAACGTCGCCGGGCCGTATCTTCCCCGCGTTCTCGCGCGCGATGACGCGCACGCTCTCGCCCATCGCGCCCAGGTGCACCGGCAGGTGCGGCGCATTGGCGATGAGCCCGCCTTCGGGGTCGAACAGCGCGCACGAGAAATCGAGCCGTTCCTTGATGTTGACCGAGTGCGCGGTGTTGGCGAGCGTCACTCCCATCTGCTCGGCGATCGCCATGAACAAATTGTTGAAGATCTCGAGCATTACCGGGTCAACTCCGGTCCCCACCGCTTCGCTGCGCGGGCGAGCGACAACGCGGGTGAGAACCAGATGGTTGAGCGGTGTCACTTCGGCCTGCCAGCCCGGCTCGACGACCGTAGTGGCGTTCGCTTCCGCGATGATCGCGGGGCCGCGCAGGCGCTCGCCGGGCCGCAGGGCGTCGCGCACATAGACCGCGGTCGCGTGAAACCGGCCCCCCGAGAACATCTGCGCAGTGGCCGCCGGCTGCGGCGCGTGTCTCCCTCTCGCTTTCGAGGCGCGGGCGGAGGTCGATCTGTCGCCGCGATCCCCATCCGGGCTTTCCCGCTCCGGGAGGGGAGAAGCACCAAACCCGGCGGAGACGTTGGTCTTGCCGACGGCTTCGACCGATACTGCCTCCACGATCAGGCGGCGCCCCGGCATGAGAAAGCTGTAGCGCTGCCGGTAAGCGGCTTCGAACTCGTGCAGCATGTCCGCGGGCTCTCCGAAACCGACGATGAGCGCGGCGTCGGTGCCTTCGTAGCGCAGGTGCGCGCGTTCCTCTACCGCGATGTTTTCGGCGGCGATGCCCTGCGTGGCGAGTTCTTCGCGCGCCGAGGCGGCAAGCTCGCCAAGCGCGGCGCGAAGCTGCGGCATGGCCGTCGCGGCAAGAGGCACCTCCACCGCCCGCTCGCGCAGCGCGGCGAGCTCGGCGAGCCCCATGCCGTAGGCCGAGAGCACGCCGGCGTACGGATGAATGAAAATGCGGCTGATCGCGAGCGCGTCGGCGACGAGGCAGGCGTGCTGGCCCGCCGCACCGCCGAAACAGACCAACGTGTATTCGGTGACGTCGTGCCCGCGCTGCACCGAGATCTTCTTGATCGCGTTGGCCATGTTCTCGACCGCGATGCGGACGTAGCCTTCGGCGATCTCTTCGATGCCGCGCTCTCCGCCGGCGGCGCGCGCGATCTCTGCGGCGAGAGCGGAGAATTTCTCGCGCACGATCGCGACATCGATCGGCGCGTCCGCCGCGGGGCCGAAAACGCGCGGGAAGAATTCCTTCTGGATCCTGCCGAGCGTCACATTGCAGTCGGTAATGGTGAGCGGGCCGCCGCGCCGATAACACGCCGGCCCGGGATTGGCGCCCGCCGAGTCGGGGCCGACCCGCATCCGTGCGCCGTCGAAGTGCACGAGGGAGCCGCCACCCGCCGCAACGGTGTGTATGGCGAGCATCGGTGCGCGCAGGCGCACTCCCGCAACCTCGGTCTCGAACACGCGCTCGAAGCCGCCGGTGTAATGCGACACGTCGGTCGAGGTGCCGCCCATGTCGAAGCCGATGATCCTGCCGAAGCCCGCCGCAGCCGCGGTGCGCGCCGCGCCGACGATGCCGCCCGCCGGCCCGGAAAGGATGCTGTCCTTGCCGCGAAACCTGCGCGCGTCGGCAAGCCCGCCGTTGGACTGCATGAACAGCAGGTGCGCGCCAGCAAGATCGGCGGCGACGCGCTCGACATAGCGCTGCAGGATGGGCGAGAGATACGCGTCGGCGACGGTGGTATCGCCGCGGCCGACGAGCTTCATGAGCGGACTCACCTCGTGCGATGCCGAGACCTGGGTAAAGCCGATTTTCGCGGCGAGTGCCGCGAGCGCGCGCTCGTGCCGAGGATAGCGATAGCCGTGGGTCAGCACGATCGCGACCGCGCGGTAGCCCTGAGCATAGGCGGCGCGCAGATCACGCTTCGCTGCGGTGATATCGAGCGGCTCGATCACCTCGCCGCGTGCGCCGGTGCGCTCGTTGACCTCGAACACCGCACCGTAGAGCATTTCTGGCAGCACGATGTGGCGGTCGAAGATGCGGGGACGGTTCTGGTAGCCGATCCGCAGCGCGTCGCGAAACCCGCGCGTGATGGCGAGTACGGTGGGTTCGCCCTTGCGCTCGAGCAGCGCATTGGTGGCCACCGTGGTGCCCATCTTGACCGTCGCGATCCTGTCGCCCGGAATCGGCGCGCCCGGCGCGAGGCCCATCAGATGGCGGATGCCCGCGAGCGCCGCATCCTCGTAGTGCTCGGGGTTGTCGGAAAGCAGCTTGTGCGTGACCAACGTGCCGCCGGGGCGTCTGGCGACGATGTCGGTGAAAGTGCCGCCGCGGTCGATCCAGAACTCCCAGCGATCGCCCGGTGGCCCAGCCCGAGGTTCCTGTGACGGAAAGATGGTCACCGCGAGACGACCGGTGCAGAATGTCGCCCGATACTACCACGGGCCGTTAGGGTGCTGCGACAGGCCCGCCCTGACGATGCGCCAGGCGCGGCGTCATAAACAGGAGCGACCCGGGGGAGCGCGACGCCCACGGGCGCCTGGCGCACCGGCGTCTCCAGTGCGCTTCGTGGCCTCGAGTGGCAAGCGACTCTGGCGTGCCGGGCAATGCAGGGGTAATGTAACGATCAGCCGCGAGAAGGAAGCGCGTAGAGTCGTGGAGGCGTAAGACGATGCGGATGGTGATCGCTGCTCTGCTTGCATGGTCGGTGGCGACTGCTGCGCTCGCGCAGCAGGATGAGGCGGCGCTCGGGCAGGCGAAAGAGCTGTTCGACAAGGTTCGGGCCGCGGAGCAGCGGAGGGACTATCGCGCCGCGATCCAGTATCAGCAACAGATGCTGCCGCTGCTCGAGAAGGTTTTCGGCCCGGAGCATCAGGTCGTGGCCGAGGGCCTCGATAATCTTGCCTTGTTTTATTTCGAGACGGGAGAGTACCGGGCGGCGGTGCCGTTGATGGAGCGCAGCATCGCGATGCTGGAGAAGGCGCTGGGCCCGCAGCACCCGGATGTTGCAGCGGGCCTCCAGAACCTTGCGCTGCTCCATCGCAACCTGGGCGAGCACTCGAAGGCCCTGCCGCTCTATGAACACGCGTTGAGGATCAGGGAGCAGGCGCTCGGCGAAGATCATCCGGCCGTGGTGGCGACCCTCGGCGAGCTCGCGCGGGCATACCGCGCGATGGGCGAGCGCGCGAGGGCGGCGCAGTTCTACGAGCGCAGCCTGGCGATCCGCGGGAAGACGCTCGGCACGGATCATCCGCGCATGGCGTCGGACCTCTACAGCCTTGCCATCCTCTACCACGAGATGGGCGAGTACGCGAAGGCGCTGCCGCTCTACCAGCGCAGCCTCGCGATCCGGGAAAAGGCCCTCGGTCCGGAGCATCCGGAAATGGCGGACAGCCTCGCCAACCTCGCCGTGCTCCACCACGCCATGGGCGAGTACGCGAAGGCGGTGCCGCTGCACGAGCGCAGCCTCGCGATCCGGGAAAAGGCGCTCGGCCCGGAGACCCCGGAGGTGGCGACGAGCCTCAACAACCTCGCCTGGCTCTACCGCGACATGGGCGAATACACCAAGGCGCTGCCGCTCGTGTAGCGCAGCCTCGCGGTCCGCGAAAAGGTGCTCGGGCGGGACCATCCGGAAGTGGCGATGAGCCTCAACAACCTCGCCGCGCTCTACGAGGCTACGGGCGAGTACGCGAGGGCGCTGGCGCTCTACGAACGCAGCCTCGCGATCCGCGAGAAGGCGCTCGGGCCGGAGCACAACGACGTCGCGCGCAGCCTCAACGATCTCGCCGGGATCTACCAGGAGATGGGCGAGTACGAGAAGGCGCTGCTGCTCTTCCAGCGCGGCGTCGCGATCCGCGAGAAGGCGCTCGGGCCGGAGCACCCGGACCTGGGCAGGATCCTCAACCATCTCGCCGAGGTCTATCGCAAGCTGCGCCAGTACGCGAAAGCACAGCCGGTGTATGCGCGCGCGCTGGCGATCTTCGAGAAGACGCTCGGCCCCGAGCATCCGCATGTCGCGGCGGCGCTTCATAACTATGCCTCGCTCTATCACGACATGGGCGAGTACGCGAGCGCGCTGCCGCTCTATGAACGCAGTCACGCGATCCTCGAGAAAGCGCTGGGCCCGGAGCACCCGGATGTCGCGACGAGCCTCAACAACATCGCCGGCGTTTACCTGGTGACGGGCCAGTATGAGAAGGCGCTGCAGCTCGCGCAGCGCAGCCTGCTGATCGGAAGCGGCCGCGCGGTGCCGGAGGTCGTGTGGCGGGCGCAGGAGCGGCTGAGCGCGGTGTACGGCGCGCAGAAGCGGCGCAGTGCGGCGATCTTCTGGGGCAAGCAGGCGGTGAACACGCTGCAGGGATTGCGCGCGCGGCTCACGGCGCTGGAGCGCGAGCTGCAGCGCTCGTATCTCACCGACAAGCGCGGAGCGTATGCGCGCCTTGCGGATCACCTGATCGAGGAAGGCCGGTTGCCGGAGGCGCAACAGGTGATGGCGATGCTAAAGGAGGAGGAGTTCTTTGATTTCATCCGGCGCGATGCGCGCGGCGATCCGCGCACGACGCAGGCAGCCTACACCGCGCAGGAAGAGTCGTGGGCGCGGCGCTACCGGGAGATCGGCAACCGGCTTGCGGCGATCGGAACGGAACTCGAGACGCTGCGCCGCAAGGCGCGGCAAGGGCTCACCGGAGCCGAGCAGGAGCGCCGCACCGCACTCGAGGGCGATCTCAGGGTCGCGCGCCAGGCATTCGACCGCTTCCTCGGAGAGCTGATGAAAGAGATCGCGCAGGCCGACGCACGCCGCGCGCTCGAGATCGGTGAGCGCAATCTCACCAACCTGCGCGCGCTCCAGGGCACCCTGGCGAGCCTCGGGCACGGGGCGGTGGCGGTGCACTACCTGATGGGCGAGGAAAAATTGCGCATCCTGCTCACCACGCCGGCGGTGCAACTCGCGCGCGAGGCGCCCGTGACCGCCAGGGAGCTCAACCGCGGGATCGAGCAGTTCCGGCGCGTGCTGCAAGACCCGCGCCGTGATCCGTTGCCGCTGGCGCGGGAGATGTACCAGGTGCTCATTGCGCCGATAGCCGAAGACCTCGTGCAGGCCGGGGCACAGACCCTGATGGTGAGCCTCGATGGGACGCTGCGCTATATTCCGCTTGCGGCGCTCCACGACGGGAAACGGTATCTGGTGGAGGCCTACCGCCTCGCGATCTTCACCGAGGCGGCCAAGGACAAGCTCAAGGATGCGCCGCAGCGGCAATGGCGCTTCGCGGGTCTCGGGCTCACGCGCGGAATCGAGGGTTTCAGCCCGCTCTCGGGAGTGAAGGAAGAGCTCGAAGGCATCGTCAAGCACGGCGAGCGGGGCGTGCTGCCGGGCGAGGTGCATTTCGACCAGGCCTTTACCGCCGGGCGCGTGCGGGACTCTCTCGACCGGGCGTTTCCCGTGCTCCATATCGCGAGCCATTTCGTGTTCCGGCCGGGAACCGAGGCGGATTCGTTCCTGCTGCTTGGCGACGGCAGCCGGCTGACGCTGCGCGAGATCAAGGAGAGCGATTTCGACTTCAGGAACGTGGATCTGATCACGCTCTCCGCCTGTGAGACCGCAGTAGGCGGCGGGCGCGACGCCACCGGCCAGGAAATCGAGGGCTTGGGGGCGCTGGCGCAGAGGCAGGGCGCAAAGGGCGTAATCGCGACGCTGTGGCCGGTGGCCGATGTGAGCACCGGGGTGATGATGCAGTCCTTTTACGCGATACGCGAGACGCAGCGCGGGGTCACCAAAGCGGAAGCACTGCGCCAGGCGCAGCTGCAGCTGATCCGTGGCTCGCACGCAAAGGCGGCATTGCCCCAGGGCGAGCGCGGCGCGAAGCGGGCGGAAAACGCGCGCAGCGCGGCCGGCTGGATGCCCGATCCCGCCAGGCCCTATGCCCATCCCTACTTCTGGGCGCCGTTCATCCTGATGGGAAACTGGCTGTAACCGCCGCCTGTTGATGGACGAGCGTCGCGGCTCGGGCGGGCCGCGCGTCGTCTACCGTTGCGCGACGCGGCTCACGCGATGTCGACGGGCCGGAAAACCTAATCCGGCCTCGCGCCGGACTCCGTGATCACCCTGCGCCACTTGGGGAGCTCGCGGCGGATGACTGCACCGAACGCTTCAGGACTACCCGTGGCGGGCTCGAATCCCTGCGCCAGCATGCGCTCCCTCACGTCGGGCAACTGCACCGCGCGCGCGATGTGGCCGTTCAGTGTCGCGATCACCGGTCCTGGGGTTGCGCTTGGCGCGAGCATGCCGATCCAGTTGCTCGCGTCGTAGCCGGGAAGGCCCGCTTCCGCGATCGTCGGCAGCTGCGGCATGGCGCTCGAGCGTTTCACGGTAGCCACCGCGAGCGCTTTGAGCTTCCCCGCCTTGACGTGCGGAATCGAGGAGGGCATGGTCGCAAACGTGAGCTGCACGTGGCCCGCGATCAGGTCCGGCATCACCGCGCCGCCGCCCTTGTACGGAACGTGGGTGATCTCGATTCCCGCCATCGAGCGGAACAGCTCTCCGGCGAGATGTGCAGCGGTTCCGGTCCCGGAGGACGCGTAGTTCAGGCTGCCCGGCCTTGCCTTCGCGAGCGCGATCAGCTCCCTAACCGAATTCGCGGGCAGCGCCGGGTGAGCGACCAGCACGTTCGGCAGCAGCGCGATCAGGATCACCGGCGCGAAGTCCCTGAGCGCGTCGAAGGGAAGCTTTGCGTGCAGGCCCGGATTGATCGTGTGCGCCGCGGTATTGATGAGCAGCGTGTAGCCGTCGGGCGTCGCCCTGGCCACGATTTCCGAGCCGATGATGGTGCCGCCGCCGGGACGGTTGTCGACCACCACCTGCTGGCCGAGGCTTTCGGTGAGCCTCGCCCCGAGCATGCGCGCGATGATGTCGCCGCCCCCGCCGGGCGCATAAGGCACGACGATGCGTATCGGTTTCGCGGGATACCCCGGCGGCGCGGCGATGGCCGGCAAGGCGAGCGTCGCGGAGAGCAGCGCGGCGCACGTGCGGAGAAGGCGCAATGCGGTGATGGTGGGATCAGCTCGTGGTGACGTCATGTGGGCGGGATCGTGCGGGATGAGTTTCCGCAATTCTACCAACATGGCGCAGCAGCTTTGAAGTGACGGACAAACGTTCTAAAATCGGCAGTCAAGGGGATGGGCGGTCGTGTGAGCGTGCAAATTACCGGGCATGACGTCGGGCGCGATGCGCAGCGGGTCTTCGACGTGATCTGCGGCGGCGGAGTGGCGATCATCCACCTCGATGTCGCCTACGCGATCCTCGGGCGCACCGAGGCGGCGGTACGGCGCATCTACGCGGCCAAGGAGCGCAGCTTCGCCAAGCCGACCGGCATCGTCGGCAACCTCGCGCTGCACCGGGAACTGCACGTGCTCGGCGAGCGCGAGTGGGAGATCGTGCGTGCGATCACGCAGGACCACGATCTGCCGCTCGCGGTGATCGCGCCGTACCGCAGGGACCATCCGTTCCTGCGGAAGCTCGAACCGTTCGTGCTCGACAACGCGACCAGGGACGGCACGCTGAACATCCTGATCAACGCGGGGGAGCTGCGCGACCGCATCGCCGCGCTGAGCATCGAGCGCGACACCCCGGTGGTGGGGTCCTCGGCGAACGCCTCGCTCACTGGCAGCAAGTTCCGGCTGCAGGATGTCGACCCGGCGGTGCGGGCGATCGCCGACATCGAGGTTGATTACGGCCTCAGCAAGTACCACAACCCCGAGGGGCGCTCGAGCACGATGATCGACTTTCGCAGTTTCGGGGTGGTGCGCCGCGGCGTGTGCTTCGGCGAAATCTCGGCGATCCTGCGGCGTGATTTCGGCGTCGAACTTGCGCGCGCCGCGGCGTGACGCACATCACGGGCGCGCGGCCGCGGCATCGAGGAGGACACGGCGATGGAGAACGATTCCAGGCAGACCGGTCATGGCGGCACGGGTCAGCCGGCCGGCACGGCTCCGGCGACGCCGTACAGCACTTTTCCCGAGACCGCGACGCACGGGCCGCGCGACAGGCGCTGTTTTCACGGCAAGCCCGAGGACTGGGCGCGCAACCGCGTGCAGCGGACTTTCGGCGGGAAAGCCAGACTGAATTCGTAAATCCACTTTCCATGTCAGAACGCGACGCGGCGGACACAGCGGGCGCTTCCGCCCTGGGCGAACAGCGAGCCCGCATGAGATTGCCCGGGCGGGGAAAAGCCTGGGTGCTGGGGCTTGCGGCGCTGCTGCTGGTATTGTGGGGCGGGAAGTGGCTGGTCCACCGCGTGACGCACCTGCAGGTCGACGACGCGCGCATCGATGGCGAAGTGGTCACGATCTCAAGCCGCGTTTCGGGATGGATCACCGAGCTGCCCGTGATCGAGGGCGACGAGGTCAAGAAGGGGCAGATTCTCGCGCGGGTGGACGACCGCGATTCGGTGTTGCAGCGCGAGGTGCTGCTGTCCCGGCTCCGGGCGACCGAAGGGCAGATGGCGGTAGTACGCGCGCAGACGGGGCAGGTCGACCAGGAGACGCTGGGCAAGTTCCAGAGCGAGACCAACCGCCTGGTCGCAGCCGAGGCGGAGGTCGCGGCGCTGGAAGCGCAGTTGAACCAGGCGCGCGAGGATTACAAGCGCGCCCGCGATCTGACCGAGGCGAAATGGCTCTCGCAGCAGGCGATGGAGCGCGCGCGCACCGCGTACCAGCAGGCGCAGGAAACCCATCGCAAGGCGCTGGCGGATGTCGCGGCGGCGCGCGGGACGCTCTCCGCGGCCGGCGGCAGCCGCCGCCAGTTGCAGGTCATGGAGCGGCAGGTCCTCGTGCTCGCGCGCCAGGCGGAGGAGATCCGTGCCCAGGTCCAGCGCCAGGAAGTGGACATCGCCGACCGCGTGATCGCGAGCCCCGCTGACGGCATCGTGGTGATGACTTTCGTGCGCAAGGGCGAACACGTTTCTCCCGGGCAGCGCATCGTGATGTTCCACGACCCGACCCAGATCTGGGTCGAAGCGAACGTCAGGGAAACCGATATCGGCGCGCTGCGGCCGGGGATGAAGGCCGATATCCGCGTCGACGCGTATCCGGGCAAGGTCTTCCGCGGGGAGGTCTACCGCATCGGACAGGCGGCGACCAGCAAGTTCGCGCTGCTGCCGGACCCCAACCCCAGCGGCAACTTCACCAAGATCACCCAGCGCCTGCCGGTGCGCATCGCGCTCACCGTGAAAGACCGCGCGCTGCGACCCGGGATGATGGTCGAGGTGGACATTGACCTTAGAAACGACTGAGGTCCTGTTCGCGCGTTACGGGCCGCGTTACCGCTGGTTCGCCACCGTCACCGCGATGATCGGCACGATCTCGGCGTCGATCACCACGACGACTGTGAACGTCGCGCTCCCCGACATCATGGGCGCCTTCGGCATCGGCCAGGACCGGGTGCAGTGGCTCTCGACCGGGGCGCTTGCCGCGATGACGGTCGCGATGCTGCTCAATGCGTGGCTGATCCGCAGCTTCGGCCAGCGCAAGACGTTCATCGGCGCGCTGTGCGTGTTCATCGCGGCGCTCCTGCTGGCGGGGGCGAGCCCCAACGAGCAGGTGCTGATCTTCGCCAGGATCGCGCAGGGCGCGGTGGCGGGGTTGCTGCAGCCCTTGTCGATGTACACGCTGTTCCGGGTGTTTCCGCCGGCGCAACGGGGAAGCGCCATGGGGATCTTCGGTCTGAGCGTGATCCTGGGACCCGCGCTCGGTCCCACGTTCGGCGGCATCCTCATCGATCACTTCAACTGGCGCTACATTTTCTACGTCGCCGTGCCCTTCAGCGCGGTCGCGATTCTGCTCGGGAGTCTCTTCATGCCCGAGCGCGAGGAAGGAGGCGCGCGTTCCGATTTCGACTGGACTGGTTTGGCGTTGATGTCGGTGTTTCTCGCCTGCCTGCTCACCGCGCTCTCGAACGGGCAGCGCGAGGGCTGGTATTCGAGCTATATCCTCACCCTTTTCGGCCTCGCCGCGCTTTCCGGGGGGGCTTTTCTCGCGTGGGAACTGTTCGTGCCCCAGCCGCTTGTCGATTTGAGGGTGCTCGCGAACGCCCGCTTCGCAGCCGCGGCTTCGGTGGCGTTCATTTTCGGCGCGGGGCTGTTCGGCTCGGTGTACCTGGTGCCTCTTTTTGTCCAGACGGTGCAGGGCTTTACTCCCCTGGCGGCGGGCCTGCTGCTGCTGCCCGCGGGACTCATGCTCGGCGCGCTGATGCCGATCGGCGGATATCTGAGCGACCGACTCCCGGCGCGCTGGCTCATCATGGGGGGACTGGTATGTTTCGCGCTCTCCTCGTACTGGCTGGGAAGCGTCGACGCCAATACCCCGTTCTGGATGCTCGTGTGGTGGGTGGTGCTGAGCCGCATCGGCCTGAGCCTCATCAAGCCTTCGCTCAACGTCACCGCGCTGCGCGCGCTCAGCACGGAGCTTCTCGGGCAGGGCGCGGGCATGATCAACTTCTTCCGCCAGCTCGGCGGCGCTTTCGGGGTGAATCTTCTCTCGGTGACGCTTGATCGCCGCACGTTTTTCCACAGCAACGCCCTGGCGAGCGTACAGACCGCAGCCAACAGCGCGACCGCAGATCTCCTGCGCACGCTGCAGGACCTCCTCGCCCAGGCCGGCGCGCCGCCGGAGCTGCAGTCCGCGGGCGCGCTGCATTTCCTGGGCCGCGTGGTTTACGCGCAGGCCTACACGCTCGGCTTCCGCGACAGCTTTCTCGTCGTCGCGTTGGTGTTCATGCTCGCGCTCATTCCGGCATGGATCATGGGCACGGCGAAGGGAAGCGCGAGAGCGTAGCGTTTCCGTTGCGGGCGTCGTGACCCGGCGCGCAAACGCGGGCACGCCGGGCGGGGAGGCGACAATTGAGAACGATCAGGAAATTTCCCCACACCTACACCGAAACCGAGGATTGCTGGATTGCGCTCCCCGACGGTTGCCGGCTCGCGGCCAAGCTGTGGCTGCCGGACATCGCTTCACGGCGGCGCGTGCCGACGATCATCGAGGTGCTGCCCTACCGCAAGCGCGATGTCTACGCGCCGCGCGACGCGATGCATCACCGCTACTTCGCCGGCCACGGCTACGCGGCGATGCGCGTCGATATCCGCGGCTCGGGAGACTCCGACGGCCACCAGGGCGTGTTCGCGATGCGGCAGGAGCAGGACGACACGCTCGAAGTGCTGAAATGGATCGCGGCGCAGCCGTGGAGCGACGGGCAGGTCGGCATGTTCGGCATTTCGTGGGGCGGGTTCCAGGCGATCCAGACCGCCTACCGTGCGCCGGCGGAGCTGAAGGCGGTCGTCCCGTGCTCGTTTGCGCCCGACCGCTACGTCTACAGCCAGGTGTTTCGCGGCGGCTGCGTGCTGCTGCGTTCGATCCGCTGGTCGACGCAGATGTTCGGCTACAAATCGCGGCCGCCCGATCCTGCGCTGGTGGGTGAGCGCTGGCGCAGGATGTGGCTCGAGCGACTGGAGCACGACGTGCCGCAGATCATCTCCGCGCTGCAACACCAGAGCTACGGGGAGTATTGGAGGAGCCGCGCGATTGATTTCGATTGCATCAAGTGCCCGGTCTACGCGGTGAGCGGGTGGGCGGACGGCGCCTACGTCGGCGCGGTCGGCGAGACGCTGGCGAAGCTCAAGGCTCCGCGCAAGGGCCTGATCGGCGCCTGGGGCCATCGCTTTCCACACCTCGGCGTTCCGGGCCCGGCGGTCGGTTTTCTGCAAGAAGCGCTGCGTTGGTTCGATCACTGGATGCGCGGCAGCGACACCGGCATCATGAAGGAGCCGATGCTCAAGGCGTGGATGGCGCAGGCGGCGCCGGCGAAAAACTACTATCCCGAATCCCCGGGGCGCTGGATAGCCGAGCCCACCTGGCCGTCCTCACGCATCAAGCGCAAGCGCTATCACCTGAGCGAAGAAGGACGCTTGAGCGAGCGGCCCGGCAAAGCGGGCAAGATCGTATGGAAATCACCGCAGACGCTGGGACTCGAGTGCGGCGAGCTGATGCCGTGGTTCCAGCACGGCCCGAGCCCGGAGATGCCGGGAGACCAGCGCGCCGACGACGGCAAGTCGATCTGCTTCGACTCGCGCCCGCTTTCGCGGACCGTCGAGATCCTGGGCGCCCCGGTGGCCACGCTCGACATCGCGGTCGATCGCCCGGTCGCATTCATCTGCGTGCGGTTATGCGACGTCGCGCCGGACGGCGCCTCGACGCGCGTCACCCATGGCGTTTTCAACCTGACGCACGTCAACGGTGCCGAGCGGCCGGTGCGCCTGGTTCCCGGCAAGCGCTACACCGTGCGCGTATCGTTGACCGACGCCGGCTATTCTTTCGTCAAGGGTCACCGCATCCGCATCGCGGTCTCGACCACCTACTGGCCGCTCGTGTGGCCTTCACCCGAGCCGGTCACGCTCACGCTGCGCACTGCAAGAAGCGCGCTCGAGCTGCCGGTGCGCCCGCCACGCCGCGGGGACGGGGCGCTGCCGGAGTTCGGACCCGTGGAGGCAGCCGAGCCGTTCAGGAGAACCGCGCTTACTCCGGGCGGGCGCAATCGCGTGATCCGCAGCGACCTCGGCAAGGAAGAGACGCTCGTCGAGATCCACGACAGCAGCGGGCGCGGCCGCTACGAGGAGATCGGGCTCGAAGCGGAGGCGCGCTCGGTGGAGCGCTACCGCGTCATCGAGAACGATCCGTTGTCCGCGACCGCCGAGGTGACGTGGACGTGGATGTTCGAGCGCGGGGACTGGCGCATCCGCACCGAGACCCGCACGCACGTCGCATGTACGCGGGAGGATTTCATCGTGCACGCAACACTCGAGGCCTATGAGGGCGACGGGAAAGTATTTGAACGCGAGTTTGTCGAGACGATTCCGCGCGACGGGAACTGATACAACCGGTGTTCTGCCGCAGGCCGCCACGGCGAAGTGCGCATGTGACAATCGACTGACGTGATCGGGAGGCAACGGTGAGAAGCGTGATCTTGGTTTTGCCTGCATCGGTGCGGCGGAGTGCCAATGCGAGGAGCGCGCCGCGGCGCGCGGTGCTGGTGCTGGCGGCGGTGCTCATCGGCGTAGGAGTGTTCGCCGATGCGCCAGCGCAGGGCTACCCGCGCAGGCCGGTGACGCTGGTAGTGCCGTTTCCCCCGGGCGCTGCCACCGATGTCTTTGCGCGCGCCGCGGGGCGCCGCATGTCGGAGATCTTCGGGCAACAGGTCTTGGTGCTCAACCGCGACGGGGCTTCGGGCACGATAGGCACCGATTCCGTCGTGCGGTCGGTGCCCGATGGACATACGCTGCTGTGGGGCAGCTCCGGGCCGCTGGTGATCAGCCCGGTGTGGACCCCGAAGCTGCCGTACCAGACGCTGCGCGACCTTGCGCCCATCAGCCTGTTCGCGAAGATCCCGTTTTTGCTGATTGTGCACCCGTCGGTTCCCGCGAAGAACCTGAAGGAACTGGTCGCGCTCGCGAAGGCGCGGCCGGGCAAGCTCAACTTCGCGTCGTCGGGTACCGGCGGGACGTCGCATCTCGCGGGAGAACTCTTCAGGTCGATGGCGAAGATCGACATCGTGCACGTGCCGTACAAGGGGACCGCGCTGTTCGCGACGGAACTCGTCGCGGGGCAGGTTGACCTCGCTTTCGCCGGTCCGACGACCGCGCTTCCGCATGTAAGGCCCGGCAGGTTGCGCGCGCTGGCGACGACCGGCATCAGGCGCTCCGACCTTTTCCCGGATGTGCCGACCATGGCGGAGGCGGGCATGCCGAAGTACGAATTCACGCAGTGGTACGGGCTGCTCGCGCCAGGGAAAACGCCGCGCGATGTCCTCTCCACGCTGCACGCGACTTTCCTCAAGGCGATGGAGGATGGCGAGGTGAAGAAGCGCATCGCGCTCGAAGGAGGCACGGCGGCGCAGAACACGCCGGGGGAATTCGCCGCGTTCCTCAAGGCGGAGCTCGAAAAGAACGCAAAAATGATCCGTGAAGCAGGCCTGAAGCGGGAGTAGGGGGAGTCACGGGGCCGGCACCTGCGCACGATGTCGCGCCTTTGCCGCGGGGGGGCCGCCGCGTTGCGGCATGTTGTCAGGCGGGCGCGCAACGCGTAATCTGCGGGGATAGATCGTGCTGCGAGGCTTATGGAACAGGAGCGACACGCGGGACTCACGGGATGCCCGGGATTCGCGGGATGCAAGACGGCGGTCTTGGTGATGCTGTTGATCCCGCATCGTGGTGCGGATCCGGACCGTTTCTTGGGTTTGTCAATCGTGCGGGAGGCGCAATGGAAAAACTGATCATGCAGGTGCTCTTCGTAGTCGGGCTTGCGGCGTGGTTTGCGTGGGTGCTGACGAGGCGTTATCTGAACATCGGCTTTGATCGGAAGGAAACAGGCGAACCGCCTACGGATGCGGAACTGCGGTGGCACATCACGAACATGCGGCAGGACATCTCGATGCTCGCCGTGACCAACTTCGCGATCCTGCTGGTGCTGGTGTTTGCACTGGTGCTCAAGTTGTAACGGCGGGATCCGCGCGCGGTCGAAAGCTGCGGCGCACGGGGGTCGACGGCGGCGGCAGCCGGTCGGGCCATGCCGCCGTGTGGCCGGGGCCGCGGCGGCCGATACCGGGCGCGGTCCTGACCCGATGCTCCGTTGCGGCTTGTTGAACGACCGGGGAATACTTCACGGGGGGTGGCATGACTTTTTTCGTTGAAGGCTTGAGCAGGGTTCACGGATCCGAAGGGCAGGTGCGCCACGCGGGCGAGTACGAGACGCTCGACGACGCCATAGCCGCCGCGAAACGCATGATAGACGAATTTCTGGGTCGCCAGTTCGAGCCCGGCATGTCACCGAAAGTCCTGTTCTCGGTATATCAGAACCTCGGTGAGTTCCCGGTCATATTCCGCGACGACGACAGGACGTACAACGTGCGCGCCTTCAATCACTTCGGATATGCCATGACCCGCTGCAATGAAATGTGCGGCGGCAAGAAAAAGGATTAGTCTGGCGCGCCAAAGGGGATGAAGGTGGGCACTGGCGCGAGGTGGTTTCGATATTCTAACAGAGGAGAGTTCGAGCCCTTGTCTGCTCCCCGTGCCGGGCAAATCCGGGCACTGGAGTGAGGTCTTGCGGCTGCCTTAACGATCGGCGTAAGCGGGCGCCGGCGCGCGCAGCGCAACGGGTACCGAGCGGAAGGGCTGCTTGGCGCGCCGCTTGACGCCGGGGTTGGCTGTCGTTTCATAGCTTCTTCATCACGCTCGCAACATAGGTTAGCGGCTGCGCCTTGGCGGAGGGTCCACTTGAAAGGACATTTCGAACTGCAAATGTTGCACTCGCCGCAAAAACACCAAGGTTTAGTGGTGGTAGGCCGCTGTTTCACTCTAGGCGAACCTCGGCATATCGATTAGCCGAGGCAAAAGCTTTGCCCTCCGCCTCACGTCGCGAATTGCTTGGTAATTGCCAATTCCGATAAGCGCCAACAGCGTCAATCCATAGGGAGGTACCATGACGGTAATCAACCCCAGAGACCTCCCATAATCGTCGTCTCGCAGCCACTTAAATAGCCAACGTCGTAATGGAGCCGGAGCATGCTGCTTTAAATGAGAAGTCACGAATGATTTTGCTGAGCTCTCGGAGAAATAGTGCAATGACTCAGGTGTCCCTCTCAGGTAAACCTGTCCGGACGTTTCATCAATATGATCAATTGGGTAGATCGTGTACTCGTAATCCCGAGGGGTAGGGGCGCTTGCGCTATGTTGCCTCATTACCCTCTTCTTCTGGGTAGAACATCCAACTGGTAATTACTCTTTGCCCGGTGACGGGATCTGGGCCGAGCACCGTAACCACATTCCTATATCGAAATTTAAGCCTTTGTGATTTCCCGAAAATATCAGTGTATTTGGCTCTTCCCCAGATATAGACCAGCTTCCTTTTAGCCCCAATATCTTCAATACATTCCTTAGTAAGCTCATGAAATTCATGTCCGATAGACCAGTAGGAGTTCGGGGCGATTGGTTGCTTATGCGGAATGAATTCTGGGTCAACAAATTTCGGTTTTTCATTGGCCGGAGAAATGGCGCCGGTAATGGCCAGGCTGACGTTATGTGCCGTGGTGCGTCCAGAATTTCTGAATTCAACCTCAGCTCTGAGTGCATCGTTGGAGATAAGTTGCATCTTCTGGCTTACGCCGCTGAGATAGGCCCGCAAATCCCATTTAGCAATGTTGCGGGTCTCTCGCCATTGAATTACTCCTGTTCCTATCAAGGCAGCAGTTGCCAAGAACAAGGCGAACGTAAAAGTGGCGATCGGGTCGCTCCAAAGTTTTTCCCACCACCTATTTTCGCTCTCCTTATTGCAATTGGTGGGGTTGCAGGGATTTTTTACATTCTGCGTATTGCCAGTGACGTTTATGACAACGGGAGGCGCTATCTCGCGTGGCTGGTCTGTCTTGGCGGTGGAGTTGGCTACTGCCTTTTGATATATTTTCTTTTCTTCGGCGGCTTGTGATGATGTCAGTCCAAAAATCAGGATTAAGAAAATCAGTAAAGTTCTCATGGTTAGCATGCCCGTATTGCTGCGCAGAATATGTCAGGACCAATGCGAATGTTATTGTCAGAGGCGGTTTTCATGATCTATAACGTTCCCGCTCAGGAGCGCGGAGCGTCCCCTGCAGCGGATGGTTAGAGTTCATGTGTAAGCGACAGGCCGGTTTTCTAAGATGGGGGGTGCTCGTCCCAATCATTGCCCTCTCTTTTCTCTCTTGGGCGATCGTAGTTGTATCCTTTTTGCAGCACCAGAAAGAGATTGTTTTGTTTTCCATCATCCACGATGCGATTGTAAATCCGAGCGTAGCCTACCCGGAATTTTCGCCTAAATTGGTCCGTGTAATCAGCAAACGCAAGGATATAGAGGGCATGCGTATTGGCAAGCACACTACGCCCTTTGTCGCCAAGCATTCCGAAATGTCTGGTGTAGAAAAACGCATCTCCTGGCATGAGGTAAGCGGACGGAATTTCTTCCCGTTGGGTAATAGTATATGGCGGGATCGACGGCAATGGCACTCCATGCTCAAGGATCTTCGTGCAGATTACAACATCAGAAACAGTGGCTGGCGTATGGCCAAGATTCTTAATTTCTACACGCACTTCAAAGGTTTTTTTGTCCTCGGTCCCAACCCATCGCACACCGGGAGCATCGTGCGAAATTCTGATGTAAGCGCGCTCAATGGTCTTGGTGGTATCCTCTTGCCGGTTGGCCATTTTGACCAGAATGCCGGTCGCACCCGCAAGAACGACAGTAAAAACTGCAATGACGAAAGTGGAAAGGGCGGTAATAGCCTTATCGTTTCTCTCGGCAAAATCAAGAAACCAGAAAATGACTTCTTTCGTTCCGATGATGAACGGGCCCTCGAGGGCGGCGCGCTGATATTGTTCTTTTTGGTGGTAATTGGCGTAGGTGTCTATTTCGTATTTTTCTACATAAGCAGCGACCCCAATATCAGCAACAAGAGCAATGAGAAGGCTGATGATTAAGAACAGGCGCATGTTCAGCACGCCCTTATCACCGCGCCGAGAATGTTCGGATTCATGCGGTTGTTATGCGTCATCTACTTCTCCTTGCCTACGTTCTTGCTTTCCCCGAAGCCGTCACCCGCAGTCTGAAGGCGAGAGGAGCTGCCCGTTTCCAGCGCCACCTCAAGGTAGTTGCTCGATTTCGCGCGTGACATCATTTCCGTCATGAGCACAGACATCGCCTGGCGTGGGTCCATCTCGGGCTGTGACTTCAACTGTTCGGCGCGTTCCAGGAACCACTCGACCATCTTCCGCACTTCGTCTGTATCGGTAAGCCAGCGGGCGAGCATCCTAACCATCGGCTCCGCCAGCGCCAAGAACTCGCGATTCAAGTCAGCGAGTGCCTCGACCATCTCTTTGGTTATCGTTTCCTTTGGTGCGGTAAACCCATGGTCCGTGAAGTCAACATACAGAGACGAATTCTTCGCCGCATTGGAATAGAGATGAAAGTTTGCCTGATGCTGCTTGAATGCTCGCAAGGCTCGCACCCAGTCTCCGTCCTCCGTAGCGGCTTCCTCTTCCTCGGTTAGCGGCAGCAGATATGCGTTGGCGTAGTTCTTGGCTTTGTGCTTAGTTACAACGCCAGTAATCCGCTTTAAATCGGTTTCGTAACCTACGATCAAGCTGACGGCTGTCGCGCCAAGGATTTCGATCTTTCCACACTCTTCCATTGAGATCTGATGAAGAAAGAGCGAGCGGCTCAGCGCTCCATGAGATCGCAGAAGTACCGCCTCTTGGAACAGATCTTGAGCATTGTCGAACGCCTTCGATACTCCCCGCGATAATTCCGAGAGTTCAGCGTCGAGATCCTGTTTCGATGGTTTTGTGTCTGGGGCAGTTGGCATATCCATCCAGGAGGGGCTACGCACTATGACGCATAACGCCGTGCTGTGCGGCCGGCCTGCATTGACGGTCGATCTGGCGCGACGCTGGCGGCCGGTCCGCACCAGCTACGGGTTAGATTGAGGTCGCACATACAGCCAACGCCTATACTTTTCGAGTCCAGGAAGCGCGTCGCGCAGATGCGGTGCGGGCTTGTTTGTACGCACAAGGCTTATAAGGGTCGGAATTGTCATGGTACCAATCGGCTTTCCGTCACCTGTCTGATGTCCTTTTGCCAGATAATGAAAGACGGGTTTTTGCATGGACTCCGAGCAGGTTGCTCTTAACTCCGCGATAAGCCTGTAGATGAACTGATAGACGAGGTTTCCGTACGCGATCACCTCTTCCGTAGATGCTATGTAGCCCTTATGGATTACGTCATTTCGAAATTCACCCCAAGTCAAAGTATCGCTCCGCGAGCGCCCGTCAATTTCGGGTTTTGTGTTTAGCACGACAGGGGCAAGCGATTTCTTGTTCTCCAAGAGATAAAAAAACAGAAATGCACCAAGTTGCCGTTCAGATTGCTTTGAAATTGGTTTCCAAGCTTCAACAAACTGTTCATACGGAATGCCGTGCTTCAGCGCGATGACTGTAATGTAGTATTCGAAGAATCTTTCCAAAGACGCCGCGATGCTCGAGATAGCCTCGCGAGGATAGCCATCGAGTAGCGCCATCGCACCTAGGTCAAATAGGACTTCAAACTTCTGCTCTTGAATCGCCGTCAGCGTGATGTGCCCGCGGGAGCAACTCATTTTGTAGAGTCCGTCGTCCCGGACTTCGACGGAAATCGCCTCGTCCGGCGGTTTTCCGTCGACCTCGAAACACTTCATACACGTAATGGGAAGTCGCAAAGCCGTCGCCGCTCGTGAGCTCAGTACCTCAATCTACGTCCGCGATGACGCGCGCCGACCAGCGCGCGTAGCGGCGCTGAATAGGTGTCGCTGTCAATCGCGCGGTTAGATTCGCGTTTCTCGTTCATGGCCGCTTGCGCTTCACGAGAGTTTGATCGGAGGGATTGTCGTGAAGTCGAATGATCCACTCTTTCCCCTCCGCGTCCCGGTCGACAACAACCTCGTATCCCTCTAGTTCGGTTTTTCGAGCGAGCCTTGAATCGAAGCACCAAGCGACATCGTAGCCTTCGGCCTCAAGCCTTTGTTGGAGCCCGCTATCAACAGGGTATCGGAAGTCCACCCATTTGTCCGATGGCGCCGGCGGGGGTAGGGGTGGCGCAGTCCATCGTTTCCAGAGGGCGACAATCCTGTCCCAGAAGAACCATATAGCCGCGATACCGCCCAAAATTGTTGCGGCGGCAAGTACGGTCTCCATGTACGCGCGAATCTAACGTCTGCGGTGAAATGCGCGTGCGAGCGACGCTCGGGGAGCGTCATTTTCGACCGCACAGTTAGTTGTCATTACTTCCTCTCCCGCACATTGTGCAAACGATTAAGGAGGTGATCCAGGTCGTTGATGTTTATCGGCTCCAGCGAGAAGAGCCGCCCGTCGTAAGCAGATGAATAGTGGTTGATGATCTCGGCCATGACTTTGATCAATTCCTCCGCTTCGCCCCAAGTAATAGGCGCCTCTTTCGAGAAACGCTCGCGGTCGAAAAAGTAGTCTTTATCAAAATGTGCATGAAACTTGTCTCGACGAAGTTTGAATGCCGCCAAACACGCCAAGTTTTTCAACCGAGCCCGATCTTCGTTTACTACCTCAAGAGTGATCGGCAGTCGATCCAACATCCAATGCCCATTTGGGTACCCCTTTCGGCGCTGAAGCTCAGCAATCGAAAGCATTTCTCGATTGTATTCGACAAAGGTAAGGAAATTGAAGAATCCTCGTTCAGAATGTTCGTCGAATAGCTTGTCGACCCAGAGAACTATTGCAGAAAACAGGGCATCGGTCGTGACCGAGAAGAAAGCGGGAGCGATGTTCATCTCATCAAGCCGATCCGTGCGGCGTTCATGGAGCCGTCGATATAGCTTGATGTAACTCGTCAGGCGACCTGCCTCGTACTCCAGCCACTGACGATAGGTTTCAAATTTCCGCTCCGTTTCAGTGGTAGGTGTGTATTCGTTCGGCACGTCTGAAATGACAACTAACGTGAAATATGAACCCGAAAAGGTAAATACACGTCCACCTGCATTCTCAGATGCTCGTCCATTATTTATAAAATCATCATGTTATAAGCTATATGCGCGCATGCGTTTTCTTGTTCAAGACACGCGGCGAAACATTTTGATGTCATATCAATATATTACGCCGCCCGCTTTCGATCTGCTACCCCCCTATTGCGTCGGAGTCCCGTCGCTAGAAGACTTCGATAGCGGTCCACTTTCCTGGCGCATTGGCGAATGGCCGCAAGCGGCCATTCATGGCTTGCGAAAGCGACGGGTAGCGTTTCCCAAGTCCAGGGCAAAATGGGTGAGGGTAAGATATCATCCGAAGCCATTGCGATGATGCTGGCGAATTGTGGGAAGCCGATTTTTGCGGAAATGGGTCTCGCCAAGGTTCGACGCGACATTTTTGCGATCTCGCGTGTAAGCAGCCGTTCGGCACGGATAGGCAACTGCGGGGCGATATTCACGGTTTTGAGTGCGGCGCATATTACACACGCCGCCTACGACAGTGGGTAAGCTGACAGTCTTTCCTGTTGTCTAGCAAAGGTGTCCACGGTGTGGACACCGCGTTCGCTGCAGGTGCTCACGCGTAACGCTTGCAGGACAGACTGCCGGCGTAGCGCGCCGCCTCGGCCGCCGAGATCCCTGCGCCAGATTTTGCCGTCTTTCCTGCGCGCCTCGCTTCGGCGGGATTTTTATATGGTCCAGCGCCCTTTTCCGTCAAGCATCATGCTACTGAGCAAGATCGGCGCATGCTCATCATCGGAGCCGGTCGCAATCCTCTTCGCCAACCCTCTCGAGATTTCCGAGGAGTTTGAAACGGCTTGGACGAGATCTGGCTGCGCGGGATATAGGCTGCCAATCGCCTCGGTTGTGATGAAACCCTTTCTCATCCGCCCGTCTATTTCCACTTCGAATAAGACTCCTGTATGGTCCGGGGACATGCGGCAATTCTGTGGCGTCGGTAATGGCAAGGTCACTCCACTGTAGTGTAGGTCTTCGCCACGGTAACACGTTTAGGCAACTGCGGGGGTGATATCCACGGTTGTGCGTGCAGCGCATATTACGCACGCCGCGGACGACGGTGGGCAAGCTGGAGGCCTTTACTGCTGTCAAGCAAGGGTGTCCACGGTGTGGACACCACGTTCGCGGCAGGTGCTCACGCGTAACGCTCGCAGGACAGACTGCCGGCGTAGCACGCCGCCTCGGCCGCCGAGATCCCTGCGCCAGATTTTGCCGCCTTTCCTGCGCCAACTCTTCTGCGCCAGCGCGCAACGTCACTACCGGTGAAACGGGTAGTGACGTTGCGCAGAACCCGCATGAATATTGGCTTCTGATGCCAATTTCCAAAGTGACGGACCCCTACAGGTTTAAGTGACGGGCTCAAAACTGGCGCATTCGACGTTCACCTGCCACTGGCGCAGGGCTAATCAACCGAACCGCATTCTGGCGCAGTTCCATTTCGTTGGACAGCCATCACGGTGATGATTCAATCGTTTTAGGCTCGTCATCTCACGACTTCTTTCTGCAGCACAAAACTTTTGCAATATTTTTCGGAACTCGACCCATTATCTTCTGGTCACATAATGTGACCGCGCGGCGGCTAGGACAATGGAATAGTCCAGCAACGTCCAGCAATGTTCTACAGGCGATACCGGTTGCGGCGCCGCGCGAAAGAGAATACGATTTTGTTTTACGCTGGCTGTGTCAGCCCGCTCGATGCCCGTTAGCGCATCAGTTTTTGCTCGCAAGAGCGCCCTTTAAGACGGATCGGCCTCCAGCGGTGTCAGCGCTGGCATGTTTCCGATTGGCGGTATATACTCCATCTATACCAGCAAGACTGGAGCGGACATGGAAACCACAGCAAAACTGTTCAAGAACGGCAGCAGCCAGGCGGTGAGGCTTCCCAAGGAATGCCGCTTCGAAGGCGACGAGGTGGTCGTCAAACGATTCGGTGACATGGTCATCCTGGTGCCAATGCGCTACAGTTATCGAGGACTGATGGCGCAACTCAGGGACATAGGCCCGATTCGGCTGGGCCGACGCGCTCAGCCGCGACGGCGCGATAAAAGGGATTTCTGAAACGCGTGCGCTATCTGTTCGACACGAACACCTGTTCGTACGTCATTCACCAGCGCAAGGGGTTCGAATCGATTGCGCACAGAATGAACGGGCTGCGCTACGGCGAGTTTGTGCTTTCGTCCATCGTGCTCGCGGAGTTGCAGTTCATGGTAGTGAAAAGTGCCGTGCCGCAGACCAAGCGCGAACAGTTGTTGCGGTTTCTGCTGCGGTTCCATGTTGCGCCGTTCGATGAATTCGCGACCCTCGCGTACGGGCAGGTGCGCCATCAGCTTGAACGACGCGGCAGTCCCATTGGTCCTCTCGACACCCTTATCGCCGCCCACGCCCTCAGCCTGAGGGCGACGGTCGTAACCAATAACACCAAGCATTTCGGGCAGGTGCCCGGCTTGGCGGTAGAGAACTGGTATCCGGATCCTCGCGCCGGAAGGCAGCGCTTCCGGCATTGGGCATCGCGGTAGAAGACGTGTGGCGCGCCCAGCGGGATTCGAACCCACGACCCGCTCGATCGCAAGCGCGTATCGCGATCAGCCCGTTACGTCGAATCAACCCTCAAACACGCCGCTCGCGAAAGAACGCTCAGCGCCGCCCGTAGTGGGGTGGACGGCGCCTCATCGGGGCGAGGGGGGCACGCTCGTCCTTGTGCCTGAAGGTGATACGCCCCTTGGTGAGGTCGTAGGGCGTCAGCTCGATGCTGACCTTGTCCCCAGCGAGGATGCGAATCCGGTGCTTGCGCATCCTGCCGGACATGTAGGCGATCACGTTGTGGCCGTTGCTTAAGCCCACGCGATAGCGCGTATCGGGCAGCACCTCGCTCACCACGCCTTCCATTTCGATCATTTCTTCCTTGGCCAAGTCAGGCCCTCCTGCGTGTTCGCGTGTTCAATGCCAATGCCAGAACCGGGACGGCGACGGCCGCCCCGGCACGGGGCCTCAGATGGCCTTCAGATTGACCGCCGAGGTCTTGCCATTCTGGCCCCGCTCCAGGTCGAAGGAGACCTTCTGGTTCTCGCTCAGAGTACCGAGCCCTGCGCGCTCGACCGCGGATATGTGCACGAACACGTCCTTCGATGCGTCGTCAGGTTGAATGAAACCAAAGCCTTTGGTGCTGTTGAAGAATTTCACGGTGCCGGTAGACATAATGCCTCCAGATGTGGCGTGGCCTCGCGCGACAGTGCGCGAAGCATCAAATTTCCTGTGGGAGAAAACCGGAAGTGCCAGCCCGAAAGAGAGTGCGGACTGACCCAGAGTGAATTCGACCCCGGCAGTATGCGCCCAAAACACCCACAGGTATAGGGGTTGCGCGGATTTTTCTTGTGACCTTTCCCACGCTCTACGGCTCTCACGCGCGCCTTCTTCTCGCCCGCGCCGCCGATATGCGACCGGCCCGACCGTTCCCATTGCGGCGGCCGCTCAACCGTCCCAGGAACTCTCAACCGTCCCGGGAACTAAACAACCCTCGGCTATAAGCCGAGGGGTTTACAGGATGTCGGCTTGAAGCCGACGGCAAGATGCCCCCTACTGTCATTCCCGCGCAAGCGGGAATCCAATTTCACTGCAC
>JACQGO010000212.1 GCA_016199485.1 Betaproteobacteria bacterium
GCGCTCGTCGCGCACATCGTAGAGGCTACGATGCTCAACGGCGAGGTGATTCGCCTGGACGGCGCGCTGCGCATGGGAGCGAAGTAGGCGTCGCCTCAGCGTCGCAAGCGTCTTGACTGCCCCGTAAGTCGGGATGACCGCAGCGAATCCCAACGCCGACCACTCATGCATGCGTTCGTAACAGAAGACCACAACGCCGGTGTGGGCGCATTCTTCGAAAAGCGCGCTGGGCTTGCAGGAAAAGCGACACTCGCCCGCACACTCCGCCCCCGCCACAGCCGGTAACTACCTGATATATAATTCGCAACTTGTCGCGTTCCGCGCCACAAGCGCGGCCGCGTTACGAGGCCCACCCGGCCTCGCGGTGATGCGCGCTTGACCTCACAAAGGTGACTGGCATGGACATGAAGGACATCAACCTCGACGTCGACCCGCAGGAGACACAGGAATGGATCGACGCGCTCGAGTCGATCCTGGAGCGCGAAGGCCCGGAGCGCGCGCATTACCTGCTCGAGCGGCTCGTGGACAAGGCCCGCCGTTCCGGCGCCTACATCCCGTTTTCCGCCACCACCGCCTATATCAATACCATCCCCCCCGCGAAGGAAGAGCGCTCGCCGGGAAATCACGCGCTCGAGGACCGGCTGCGTGCCTACGTGCGCTGGAACGCGATGGCGATGGTGGTGCGCGCCAACAAGACCTCCTCCGAGCTCGGCGGCCACATCGCGACCTTCGCCTCGATCGCAACGCTCTACGACGTCGGCTTCAACCATTTCTTCCGCGCGCCGGCCAAGACCTTCGGCGGCGATCTCGTGTACTTCCAGGGGCATTCGTCTCCGGGCATCTACGCGCGCGCGTATCTCGAGGGGCGCATCACCGAGGAGCAGCTCGACAACTTTCGCCGCGAAGTCGGCGGCAAGGGACTGTCCTCGTATCCGCACCCGTGGCTGATGCCGCACTTCTGGCAGGTCCCGACGGTGTCGATGGGGCTCGGCCCCATCATGGCGATCTACCAGGCGCGCTTCATGCGCTACCTCAAGGACCGCGGCATCATCGAGCCCCAGGGACGCAAGGTGTGGTGCTTCTGCGGGGACGGGGAGATGGACGAACCGGAATCGCTCGGCGCGATCTCGCTTGCCGGGCGCGAGAGGCTCGACAACCTGATTTTCGTCGTGAACTGCAACCTGCAGCGGCTCGACGGGCCGGTGCGCGGCAACAGCAAGATCATCCAGGAGCTCGAGGCGGCGTTCCGCGGCGCGGGCTGGAACGTGATCAAGGTGATCTGGGGCTCGTACTGGGACCCGCTGATCGCGAGGGACACCAAGGGGCTGCTGCTCCGGCGCTTCGAGGAATGCGTTGACGGGGAGTACCAGACGTTCAAGTCGAAGGACGGCGCGTATGTGCGCAAGCACTTCTTCGGCAAGTATCCCGAACTCGCGGAGATGGTCGCCAACATGACCGACGACGACATCTGGCGGCTCAACCGCGGCGGCCATGACCCGCACAAGATCTACGCCGCATACGCCGCGGCGGTGAGGCACAAGGACCAGCCGACCATCATTCTCGCCAAGACCATCAAGGGCTACGGCATGGGGGAAGGGGGCGAAGGCCAGATGATCACCCATCAGCAGAAGAAGATGGGAACGACCACGATCAAGGCGTTCCGCGACCGCTTCCGCATCCCCGTTCCCGACGACAAGCTCGAGGAGGTCCCGTACTACAAGCCTCCCAAGGACAGCCCGGAGATGCAATATCTCAGGGAGCGCATGAAGGCGATGGGCATGGTGCCGCAGCGGCGGCGCAAGTCGACGGCGCTCGAAGTGCCGCCGCTCTCCGCCTTCGAGTCGCTGCTCAAGGGCACCGAGGGGCGCGAGATCTCGACCACGATGGCGTTCGTGCGCATCCTCGCCGCGCTGCTGCGCGACAAGAACATCGGCAGGCTCATCGTGCCCATCGTGCCCGACGAGTCGCGCACCTTCGGCATGGAAGGCATGTTCCGCCAGCTCGGCATCTACTCGCACGTCGGGCAGCTCTACACCCCGCAGGACGCAGACCAGCTGATGTTCTACAAGGAGGACAAGAACGGCCAGATCCTGCAGGAGGGCATCTGCGAAGCGGGCGCGATGTGCTCATGGATCGCGGCTGCGACGTCGTACTCGACACACAACCGCCTGATGATCCCGTTTTACATTTTCTATTCGATGTTCGGCTTCCAGCGGGTGGGCGACCTCGCGTGGGCAGCGGGCGACCAGCGCTGCCGCGGCTTCCTGCTCGGGGGCACTGCGGGCCGCACGACGCTCGCGGGCGAGGGGCTGCAGCACGACGACGGCCACAGCCACGTGCTCGCATCGGCCATCCCGAACTGCCTGCCGTACGACCCGACGTTCGCGTACGAGCTCGCGGTGATCATCCACGACGGGTTGCGCCGCATGTACGTCGAGCAGCAGGACGTCTTCTACTACATCACGGTGATGAACGAGAACTACGCGCATTCACCGATGCCGGAAGGCGTGGAGAAGGGCATCCTGCGCGGCATGTACCTGTTGCGCGAAGGCAGGCTCAGGAAAAACCAGCTCAAGGTCCAGTTGCTGGGCAGCGGGACGATACTGCGCGAAGTGATCGCCGCCGCGGAGCTGCTGGAGGAGGATTTCGGCATTTCCTCGGACATCTGGAGCGTCACGAGCTTCACGCTGCTGCGGCGCGACGGGCTCGAGACGAGCCGCTGGAACATGCTGCATCCGGAAGCCGAGCCGCGCCTGAGCTACGTCGAGACCTGCCTCAAGGATCGTCCCGGACCGGTGGTGGCGGCGACCGATTACGTGAAGATCTTTGCGGACCAGATCCGGGCGTTTTCGCCAACGCCGCATTATCTCGCGCTCGGCACCGACGGCTTCGGACGGTCCGACACGCGCAAGGCGCTGCGCCGGTTCTTCGAGGTCGACCGGCATCACGTGGCGGTCGCGGCGCTCAAAGCGCTCGCCGACGAGGAGGTGCTGCCGCGCGCCAAGGTGAGCGAGGCGATCAGGAAGTACGGCGTCGATCCCGAAAAGCCGAACCCTGCTACCGTATGACAGCGTGAGGAGTGAGTGGTGAGGAGTGGGGCGGGAAAACCCACGGATTTGCATCAGCGTTCGCGCTTTGCGCCTCACGCTTCGCGTCTTGCCCGCGAACAAAGCACCGGAGTCGAGTAAACTTGCCATCATGAGCAAACTGTTGGAGGTCAAGGTCCCCGACATCGGCGACTTCAAGAACGTGCCGGTGATCGAAATCCTGGTCAAGCCGGGCGACGCGGTGAACAAGGAAGACTCGCTGGTGACGCTCGAGTCCGACAAGGCCACCATGGAAGTGCCCTCGCCTGCCGCCGGGGTGGTGAAGGAACTCAAGCTCAAGGTTGGCGACAAGGTTTCGAAAGGCATGTTGATGCTGCTGCTGGAGGCCCGTGAAGCGAGGCCGGCCGCTGCGCCGGCAGAGACCGCCGCCGCTGCGGAAGTCCCTGCGCCGCAGCCAGCGGCGGGTGCTGCTGCACCGATTGCGCCTGCGACGCGCCCGGCACCGGCGGTACCGCCCGCCGCTCACGCGCCGAGCGCGACTGCGGCACTGCCCGCAGTGGTGGGACAGGAAACTGCCAGGGCGCACGCGAGCCCCTCGGTGCGGCGCTTCGCGCACGAGCTCGGCGTCGATCTCGCCAGGATCGCGGGCAGCGGGCCGAAGAACCGCATCCTCAAGGAAGACGTGCAGGCTTACGTGAAAGCGGAGCTCACGCGCCCCCCCGCGGCGGCAGGTGGGCCGGGCTTCGCGCCGCCGCTGCCGCAGATTGATTTTGCGAAATTCGGGCCGGTCGAGACGCGGCCGCTGTCGCGCATCAAGAAGCTTTCGGGTGCGAACCTTCACCGCAACTGGGTGACGATCCCGCACATCACCCAGCACGACGAAGCGGACATCACCGAGCTCGAGGCATTCCGTGAGGCCCAGGCCGAGGAGGCGAAGAGGAGGGGCGCGCGCTTCACGCTGCTCTCGTTCCTGATGAAGGCGTCGGTGGTCGCGCTCAGGCAGTTCCCGGAGTTCAACGCTTCGCTCGCGCACGACGGGGAGAGCCTGGTCGTGAAAGGGTACTTCCACATCGGGATCGCTGTTGACACGCCCAGCGGGCTCGTGGTACCGGTGATCCGGGACGTCGACAAGAAGGGCCTGCTCGAGCTTGCTGCGGAGCTGGGCAAAGTGAGCGCGCGCATGCGTGAAGGAAAGATCGCACCTGCCGATTTGCAGGGCGGTTGCTTCTCGATTTCCAGCCTCGGCGGCATCGGCGGCACGCTGTTCACCCCCATCATCAACGCGCCGGAGGTCGCGATCCTGGGCGTGGGCCGCGCCGCGCTCAAGCCGGTGTACCGGGACGGACAATTCGTACCGCGGCTGATGCTGCCGCTCTCGCTCTCCTACGACCACCGCGTGATCGACGGTGCGCAGGGCGCGCGGTTCATCTCGTACCTGAGCGCCGTGCTCTCCGACATCCGCCGGCTCGTGTTGTGACGCACGGGGAATGAACCGTGAGGAGCAGGGGGTGAGCCGCCGCGATCGCAGGGAGTGGGGGTTCGCCCGCTCGCATCGCTGCGCTTTTTTCACCCTTCACCCTTCACCCTTCACTGAATGGCCACCGCACCGCTCGGCATCCTCGGCGGCACCTTCGATCCGATCCACTTCGGCCACCTGCGGCTCGCCCAGGAGATCGGCGAAGCGTTCCGGCTCGACCGCGTGCGCTTCATCCCGAACGGCGTCCCGCCGCACCGTCCCGCGCCGTACGTCAGCGCGACGCACCGGCTGGAAATGGTGCGTCTCGCGATCGCCGGAAATCCGCTGTTCGAGCTCGACGAGCGGGAAGTGAGGCGCGCCGGCCCCGCCTACACCTTCGACACTCTGAGCGAGCTGCGCGCAGCACTTGGCGCCGATCGCCCGCTCGCGTTGCTGCTCGGCGCGGATGCTTTTCTCGAATTCGCGACGTGGCATCGCTGGCACGAGCTGTTCGGGCTCGCGCACGTGGTGGTCGCGCATCGTCCCGGCTTCCCGCCGGGTTCATGGCCCGCGGCGATGCCGCAGCCGCTCGCGCGCGAATACACCTCGCGGCTCATGAAGCAGCCGCTTGCGGTGCATCTCTCGCCGGCCGGCGGGGTGACGACGATCGCGATCGCCGCGCTCGACATCTCCGCGACGAAGATCCGCGAGATGGTGCGAGAGCGCAGAAGCGCTCGTTATTTGCTGCCCGACGCGGTTCTCGATTATATTGACGCCAACCGACTGTATTGCTCAGGAGATTGATGAGGATAGACAAGCTGGTCAAGGCTACCGTCGCCGCGCTCGAAGACATCAAGGCGCACGACATCGTGGTGCTCGATGTGAAGCGCATGACCTCGCTCTTCGACAAGATGATCATCGCGAGCGGCGACTCCACGCGCCAGACCAAGGCGCTTTCCAACAACGTGCAGGAAAAGCTCAAGGCGCTCGGTGCCAGAATCTACGGCGTCGAAGGCGAGCAAGCCGGCGAATGGATACTCGTCGATCTGGGAGCCGTCGTGGTGCACATCATGCAGCCGGCGGTCCGCCGCTACTACAGCCTCGAGGAGCTGTGGTCGCCGCTGCGGCGCGCGCGGCGTCGCCGCGCGGCCGCGTCCGCCGTCAGAGGCTGAGCGCGCCGGCGTCCCGCGGGCGCTGGGCGCGGCGAGTTCCAAGCGCATGAAATTCGTAATCGTGGCCGTCGGCCACCGGATGCCGGCGTGGATCGACGCCGGCTTCAACGAGTACGCGCAGCGCATGCCGCGCGAGACCCGGATCGATCTCGCCCAGATCAAGCCCGAAGGCCGGGGAGGCCGCGTCGGCGCGCGGCCGGTGGCGCAGCTGCTCGAGGCCGAGTCGGGGCGCATCCGGGCCGCGCTCCCCGCGGGCTGCTGCCTGGTGGTGCTGGACGAGCGCGGCGCGCAGCTCACCACGGCGCAACTCGCGCAGCGCGTCGCGCGCTGGAAGCACGAAGGCCGCGACGTGGCATTTGTCATAGGCGGTGCTGACGGAATCGCGCCAGAATTGAAACGCTCCGCGGATCTGTCGCTCGCGCTCTCGTCATTCACGCTGCCGCACGGACTCGCGCGCGTGGTGCTCGCGGAGCAGCTGTATCGGGCGGTGTCACTGTTGGCGGGGCATCCGTATCACAGAGAGTGAAGCGCGGGATCGAGGTACCAGGATTGAGGATTGAGCGATCGTGTACGGATCAGGTGTCCTCGATCCTCAATCCTCGATCCTCAATCCTGCTCAGTAAATGACCGCCGCTGACAAACGCATCTACCTCGCCTCGCGCAGCCCGCGGCGCCGCGAGCTCCTGAAGCAGATCGGCGTCGCCTTCGAGATCCTGCTGCTGCGCGAAGACGTCAGGCGCGGTGCCGACGTCGACGAAACGCCGCTGCCGGGAGAGCGGCCGCAGGACTACGTGCTGCGCATCGCGTGCTCCAAAGCGAGCACCGGTGCGCGCCAGGTGGCGAGCCGCGGGCTGCCGCCGAATCCGGTGCTCGCCGCCGACACCGCCGTGGTGCTCGGTGGCGAGATCATCGGCAAGCCGGAGGACGCCGGGCGCGCGGTGCGGATACTCAAGCGGCTTTCCGGCAGGCAGCACGAGGTAGTGACCGCGGTTGCGGTGGCGCGCAGAGACCAGGTCGAGAGCCGGCTTTCGGTGTCGGTCGTCGAAATCGGTGACCTCACGGAAGCCGAGATTCGCCGCTATGCCGCGTGCGGCGAGCCGCTCGACAAGGCGGGCGCTTACGCGGTGCAGGGGCGCGCCGGCGCCTTCGTCCGCGAGATCCGCGGCAGCTACTCGGGGGTCGTGGGGCTGCCGCTCTACGAGACCGCGGAATTGCTCCGCAGGTTCGGCATCGCCATAATATGAGGCCGCGCTGAACACGGACGCGCCGCAAGGGGCGGCGCGCCGGTTAGCGCTTCCCGGTGCCGGGGGCTTTCGACCGGATGCGCAATGAGGCGTGCGCGCCGCTCAGCGCGTGAGAATCGCGCTGCAAACGCGGCGCTTGCGGAGCTGTTTCCCATGATGGAAGAGATACTCATCAACGTGACCCCCCAGGAGACGCGCGTCGCGGTGATCGAGTACGGCGTCACCCACGAGGTGCACATCGAGCGCGCCTCCGCGCGCGGGCTCGTGGGCAACATCTACATGGGCCGCGTGATTCGCGTGCTGCCCGGCATGCAGTCCGCGTTCATCGACATCGGCGGCGAGCGCGCGGCGTTCCTGCACGTCGTGGACATCTGGGGAAGCCGGGGCAACGGGGAGCAGACGAAGCCCATCGAGCAGCTCCTCGCCGAGGGGCAGAACCTGATGGTACAGGTGATCAAGGATCCGATCGGCACCAAGGGTGCCCGCCTTTCCACCCAGATCTCGTTTGCCGGCCGTTTTCTGGTTCTCCTGCCGCAGGAGTCGCACATCGGGATTTCGCAGCGCATCGATGACGAGGAGGAACGGCAGCACCTGCGCGAGAAGCTGCAGCAAATGCTGCCCGCGGAGGCGTGCGGCGGCTTCATCGTCCGCACGGTGGCGGAGACCGCTTCCGACCGCGAGCTCGCTTCCGACCTCGAGTACTTGAGGAAGCTGTGGCGCGGCATCGAGGAGAAAGCGCAGTGTGCGGGGCCCCCGGAACTGCTCTACCAGGACCTGAACCTCAGCCTGCGCGTGCTGCGCGACTTCGTGCACGAGGAGACGGTGAGGATCCTGATCGACTCACGCGACACCCACCAGAAGATGGTCGCGTTCGCAACCGAGTACGTGCCCAACGTCGCGGAGCGCCTCGAGCATTACACCGGCGAGCGGCCGCTGTTCGATCTGTACGGGGTCGAGGACGAGATCGAAAAGGCGCTCGCGCGCCGCGTCGAGCTGAAATCCGGCGGCTATCTCATCATCGACCAGACCGAGGCGCTCACCACGGTGGACGTCAATACCGGGGGGTTCGTGAGCGGCCGCAGCTTCGACGAGACGATCTTCAAGACCAACCTCGAGGCGGCGCAGGTGATCGCGCGCCAGCTCAGGGTGCGAAACCTGGGCGGGATCATCATCATCGACTTCATCGACATGGACAGCGACGAGCACAGGAACGCGGTGCTCAACGAATTCCGCAAGGCGCTCGCGCGCGACCGCACGCGCATGACGGTGAACGGCTTTACCCAGCTCGGGCTGGTGGAGATGACGAGAAAGCGCACGCGCGAGTCCCTGGCGCACGTGCTATGCGAGCCGTGCCCGGTGTGCCGGGGGCGCGGGGAACTGAAGACCGCGCACACGGTGTGCTACCAGATCCTGCGCGAGCTGATGCGCGAGGCGCGCCAGTTCAGCGCGCGCGAGTTCCGCATCCTCGCCTCGCAGCAGGTGATCGACATGTTTCTCGACGAGGAATCGCAGTCGCTCGCGACGCTCTCCGACTTCATCGGCAAGCCCGTGTCGCTGCAGGTCGAGACCGCCTACAATCAGGAGCAGTTCGACATCGTGCTGATGTAGCGGCGCCAGCGCCGGGCGCCGGCGCACGTCCCCGCCCGGCTGCGCGCCGCTCGGTCGCGTTCTTCGCGCTGCGCGACGCGGCTACAGGTTGTAGCCGGTCTCGTTGTGCAACACGGTGTCGAGCCCCTGCGTCTCTTCTTCCGCCGTCACGCGCAGGCCGACGAGCGCGTCGGCGGTCTTCAGCAGCACGAAGGTGACCACCCCGGACCACACTGCGGCGGCGAGGACGCCGGTGAGCTGTACCATCACCTGACCGCCCATCGTCACACCCTGGGCGTAGCCCACGCCGCCGAAATAACTTGCGGCGAACACGCCGGTGAGCGTCGTGCCAATCGTGCCCCCCACGCCGTGCACCGGAAAAACGTCGAGCGAGTCGTCCACGTGCAGGGTGCGTTTCATGTAGTTGGTCGCGAAGAAGCACGCCACGCCGGCGGTCGCGCCGATCACCAGCGCACCGACCGGTCCGACATAGCCGGAAGCCGGGGTGATCGTGCCGAGCCCCGCGACCATGCCGGTCACGATGCCCAGCACCGAGGGTTTGCCGAAGCGGATCCACTCGCAGAACATCCAGGCGAGAGATGCGGTCGCGGCACCGATGTGCGTTACGAGCATCGTCATGCCCGCCGTGCCGTCCGCGGCGAGCGCGCTGCCCGCGTTGAACCCGAACCAGCCGACCCAAAGCATGCTCGCGCCCGCGACCGTCATCGTGAGGTTGTGCGGCGGCATCGGCGTGCCGGGAAAGCCCTGGCGCCGCCCCAGCGCCAGCGCTGCGACCAGGGATGCGATCCCCGCGTTCAGGTGCACCACGGTGCCGCCGGCGAAATCCATGAGCCCCATCTTCTTCAGCCAGCCCTCGCCCCACACCCAGTGCGCGATCGGGACGTAGACGAACAGGAGCCAGAGCAGGCTGAAGAGCAGCATCCCCGAGAATTTCACGCGCTCGGCATAGCCGCCGACGACGAGCGCCGGCGTGATAATGGCGAACGTCAACTGGAACATCGCGAACACGGTTTCCGGGATGCTGCCTTTCAGGGTATTCACCCCGATGCCGGACAGGAACGACTTTCCGAGCCCCCCGAGCCACTGGTTGAACGCGCCGCCGTCGCCAAACGCGAGGCTGTAGGCGACCACCACCCACGCGATCGAGACCATGCAAGTGATCGCAAAGCAGTGCATGAGCACCGAGAGCACGTTCTTGGTGCGCACCAGCCCGGCGTAGAACAACGCGAGCCCGGGGATCGTCATGAACAGCACCAGCACGGTGGCGGTGAGCATCCACGCGGTGTTGGCCATGTTGAGCGTCGGCGCCTCGGCCGCCGCGGCCCACGGCACGTAGAGCGCGAGCCAGACAAACAGGGCTTTGGAAAGCGGGTGCGTCCTCATGAGCGGGTCTCCTCAGGCGGGATGCGGCCGTGTTTCCCGGTAACACTTCTTGTTCAACGGCACCGCGCTTCGAGAAAGCCGCGCCGACATCATACTCAGGGTGGGCGTCGGCTGTAAATCAGAAAATAAGCAATGACTGATATACATGCCGCCGGCATCGATTGTAGTTTCAAAAACCGCGCCGCCTCGTGGATAATTCAGTGTGGTGACGTGGTTACGCTGGCGCCGCCCGGCCCCGGGCCGAAGTATCGGGCATCGGACAATGCCGGGAGCGCGCGGTGGAGCACATGAATCCGTCGGCCTTGGAGGGGAGGCGGCGGGCCCTGCATCAGCCTACGACTCTGGGGAGTAGAACCATGTTCGAATCCGCCGAACTCGGCCACAAGGTCCCGAAAAGCGAGTACGCGCGCAAGGTGCCAAAGCTGCGCGAAGCGCTGCTCAAGGCGCAGTACGATTTGCTCGCGAAGAAGAATTTTCCAGTCGTCATCGTGATCGGCGGGGTCGACGGCGCCGGCAAGGGCGAGACGGTGAACGTGCTCAACGAGTGGATGGACCCGCGCCACATCATCACGCACGCCTTCGGCGAGATGTCGGACGAGGAGCGCGAACGGCCGCGCATGTGGCGTTACTGGCGCGCGCTGCCACCCAAAGGCAGGATCGGAATCCTGTTCGGCTCGTGGTACACCGATCCGATCGTCGCGCGCGTGAACGGTGACATCAAGGACGCGCAGCTCGAGCGCGACCTGGAGGAGATCACCCGCTTCGAGCGCATGCTCGCCGACGAGGGCGCGCTCATCCTCAAGTTCTGGTTCCACCTTTCCAGGCAGGCGCAGAAGAAGCGGCTCAAGGCGCTCGCCGCCGATCCCAAGACGCGCTGGCGCGTAACCAAGCTCGACTGGCGGCGCTTCAAGTTCTACGACAAGTTCCACCGCATCTCGGAGCACGTGCTGCGCGAGACGAGCACCGGGCACGCGCCGTGGATCGTCATCGAGGGCACCGATGCCCGCTACCGCTATCTCACCGCCGGCAGGCTGCTGCTCGACGCGCTCACCGCGCGGCTCGCGGGCCGCAAGCCGGCGCCGAGCCGCCCCGCGGCGCTGCCCGAGCCCGCGCTCAACGGCCGCACCGTGCTGAACAGCATCGACTACACCCGGACGCTCGCCAAGAACGCATACGACAAGAAGCTCGAGAAATACCAGGGCCAGCTCAACCTCCTGACGCGGGACAAGCGCTTCCGCGACAAATCGCTGATCATGGTGTTCGAAGGCGCGGACGCCGGCGGCAAGGGCGGCGCGGTCCGCCGCGTCACCGGCGCGCTCGACGCGCGCCGCTACCAGGTGATCCCGGTCGCGGCGCCGACCGAGGAGGAGCGCGCGCAGCCGTACCTGTGGCGCTTCTGGCGGCACATGCCGCGCACGGGGCGGGTGACGATCTTCGACCGCTCATGGTACGGGCGCGTGCTGGTGGAGCGTGTCGAGAAGTTCTGCTCGGAAGAGGACTGGATGCGCGCGTACCACGAGATCAACGACTTCGAGGAGCAGCTCGCGCGGAGCGGTGCGGTCTTCGTCAAGTTCTGGCTCACCATCACCAAGGAGGAGCAGCTCAAGCGCTTCCGGGAGCGCGAGAAGACGCCGTTCAAGAGCTTCAAGATCACCGAGGAGGACTGGCGCAATCGCAAGAAGTGGGACGATTACGAGCGCGCGGTGTGCGACATGGTCGAGCGCACTTCGACCGACATCGCGCCGTGGAGCGTGATTTCCGCCAACGACAAGTTCTCCGCGCGGATCGAGATCCTGAAGACGCTGTGCGACCGGCTGGAGGCCGCACTCTA
>JACQGO010000221.1 GCA_016199485.1 Betaproteobacteria bacterium
AGCAGATCGGCCAGGATCTTCCAGGGGCTGTTGTAAGGCACGACGACCAGCACCGGGCTCCGGGTCAGGGACCCAAGAAGGATGAAATCGTGCCGGGTATACGGAGGCTTCCGCCCGTTCGCGACTTCCCATTCTATGGGAATGATGTCCGAGGTGGACACCAATCCCAACGTATAACCGTCGGGAGCGGCTTGGGCAACCGCCAGATTTCCGATCTTCCCGGAAGCGCCCGGTTTGTTGAAGACCACCAGGTGCTTCCCCAGATACTTCTCGGCCACCGACGCGAACATGCGCCCGAGAATGTCACGGCTTCCTCCGGCGGAAAAAGGATTGATGACGAGGATGGGCTTGGTCGGGTACTCCGCCGCCGAAACCGGAACATCGTGCAAGCTCAAAATCTGGATGGCGGTGATCGATATTATCTTGAGAAGATGTTTCATGATGATCCCCTCCGTTTCTGGTTCAGCGCGTGGAACATTCCGTTCTCACCCCGCTTCCGTCAACGGCAAGCTGACGGCCTTCCTGGTTCGCACGGCTTGCTCAATGGCGAGGGTGATCTCCAACACCTTGCGGCCCTGTTCCGCGGTCGCTACGACGCACGCGCGACCCGTCGCGAGGTGGTCGAGCCAGGTCCGGGTCTCGTCGCCCAGAGGCCCCCAATAATCCCCTTGCGCCCAGTCTCCGGAGGCGGTGCTGCTCATGAAAGCCGCGTTCAGGTAGTGGCCTGGAACATAGCTGTGCTCGATACCCCGGTCCGTGTAGAACACCTGGTCCTTGTGGTCATCGTCAAGAAGCATCACGCCTTCGGTGCCTAGGATTTCCAGGCGCGCGTTCGCCCCGAAAGAGGGGTATTTTGCGGGAAGGGCGTAATCCACGCCGAGGCTCGCGATGGCGCCATCGGCGAACGTCAGGATGGCCCAGTTCACATCGTCCGCAATGTAACCGGCAGCCTGGAACACGCCCTTCTGACCGCGGGCGACGACTTCCACCGCGGGATTGCCCTCCAGGAACCAGCAGATCAGATCGACATAGTAAGTCATGCCGTACGTGATGGCGGTCGCGTTGGGGGAACGCTGCAGAATCTGGAAGGCCTGGGCGCGCGAGTTATAGGCCCGCGCGGCCGCCCCCACGATCCGGCCGAAACGCCCCGCGGCGATCTGCTCCTTGGCGAGAAGGTAGCCGCGCTTGAAGCGCCTGCTGTAACCGACGCGGAGCTCGACTCCCATCCGCGCCGCGGCGGACAGCATCCGGTCGGCATCCTCCAGGCTCAGGGCGATCGGCTTTTCGACCAGGACGGGTTTTCGAAGCTCGATGGCCTGGAGGACGGGCAGGGCGTGTTCGTTCTCGCTCGTGGATACGATTACTGCGTCGACCTCCGGCCGGGAGATCGCTTTCAGGTTGTCGTCTGAATGGAATTGGGCGCCCACGTTCTCGGCGAGGAGTCGAGCACGGGAGGAGTCCGCATCCGAAACGGCAAGGAAGGAAACCGCGGGGTGAACCGCTGCTAGGCTTGCCCGCAACCGGCCCATACGGCCACACCCTATTACCGCGACACCCAGTTTCTTGTGTTGCATGCCTTCCTCCTCCGGTGTCAGAAACTAATGGCTTCGACCGGATCCGGTACTGATCTACGTCAAAATCGGTAAGAATGCAACGCGGCCGCGGGCCGCGGAAGATCGCGAGCGGCTGTATCCGATGCGGTAGCGCCCGCTGCGCTTTCCTGGCCGGGCGCGCGGGGCCGTTGACGGAAGGCCCCGGCGGCGTGCGCCGGTATAATGGCGGAAAGCCGATTTTTCCCGCCGTTGCAAAAAACAGACAGTGAGCAGCGCACCGCCGCCGGCAGAGCTCGACACGGTTCCCCGCTCGACGGTGGTCGCGGTCGTCGCGGCGACGACCATGGCGCAGATCGCCTCGATCATGGGTGCGGCGGTGTTCCCCGTGATTGCGCCGGAGCTTGCCAGGGCGCTCGGCGTACGCCCGGCGCTGATCGGCTACCAGGTAAGCCTCATCTACGGAGCCGCGATGTTCGCCTCGCCGTTTGTCAGCGGCATGGTCACGCGGTGGGGCGCGTGCCGCATGATGCAGGTGAGCCTCGCGCTGTGTGCGGTGGCGGTGCTCCTGGGAATGACCTCCAGCCTCGCCGCGCTCGTGGCCACATCGGTCCTGCTCGGGGTGGGCATCAGCGTGATCACGCCGTCCTCGGCCCACCTGCTGTTCCGTTTCACTCCCGCGAAAAACCGCAACCTGATTTTTTCGCTGAAGCAGACCGGCGTGCCGCTCGCGTGGATGCTGGTGGGGACCACCGCTCCCGCGGTCACGCTCGCCTTCGGCTGGCGCTGGGCGATGGCGGTCGTGTTCGTGATCGTGGTCGCCATGCTGGTCGTGCTCGAGCCGGCGCGCGCCGGCTGGGACGACGACCGCAAGCGCGCGGCGCCCGCCCGCGAGTATCCGCTGCGGGGGATCATGGTACTGTGGCGCCGCCCGGCGCTGCGCTGGCTGGCGTTCTCATCGTTCTGCTTCTCGTTCGTGCAGTTGTGCTTCGGCGCATACGCGGTGATCATGCTCGTCGCGGAAGCCGGCTACAGCCTGGTGGCGGCCGGGCTCATGCTCTCCCTCGCGCAGGCGGCGGGTGTGGCGGGGCGCATCTTCTGGGGATGGATCGCCGATGCCACGCGCGACAGCTTCGGGACGCTGCTCACGCTCAATGCGCTCATGGTGGCATGCTGTGTCGCCACCGCGCTGGTGTCGCCCGCGTGGCGGGCGCCGGCGCTCTCGGTGCTGTTCGTGGTGTTTGGCGCAAGCGCCATCGGCTGGAACGGTGTGTTCCTCGCGGAAGTCTCGCGCCTGAGCCCCCCGGGAGGGGTGAGCGTCGCGACCGGCGGGGCGATGGTGTGGAACTTCGGCGGCATCCTGGTCGGCCCCGCGGCGTTCGCAACCGCCTACGGGCTGATCGGAAGCTATACCGCCACGTTCGGCCTGCTCGTGCTCATCGCAGGCGCGGGAGTGGTTTTTCTGTGGCTCGGGCGCCGCGCTGCTGTCGCGGCCCGGCCGAGGTGAGGGAGAGGCGCGGCATCGCCGCGCGAGCATGCTGAAAACGGAGGGAACGATGGAATACCGGAGGCTCGGAGCGAGCGGTCTCAAGGTGTCGCCGATCTGCCTCGGCACGATGATGTTCGGCGAGCGCACCGACCGCAGGACGGCGGCGCGCATCGTCGGCTCCGCGTTCGACGCGGGGGTGAACTTCATCGATACCGCAGATGCCTACGGCGAAGGCGAGTCGGAGCGCGTCGTCGGCAATCTTGTTCGCGGCAATCGCGACCGCTGGGTGCTCGCCACCAAGCTCGGGAACCTGTCCGTTCCCGGCGACCCGAATTCCGGCGGACTGGGGCGCAAGTGGATGATGCGGGCGGTGGAGGGGAGCCTCAAGCGCCTCGGCACCGACTACATCGACATCTACTACTTCCACCGCGAGGATCGCGATACGCCGCTCGCCGAGGCGCTGCGCGCGATGGACGACCTCATGCGCCAGGGCAAGGTGCGCTACTTCGGCGTGAGCAACTTCCAGGGCTGGCGCATGGCGGAAGTCGTCCGGGAATGCCGCAGCCTCGGCCTGCCGCAGCCCATCGTGTGCCAGCCGTATTACAACGCGCTCAACCGCCAGGCCGAGGTCGAGGTGCTGCCGGCGTGCCGCCATTACGGGCTCGGGGTCGTGCCCTACAGTGCGCTCGCGCGCGGCGTGCTCACCGGCAAATACAGGCCCGGCGCGAAGCCGCCGCGCGACTCGCGCGCGGGACGGGGCGAGCAGCGCTTCCTGCAGACCGATTACCGCAAGGAGTCACTCGACATCGCTCAGCAGGTCAGGCGGCACGCGGAGCGCAAAGGGACGACCGCGGGACAATTCGCGTTCAACTGGGTGCTCGCGAACGCAATCGTCACCGCGGCGCTCGTCGGCCCGCGCACGTTCGAACAGTGGCGCGAATATCTCGGCGCGCTGCAACACGGGTTCGACGCGGAAGACGAGGCGTTCATCGACGGCCTGGTGCCGGCCGGACACGCTTCCACGCCGGGCTATACCGATCCCAGGTTCCCGGTCACCGGCCGGGTGCCGCTCGAGTGACCGCGCGCATGGCGCGGGGAGAATGAATGGAGGGACTCGGCTTTTTCCAGCTCGCGTTCGCCGCGCTGGTGGTCATGCTGGCGTTCGCGGTGCGCGGCACCACGGGTTTCGGCGGAGGGGCGATCGGGGTGCCGCTGCTCGCGCTGGTGCTGCCGATCCACATCGTGATCCCGGTCATCACCGTGCTCACGATATTCTCGTCGCTCGGTCACTGGCTGAAGGACTGGCGCAGGATCGTATGGAAGGAAATCGCGCGCGTTGCGCCTTTCACGCTGAGCGGCGTCCTCGGCGGGCTCTACCTGTTCCGCGAGCTCGATCCGCGGACGCTCACGCGCGCCTTTGGGGTGTTCGTGATCGCCTACGCGATCTTTGCCTTCGCGACCGCGGGGCGGCTGCGCCCGCCGCCGCGCTCGCTGGTGTGGCCGCTCGCGATCGGGCTCTCGACGCTGGCGGGCGTGGTCGGCACGCTATTCGGCGGCGCGGCGGGGCCGCTCTACGTGATCTATCTCAACGCGCTGCGGCTGGAGAAGGACGCGTTCCGCGTAACCGTCACCACGATGCTGCTCACGCTGGCGACGCTGCGGGTGATCGGCTATTCCGGGCTGGGTTTCTACAATCCGGCCACGCTTACCGTGCTCGCGGCGGCGCTGCCGATGATGCTGATCGGCGCGCGCATCGGCAACCACGTGGCGGGCCGCATCAACCAGCGCGCGTTCAACCGCGTGGTGGGCCTGGTACTGATGGTGAGCGGCGCGGCGCTGATACTCAAGTAAACGGAACGCATGTTCGACGCCTATAGCACGCTCCAGCTCGCGGTGACGGCGGCCATCGTGTTCTTCGCCATGCTCGTGCGTGGAATGTCCGGATTCGGGAGCTCGCTGATCGCGATGCCGTTCCTGGTGTTCGTGCTGCCGATACACACTGCGGTGCCGATGATGGCGCTGCTCGTGCTGATCCTGTTCGTTTTTCTCACCCTCAGGGACTGGCGGGATGTGATCTGGCGGGAGCTGGTCCTGCTGGTGGTGCCCACTTTCTTCGGTATCGCGGGCGGCCTGTACCTGTTCGCGGTGCTCGACCACACGCTGCTGATCAAGCTGCTGGGCGGCTTCATCGGCGGTTACGGCCTTTACGTGCTGGCGGTACATCACTTCGGCCTGCCGCCGGTCAGGTGCTCGGAAAAATGGGCGTTGCCCGCCGGCTTTCTGGGGGCCGCCGCGGATACGTTGTTCGGCGGCGGCGGCGGGGCGATCATCGTCGTTTACATGCACCTGCGCCAGGTCAACAAGACGCAGTTCCGCGCGACCACCGTCATGCTGTGGTTTTTCGAGATGATCATGCGCGTGCTCGGCTACGCGGTGTCGGGCTACTACACGCTGGGGACTCTGGCGCTTGCCGCGCTGATGCTGCCGGCGATCTTCGCCGGCACCTACGCTGGCGAAAAAATCCATCACCGCATCAGCCAGGAAACGTTTTCCAGGTTGCTCGCGGTGTTGCTGATCCTGAGCGGCGCGACGCTGCTGTTCAAATGAGGCGGGGTGCGGCGGCGGTCCTGGAGTCGCGTGCGCGAGCGTTACCGGCAAGACCGGGTGACGCACCGCCACGCGCGGCGGTGCGGCGGGGCGGCACAAAGCGCGCCGCCTCGTCTCCGGACGGGGATTATTTGAGGAAGATGACGGCGGGGAAGGTGATGACGGCGAGCACCAGCACGATCCACTCCAGGTTGTGGCGTTTCAGCCAGCCGGTGAAATGCAGGATCAGGATTATTATTGCTATCACGTAGAACGCGTAAAAGCCCATTCGCCGTCTCCATGTTGAACCGGGCACGCCGTCCGGAGGCACCGGGTAGGCGTTAGCATAAACTAGAATCGCCGGCAAAAACAAACATTCCCGGCCGGCGCCGCGTGCCTGCGGCGGGCGCCGCCCCCTTCCCGCATATCGGGACGCCGCGCTGCGGCGGGAATTCCGCTAACATATGGCGACCACCTGCCACGCACGATCCGGCCATGCTGATCCTTGCCCACCGCGGCTATCACGCCACCGTCCCCGAAAACACGCTGGAGGCGTTCGCGGCGGCGGTGGAGCTCGGGGTCGACGGCATCGAAACCGACGTACGGACAAGCCGCGACGGCGA
>JACQGO010000215.1 GCA_016199485.1 Betaproteobacteria bacterium
CATCGCGTAGCTCGCGACGACCTTGGCGTTGACGAATTCCACGCGGCTGTCCGCGTTCACGTAGGAAAAAGCGCGCTGATGGCGCGCGTGGAACTCCGCGATCATGGCCTTCACCGCCTCGCCGTCGATGCGCGCCGCGACCGGCACCTCGATTTCCGCGGATTGTCCCCGGTAGCGAAGATCAGCGAGCCTTCTCACCTCGCAGCGCTCGGGAGAAATCGCGTCGCGCGCCATGCGATCGCGGCACGCCTTCTCGAGCTCGCGGTATATCGCTTCGAGCTTCGCCGCATCAATCCCCACGGCAGCCTGCATGCAGGTGAGTTTCTGGTCGTGCTCGACGTTCGCGGTGAGCAGACCGAACGCGGCGAGCACGCCGGGACAGGCGGGCACGAGCACCGCGGGAATCTCCAGGTCCGCGGCGAGCGCCGGCGCGTGCACCGGTCCCGCGCCGCCGAACGCGAGCAGGTGAAAGTTGCGCGCATCGTGCCCGCGTTTGACCGTCATCAGCCGGATCTGGTCCGCCATCGCCGCGTTGATCACGCGGTGGATGCCGAGCGCAGTTTCCGTCGCGCTCATGCCGAGCCGCCTGCCGAGCGCAGCGACCGCCTCCTCCGCCGCGCGCACGTCGAGTCGGATCTGGCCCATCGCGAAGTTCTCGGGGTTGAGATAGCCGAGGAGCACGCTCGCGTCGGTCACCGTCGGCTCCCTGCCGCCGCGCGCGTAGCACACCGGCCCCGGTTGTGCGCCCGCGCTGTGCGGCCCGACGCGGAGCCTCCCGCCGCTGTCGATCCAGGCGATGCTCCCGCCGCCGGCTCCGATGGTGCTCACGTCGACCGTGGTCACTCGCACCGGGTAGCCGCCGATCCTGCTCTCGGTGGTGATGCTCGCCTCGCCGTCGATCACGAGCGACACGTCGCTGCTCGTGCCGCCCATGTCGAAATTGATGAGGTTGCGGTAGCCGGTCGCCTGCGCGATGTGGCGCGCCGCCGCCACTCCTCCCGCAGGGCCGGAAAGCACCATGTTGACCGGCGAACTCGAGGCGAGCTCCGCGGAAGTAATCCCGCCGCGCGACTGCATGACCTGCAGCGTCGCGTTGAGCCTGCGGGCGGCGAGCTCTTCCCTGAGCTTTCCCATGTAGCCCTTCACGACCGGCTGCAGGTAGGCGTCGAACGCCGTCACCGCCGTTCGCTCATACTCGCGGTACTCGGGATCGACCTCGCACGAGAGCGACACCGGCAGGCCGGGGGCGGCTTTGGCGATCAACTCGCGCGTCCGCAGCTCGTGCTGCGGATTGAGATAGGAGAAAAGATAGCAGACCGCGACCGCCTCGACGCCGTGGCGCCCGATGAGATCCGCGATCTCGGCCTTCACGCGCGCCTCGTCGAGCGGTGTGAGCACGCGACCGCGGCTGTCGAGCCGCTCCGGTATGCCGCGCCGGCGCTCGCGCGGCGCGAGAAAGGATGGTGTCTCGGGATCGATGTTCCAGTCGTAGAGCTTCGAGCGCTTGAGCCTGCCGATCTCGAGAACATCGACGAAACCGTCGGTTGTCAGGAGCCCCACCACCGCGCCCTTGCGCTGCACGATCGCGTTGGTCGCGACCGTCGTGCCATGGATGAGGCGCTCGACGTCTTCCGGGCGCGCGCCGAGCAGCGCCGCCGCGCGCTTCACGCCTTCGAGCAGCGCTTCGCCGGGCGCGTCGGGGCGCGAAGGCACCTTGAATATTCCCGTGCGCTCGCCGTCGCTGCACACAACATCGGTGAACGTGCCACCGGTATCGACACCTACGAGCAGCATGATCCAGATCCGGTCTGAAAAAACCTGAAAACTTTAGCCACAGAGCGCACAGAGGTCACAGAGTTTAACCCTCACCCCTGTAAAGGGATGAGGAACCCAGGCGCGGAACAGCATTTTGCGGTTTTCTCCGTGCTCTCTGTGGTCTCTGTGGCTATAGCTTTTGGCGTGAATCGGTTTTGAGTGATTCCTGAGATGGGTTCTACCCCCCGATGTCGATCACCGGAGCATGCGGACCGCCGGCGGATTCCACGACGCGGCCGCGGTCGAACACCATCCCCGCAACCGGCCGGCGTTTGTGCAGCGCCTGCCGCAGCTTTTCGGTTTCCTCGCGCTGCACGCTCCAGGTCGCCGGATCGATCGCAACACCGTAATGCTCGCGCGCGGACTCGAACGACACCTTCCCCCGTTTCGCGTCGTCCAGCACGAAAGCCGGATCGCGGTCGAGCGGATCGCCATGACCGCCGCCACCGCAACTATGGACGTGCAGCTCGTCGCCCGCGCTCATCGTGAATACCCCCTTGGAGGGGATCAGCTCGCGCGTGCCGTCGCGCCGCACGAGCACGTATCGCGAGCTTGCGCCCGGCATGCCGCCATAGAGGCCCCACGGTTGCGTGTAGTGCCGCTCGCCGCGGTTCGACAGCACCGCCTCGCCGCGCGTGAGCTTGCAGCGCCACACGAGTCCCAGTCCTCCGCGGTGTCTTCCCGGACCGCCCGAGTCGGCGCGCAAGCCGTATTCGAGGATCTGCAGCGGCATGTAATTCTCGAAGAACTCGACCGGGATGTTGCGCGCGTTCGACGCGTCGGTCTGTATCGCCTCGACGCCGTCCTTCGCCGGGCGCGCGCCCATGCCGCCGGTGCCGGTGACCGAAGTCACCCACATCGCGCCCGACTCGGGATCGATGCCGCCGATGCGCTGCGAGAACGAGTGACCGTGGGACGCGGCAGGCACAACATCAGGCAGCACCTGTGCGAAGGCGCCCATCACGCAGTCCACCACGCGACGCGCCGTCACCGCGCGGCACGAGATCGACGCCGGCGCGCGCGGGTTGAGCAGAGTGCCTTCGGGCACGTGGATGCTCACCATGCGGTAGGCACCCTCGTTGTTGGGAATGTCGTCTCCGGTGATGCAGCGCACGACGTAGCGCACCGCGGAGAGCGTCACCGAAGGCACGGCGTTGAACGGCCCGCGCACCTGGGAATCGGTGCCGGTAAAGTCCACGTGCACATCGGAGCCCTTCACGCTCACGCGCGCTCGGATTCTCACGCGCCGGCCGAGCTCGATGCCGTCGTTGTCGAGGTAGTCCTCGAACGAGTATGCCCCGTCGGGGATGCGCTCGATCACCCGGCGGCTCATGCGCTCGGCCACGTCCTGCAGCGAGCGCACCGCTTCGTCGAATTTCCCGCCCCCCATTTCCTGCCACAGCGCGCGCACCCGCTGGCGGCCTACGAACGCAGCGGCGGTCTGCGCAACGAGGTCGCCCCACACGATGTCGGGAATGCGCACGTTCGCCCGCAGGATCGCCTCCACGGCGATGTTCGGCACGCCCGCGTCGTAGAGCTTGAGCGGCGGCAGGCGCAGCCCTTCCTGGTAGATCTCGGTCGTGTTGGTCGCGTTTCCGCCGGGCGCCGCGCCGCCGATGTCCTGGTGATGGCCGAGGTTGCACACCAGCGCGACCACCCTGCCCTCGTGCACGACGGGCACCAGCATGATGATGTCGGGAAAATGCTGGCCGCCCGCGTACGGGTCGTTCATGATGTAGACGTCGCACTCCTTCATTCCCGCGACGGGAAACGCCTTCACCATGCCCTCTATCGCGGGCCCGAGGCTTCCGAGGTGCACGGGAAGCGCAGTGGCCTGGCTGATGAGATTGCCATCGCGGTCGAAGATGCCGGCCGAGCAGTCCGCGCCCTCGCGGATCGACGGCGAATGCGCGCTGCGCTCGAGCGTGAACTGCATCTCCTCGGCGATCGCCTTCAACCGGTTGTTGAAGACTTCCAGCGTCACGACGTCGATCACTTCGGCGCCCCCTGTGCGCCCACGCCCGCCGGCAGCCTCGCGAGCGGAAAGCGGATGGTCAACGCGGGCACCTCCTGGTTCATCGCGTAGACGTCGGGATCTCCCGGCGAGGCGGCGGTGATCTTGCGGCGGAAACTCGCCTTCACCGCCATCACGTTGTCGAAGGTCTCGAACACCACGACTTCCTCGACCGGCACGCCGTACGCCGCCGCGAGCTGCTCTCGCGTGAGCAACCGGTGCGCTTTCACCGCTTCATACACCGCGCGCTCCCTGAACACGATGTCGAGCGTGAACAGAAACGGGCCCGCGTTCTTGGTGCGCACGATGCTGCACAGCTCGTTCATGGGGATGCTGGACACGTTCGCCTCCGATCACTAGCAGAATGACGCAAAGAGGGTCGTCACTCCCGCGACGGGAATGACGGAACCGTAGGTCAGGTTACGCCACCGGCGTAACCTGACATCCCTGGACGATCTCGGTGTCAGGTTGCTCGCGCAACCTGACCTACGCGCTTCGGTGTTGATGTGATCGGCGTCCATCGGCGGTTTCAAGCTGTTTTTGAGATCGCTTCTAGATTTCCAGGATCTCGACCTTGAACAGCTCGTTGCCGTCCTTTACCGGCAGCGCGTGAAAGATGTGCAGCTCGTAGGCCGCGCCCACGTCGATCACGCTCGGAGAGAACGGAACGGCCACGTTGCCCGCGGTCGTCTGCCGGCCCTCGTAGCGCCAGAACGAGATGCGCGAGCGGATGTCCTGCCCGACGTCGTGCGCGATTTCCTGGGTGGGCGCGACGACGTCGACCACGACGCCCACCTCGTGCGGCCGCGGCGCGCGTTCGAACTCGTACGGCCCGAGCACGCCGTCGCGCCCGTAGACGTGGAAGTGGATCTGTAGCCCCTGCACGCCGGAGAAGGTGGTGAACTCGCGCTCGCGCGCCTTCTCCAGAATGCTGTCGATCTGGGCGATCATGCGCGGGGTGCGCACGCCGAACACGAGGATCGAACGGTATCCCACCTTGCGCACGCCTTCGAGCAGCACCGTGTACGGCGAAGCGGGCGTGAACCGGGTGCCGGTGACGCGCGTCGTCCACTCGTCCTCCGCGGAATAGCGGCTCTCGCGCTTGTCAAGCACGCCGCCGGGAAAGATCGACGAGTAGATGCTCGCCCGCTCGTACAGGCTGTGCGCGGCGCACGACTCGGGAGTGCACGCGAGCGCCGGATGCATGGGCTTGAGCAGGAAGTGGTCCTTGCGGATCCTGCCGAGTATCGGGATGCGGTTGTGGTCGACGTCGCGCAGGAAGGGCTCGCGCTCTTTCGCCGCCGATTCTCCGCACTCGAGGATGTCGCCCATGTGCAGCGAGAGCCCCGTGTCGTAGCCTTCGCGGATGGGGAACGCCGCAATTGCCGAGGCGTCCGAGGCACGACCCGCCACCACGAAGTCCGCTCCCATGTCGAGCGCGCGGCAGATCGGCTCGTGGCCCATCATGGCGACGATGGTCGAGCCCTGGTCCACCATTTCCGGGGTGAGCACCCGATCGTGATCGACGCCGGGGATCTTCTCCTTCGCGGCACGCGCACGGAGGTAGCGCGGGTCGAGGTCGGCGTAGATCACGGCGGCCTTGAGCCGGATCTTGCGCGCCTGCGCGATCTCCCGGATGAAGCCTATCGTCGTGTCCACGTGCGGGCGGGCGCCGGAACCGCCCGAGCTGCCGACGATGATCGGGATCCTGCGCGGCACCGCGTGGGTGAGCAGCAGCTCGAGGTCCCACTTCACGTTGAGCACCGGGCTGTGCGCCCAGCCCGCTCCCAGGTAGTAGGCGCCCGGATCGAGCGAGCCGCCGTCCATCGCCAGCACCTGCGGCTTCACCTCGTCGAGCGCGCGCAGAAAAGTTTCCCGGTGTATGCCGCGATTGCCGATGCAACCGGTCGGCGTGAGCACCACTGCTTCCTTCACGTAGCTGTCCTCCCTACAAGCGGCGTCAAAAACCCATATGAAACCGCAGATACGCGCAGATAAACACCGATAATCGAAGCCCGAAACCGTCGTCAGCCGGGGAGTTTATCCGCGTTCATCGGCGTTCATCTGCGGTTAATGCCTGTTCCTCGTTTTTGACACGGGTTCTAAATACCTCGACGGCCGGTACGTCGCCGGCGCTCCCGGTCGCTCGCGCCTGTTCCGCGTTGCGATGCGACGCGCGCTCAGTCCACGCTCGCGCCCGACTGCTTCACCACCTTGGTCCACTTCACGATTTCGGAACGGATGTGCTTGTCGGCCTGCGCCGGCGTTCCCCCGAGCGGATCGACGCCAAGCGCCTTCAGGCGTTCCTTCACGTCGGCGAGCGCAAGGATGCGGTTGAACTCCGCATTGAGCTTGCCGACGATTTTCCCGGGAGTCCTGGCCGGCGCCACCACGCCGTACCAGAAGTCCGCCTCATAACCCGGCACCGTCTCGGCGATCGCGGGAAGCTCCGGCAGGGCCGGGAAACGCTTTCCAGTCGAGACGCCGAGCGCCTTGAGGCGTCCCGCCTTCACGTGCGGCAGGACGGAAGCCGGGCTCGCGAACATGAGCTGCAGCTCCTGTCCGGAGAGCAGCGCGGTCTGCGCCTGCGCCGTGCCCTTGTAGGGCACGTGCACCACGTCGATGTCGGTCATCATTTTCAGCAGCTCCATCGCGAGATGGCCCGAGTTGCCGCTGCCCGACGAGCCGTAGTTGAGCTGCTGCGGCCGCGCTTTCGCGTAGGTGATGAGTTCCTTGACCGAAGCGACGGGAATCTTCGGCGACACTACCAGCACGCTGGGCGAGGAGGTCAGGAGGATGACCGGCAAGAAGTCGCGCAGCGTGTCGTAAGGCAGCTTCTTGTAGAGCGAGACGTTGATCGCATGGCCGACAGCGATGAGCAGCAGCGTGTAGCCGTCTGGTGTGGCGCGCGCGACGATGTCGGTGCCGATGGTGCTGCCCGCACCGGGCCGGTTGTCCACGACGACCTGTTGACGCCAGTTTTCGCTCATCTTCTGCGCGAGCACGCGCGCGTGGATGTCGCTTCCGCCTCCCGCCGCGGTGGGGGTCACGAAACGTACCGGGCGGTTCGGGTAATCCTGCGCGGCGGCGGCGACCGACGCGCACAACGCGATTCCGATAGCCAGTTTCATGGACGGTCCTCCCCGCTCAATCGACCCGCGCGCCCGAGTCCTTCACCACCTTGCTCCAGCGCGCAAGCTCGGCCTTGACGTACGCCTCCATCTCCTCCGGCGTGCTGCTGATCGGCTCCACGCCCAGGCTCGCGAACCGCTCCCGGACATCCGCGGCGTTGAGCACCTTCACGACTTCCGCGTTGAGCCGGCTGATCGCGGCCGCCGGGGTCTTCGCGGGCACGAAAAGCGCGTTCCAGATGCTCACCTCGAAGCCGCGGAAGCCCGACTCGATCATCGTCGGCACCTCCGGCGCGGCCCGGGAGCGCTTCGCCCCGGTGACCGCGAGCACCCGCAGGCGGCCGCTCCTGATGTGGGGGGTGGCGGCGCTGATGCTGGTGAACATCAATTGCACCTGGCCGCTCACCAGGTCGGTGAGTCCCTGCGCGACGCCCTTGTACGGCACGTGAACGACGTCGACGCGCGCCGCGGTCTTGAACATTTCCGCGGAGAGGTGCGGCGTGGAACCGTTTCCGCCCGAAGAATAGTTCAGCTCCCCGGGCTTTTTCCGCGCGAGCGCGACCAGCGCCTTGACGCTGGATGCCGGCAGCGACGGATGGACGATGAGCACGAGCGGCGTCGAGCTGAGCAGGCTCACCGCGGCAAAGTCCCTGGCGAGATCGTACGGGGGCTTCGCGTAGAGACTCATGTTGGCGGCGTGGGTGTTGGTGCCGAGCATCAGCGTGTAGCCGTCGGGCGCCGCCTTTGCCGCGAGCGCGGCACCGAGGTTTCCTCCAGCGCCAGGCCGGTTGTCGATGATGATCTGCTGTCCAAGCCCCTCCGACAGGCGCTGGCTGATCGTGCGCGACACGATGTCCGCGCCGCCCCCCGGGGCATACGGCACCACCATGGTGATCGGCTTCGACGGATACGCCTGCGCGAGCGCGCCTTGCACCGGGCCCATCGCTGCGATGAAAGCCACAATCCACTTTGCTGGTTGGAAGCTCATACGGTGTCCCGTGGAAAACGAAAAATGAACGCAGGCGCGAAGCGCCCGCCGCACGACCATTGGCCCGTCTCGCGCGAGCGCTGTCGCCGCGGAGGCGCCGGAAAAGTTTGCCCACCGGCCGCTTACCAATCTGTCTTTATCACTTCCGCCGGGGTGCCGTCAACCCTTCCATCATGCGGATGCACCGGGCGTGCCGCGGTCCGGCGCAGGAAACGGAACCACGCTACCTGCGTTCCGTCTCGACACGCCGCCCCGCGTGCGCTATCTTTTGGCTGGACAACAGCAAAGCGGCTTGCGCGTCCGCCCGCTCCGTCAGGCCTGCCGTCGCGCGGCATGAGGAAGCGCGCGCGGCGGAGCAGTTTCAACGAGATCACTGTCACCGATGCCCAGTTACCCGCATCCCGTTGCCTCAAAGCTTCCCGCAGTCGGCACCACGATCTTCACGGTGATGTCGCGGCTCGCGGCCGAGCACGATGCGATCAACCTCTCGCAGGGCTACCCCGATTTCGACTGCGCGAAGGAGCTGCGCGACCTCGTCACCAAGTACATCAACTCGGGGCTCAACCAGTACCCGCCGATGGCGGGGATCGCCGCCCTGCGCGAGGCGATCGCCGCGAAAGTCGAGGCGCTCTACGGCGCGCGCTACGACCCGGAGCACGAGGTCACCGTCGTGCCGGGGGCGACCTACGGCATCTTCACCGCGGTCGCGACGCTGGTGCGCCCCGGCGACGAAGTGATCCTGTTCGAGCCCGCCTCCGACAGCTACGCGCCCTCGGTCGAAGTGCAGGGCGGGAAACCGGTCTACGTGCAGCTCAGGTTTCCCGACTACAGCATCGACTGGCGCGCGGTGGAACGCGCGATCACCGCAAGGACGCGGATGATCATCGTCAACACCCCGAACAACCCGACCGCGACGGTGTTCTCGGCGGAGGACATGCGCTGCTTCGAGGGCATGCTGCGCGCGACCGACATCGTGGTGGTGAGCGACGAAGTCTACGAGCACATCGTGTTCGACGGCCATGAGCACCAGAGCGCCGCGCGCTTTCCCGGGCTCGCCGAAAGGAGCTTCGTCGTCTCCTCGTTCGGCAAGACCTACCACGTCACCGGCTGGAAGATGGGCTACGTCCTCGCGCCGCGGGAGCTCACGGCGGAGTTCCGCAAGGTGCACCAGTTCAACGTGTTCGTCGCGAACGGCCCGATCCAGTACGCGCTCGCGGAGTACATGCAGAACAAGGACGCCTACCTCTCGCTCGCCGCGTTCTACCAGAGAAAACGCGACTTCTTCCTGCAGGGCGTGAGCGCCTCGCGCTTCACCCCGCTGCCCTCGCGCGGGACCTTCTTCCAGAACCTGCGCTACGACGCGATCAGCGACGAAAACGACACCGACCTCGCAGTCCGCCTCACGAAGGAATACGGCGTCGCCTCGATCCCGGTGTCGGTGTTCTACCGCGAGCCGCCTGATCACAAGGTGCTGCGCTTCTGCTTCGCGAAGTCCGAGGAGACGCTTGCCAGGGGCGCGGAGATACTCTGCAGGCTATAATTAAGAATGACGCGTTCAACACGGACGCGCCGCAAGCGGCACCCCGGTTAACGCGAATACTCGTTACGAACGTGCCGCAAGCGGCGCCGGTCAACGCGAATGCTCGTCACGGATGCGCTGTAGGCGGCGCGCCGGTCGACGCGAACGTCCCTTCCTGCCCCTGCAAGAAGGGCAAGGGAGGGAGTGACGTGCCCGCATCGTGAAGTTGGAGGGGGCGCTCGCGCGGGGCGCTGAGACACCGTGCGCAACCGATCGTCCTCCGTCCAACAACTGCAAAGGAGCACGACATGAACCGCCTTCTCGTCTGTGTGTTATCGCTGTTCACGGGCCTCGTTGCCGGCGCTGCATGGGGCCAGGCCTATCCGGTGAAATCGATCCGCATCATCGCGCCCTTCGCCCCGGGCGGCGGCACCGACCTGATCGCCCGCATCGCGGCGCAGAAGCTCACCGAGTCGCTCGGGCAGCAAGTGATCGTTGAAAACCGCCCCGGCGCCGGCGGGGCCCTCGGCGCGGAGCTCGGGGCCAAGGCGGCGCCCGACGGCTATACCTTCACGCTGATCTCGGCGAGCTATACGGTGAATCCCAGTCTCTACAAGCTCGCGTTCGACCCGGTCAACGACATCACCGCAGTCATCCAGATGTCGCAGGGCCCGTTCCTGGTGGCGACGCACCCCTCGCTGCCGGTGAAGAACATCAAGGAGTTTGTCGCGCTCGCAAAAGCGAAACCCGGTCAGCTCGCCTACGCGTCGAGCGGCCAGGGCAGCATCACGCACCTCGCCACGGAATTGTTCGTGATGATGGCGGGCATCAAGGTGCTGCACGTCCCGTACAAGGGCACCGGTCCCGCGCTCACCGACACCATCGGCGGTCAGGTGCAGTTCATCTTCGGCAGCGTCGCGGCGACGCTCCCACAGGTCAGACAAGGGCGGCTGCGCGGCATTGCGGTCAGCACCCCGCAACGCATCCCCGGCGCGCCCGAGATTCCGACCGTCTCCGAGTCCGGCGTCAAGGGCTACGAAGTCGTGCTGTGGCACGGAATGATCGGCCCGAAAGGTCTGTCGCGCCCCGTCATCGACCGCATCAACGCGGAGCTGAACAAGGCGATCAAGACGAAGGACATGTCGGAGAAACTCGCCACCGACGGCGTCGCACCGGCAGGCGGCACGCCCGCGCAGTTCCTCGCGCTCATCAAGAAGGACATCGCGACCTGGGCGAAGGTCGTCAAGCAGGCCGGCGTCAAGGTCGAGTGACGCGGACGTCCGCGCATGAACGGCACGTCGGCCGCGGCGTGCCGTTTTCATTTTGGTCCTTCCGGGTTTTCCGCGGATGTCGTCTCTGAGGCGCCCGATCACCGCTCGAAAACATTGCTCCTGGTTACGCGCGCGACCCCCGCGCATTACCGCTCTCGTCTCCACACATTACCGCTGTCATTCCCGCGGAAGCGGGAATCCATACAGTGGTGGACAAGGCGACTATACGTTTACATTCTTGCCGCCGAACGCTGTGGGACGCCCTGATCCGGGGCAAAAATCCGTATTGGCAAGATTTGCACAGCGAGCTTTTCGGATAGGCGCCCTATGGATTCCCGCGTGCGCGGGAATGACCCCTCTTTCGCCGGCGGTACCACGCACGCCCCATGCCCCGATTACAGCATTCGGGGGCACCCCCGCGCGGGAATGACCCCCACGAAAAAGTCTGAAGCACCTTCGTTTTCAGTTGATGCGCTCGCGCCAGCCGTGTCGCAGTGGGCGCCGGCGCGTCACTCGATGCGGATTCCGGCGGACTTGATGACCTTCGCCCACCGCGCGTGCTCGTCCCGCAAGTGTTTCGCCAGACCTTCCGGGGTGGTCGGCGCGGGCTCGGCGCCCTGGGACGCGAGGCGCTGCATGAGGTCCGGCGACCTGAGCGCCTGGACGATCCCGGCGTTCAGTTTGGCGATCGCAGGGGCCGGCGCTCCGCGCGGGGCAAAGATCCCGTACCACGTCGTGTACTCGTAGCCCGGCACGCCCGACTCGGCGATGGTGGGCACATCGGGGAGCGCCGCCGAGCGCGTGGCGCTGCCCACGGCCAGCGCCTTGAGCCTCCCGCTCCTGACGTACTGCATCATGGCAGGAATGCTCGTGAACTGCAGTTGTACCTGCCCGGCGATCAGATCCGTGGTTGCAGGCCCCCCGCCCTTGTACGGGACGTGCACGATGTCGATGCCGGCCATCGCCTTGAGCATCTCCGCCCCGAGATGGTTGGGCGTGCCGATTCCGCTGGACGCGACATTGAGTTGCCCCGGCTTCGCCCTCGCCAGCGCGATCAGCTCTTTCACGTTGTTCGCCGGCAGCGACGGGTGCGCCACGAGAAGCTGCGGGATGATCACGACCAGGCTCACCGGCGCGAAGTCCTTGAACGGATCGTAGGCGAGCTTGGCCTGAAGCAGCGGATTGAGCACCATGCCCGCAGAGGTGCCGAAAAGCATCGTGTAACCGTCGGGGGCCGCCTGCCTGGCGACGAGGGTGCCGATCACGCCACCGGCACCGCCCCGGTTGTCAATCACCACCTGCTGTCCCCATGCGTCGACGAGCTTCTGCGCCAGCGCGCGGCCGACCAGGTCGGTGTTCCCGCCGGGCGGGTAAGTGATGACCATCCGCATGGATCTTACGGGATAGTCCGCGCCGCTGCTTGCGCCCTGGGCGCCAGCCGCAGCAAGCAGCATGGGAAGAGCCAACGTCGCGCAGGCGAAGTGTCTCATGTTCCTCCTCCGCTTGTTCATCGCTCACGGCAATCGCCCGGTGCTGTCGCGTCAAGGATTTCATTCTATCAAGCTTCGTGCAAACGGGTGACAACCCACGTGCACGACAATTCATTTCGCCCAGTTGATTTCGAGCGCGGTGAGCGCTCCGATCAGGGTTTCCTCGAGGCTGCGCGGAATCTCGCTCCGCGTCTCGGATAGCGGGATCCTGCCCGCCATGATCTCCGCGAAGCGCTGCGGGTAGAGCGGGGTCCTGGCGGGTTCGGCGTAGCCGTAGGGATGCACCGGCCGGTTGTTGGCAAAGTCGTACTTGTCGGTCGCGCCGAAGGTGTGCAGCAACTCGTGGGCGATCACGACGTTGTTGGAGCCCTCCTGCGCCGCATCCCCGAACGCGTTGACGCGCCCGATCAGTCCTTTCTGCAGTCCCGCCGAATGCGCGAGCCGCGGATGACGCGCGGGATCGAAATAGAGCACGAACATCCTCACCTGCGGCCGCGGTCCCCGGTAGGTGTCGTTCGCCCACGCAAAGTAGCGCATGCGCAAGCTCCACACGACCGCACCGGGAATGCCCGCATCGCGCGGCGGGGCCGGCGGTATCGCCTCCACCCGAGGGGCGACGCGGACTTCCACCGGCTGCGCCAGCCCGAGGCCGTACCTGCGCGCCTCCTGGTTCATGAACTCCTCTACCGGCCTGAACGTCTCCTGGGCGAGTCCCCGGATATACGCCTCGGAGACGCCGCTGCCGTCGCCGTTGATCGGGTAGATCACGACCCGCACCGTTTCCCTCCACTCCACGGTGCGCACGCGCGCAAGCCACGCGCCCTGCGCCACGGTGGCCAGAATGAACAGCAGGACGACGATGCGCAGCGTGCGGAACATGGCAGGTCGAATGCAGCGGTGGCGGCTGGCGCCGTTCCGGCTCGTTTCCCCGACACCGGCCCGCTCGCTTGTCCGCGACAATCAGGCCCGCCGGAGCCGAGTGGACAGGCATGAATCGCTGGAACGGCACTGGCCACGCTGCCACCGGTAGTCTATATTAGATGGCCAGCGCGGCCCAACCGCGCCCGCTGCGGTCACAACAACAAATCCCGCGTTCCACCTCGGAGGGGCAGATGTCGCAGGCAATCACGCTCACGGTGAACGGCGTTACGCGCAGCCTTGCCGTGGACGCGGATGCACCGCTGCTCTACGTCCTGCGCAACGACCTCGAGTTGAACGGCCCCCGCTTCGGCTGCGGCCTGGGCCAGTGCGGCGCGTGCACCGTGATCGTCGAAGGCAGGGCGGTTCGGTCATGCGTGACGCCGGTTGCCGCGGTGACGGGCAAGGCGATCACCACGCTCGAGGGACTCGCGGGCGGCGGGAAGCTCCACGCGCTACAGCGCGCCTTCATCGAGGAGCAGGCCGCGCAGTGCGGCTACTGCGCGAACGGCATGATCATGACCGCCAAGGCGCTGCTCGACCGCAGTCCGAAGCCGACCGAAGCGCAGATCAGAAAAGCGCTCGCCGCGAACCTGTGCCGCTGCGGCACGCACAACCGCATCGTGCGCGCGATCGAGCGTGCCGCGCGGGAGTCCGCGGTATGAGCACCGTGTTCGATTCCTCACGCCGCGACTTCCTGAAAGGCGCCGGCGCGATCGTCGTCGGCTTCAGCCTGGGCGCACCGGCGGTCGCGCAGCGGGCGATGGCTCCCCGGCTTCCCGGAAGCCTCAACGCGAATCGCATGCTCGACGGGTGGCTCCGCATCAACGCCAACGGCACGGTCACCGTGTTTACCGGCAAGGTCGAGTTGGGCCAGGGCATACTCACTGCGCTCGCGCAGATCGCGGCGGACGAGCTCGACGTCGCCTACGAGCGCATCGAGATCATTTCCGCCGACACTTCGCGCACTCCGGACGAGGGCTACACCGCGGGCAGCCTCTCGGTCGAGAACAGCGGCGGCGCGCTGCGCCACGCCGCCGCCGAAGCGCGCGCCGTTCTCGTCGGGCTTGCCGCCGGGAAGCTCGGCATTGCCGCAGGGAAGCTCGCCGTTGCCGACGGCACCATCACCGGCGGCGCAAGGAAAATCACCTATTGGGAGCTGGCGCGCGAGGCGGACTTCCACCGCGAGGCAACGGCGCGTGCTGAACCCAAGCTGCCGTCGCGGCAACGGATCATCGGCAAGAGCGTGAAGCGCCGCGACATTCCGCCGAAGGTCACCGGGGGTATGGCATACGTGCAGGATATGCGGCTGCCCGGCATGGTGTTCGGGCGCGTGGTGCGCCCGCCTTCCTACCGCGCCGAGCTCATTTCCTGCGACGAAGCGGCGGCGCGCGCGCTACCCGGCGTGATTGCCGTGGTGCGCGACGGGAGTTTCCTTGGCGTCGCCGCCGAGCGCGAGGAACAGGCGGTCAAGGCAACGCAGGCGCTCCGGGCAAGCGCCAGGTGGCGCGAGACGCCCGATCTTCCGCCTGCGGGTCCGGCGCTCTTCGAGCATCTGCAGAAGGCACGCTCGGAAGACAAAGTAGTTTACCAGCGGTTCGACATGCCGGGCGAGGCCGGCCGGGTCAAATCGCTCGAGGCGACGTACACGCGGCCGTTCCAGTGCCACGCCTCGATTGCGCCCTCGTGCGCGGTGGCGCAGGCAAAGAACGGCAGGCTTACCGTCTGGACGCACAGCCAGGGCGTGTTCCCGCTGCGGCGCGACCTCGCCAAGGTGCTGCGCATGCCGGAAACCGACATCACCGCGATCCACGTCGAGGGCGCCGGCTGCTACGGGCATAACGGCGCGGACGACGTCGCGCTCGACGCGGCGCTCGTCGCGCGTGCGACGA
>JACQGO010000218.1 GCA_016199485.1 Betaproteobacteria bacterium
TCGCCACGCGCGTCGGTGCCGCAGCGAAAGGCGCGATGCACACCATGGGCTTTCACACCACCGGCATCGCCGGCCACTTCGGGTGCGCGCTCGCCGCGGGTAAGCTCCTCGGGCTGAACGCGCAGCAGCTTGCGATGGCGCAGGGGCTCGCCGGCAGCACCTCCGCCGCGCTCTCGGAGCACCGTGCCGACGGCGCGTGGAACAAGCGCATGCATCCCGGGTGGGCGGGCGTGGGCGGCATCACCGCGGCGAGCCTCGCGCGCGGCGGCTTCGTGGGCACCAGGAAAATCTACGAAGGCGCCGACGGCCTGTTCCGCAGCCATTCGGGGGAGAGGTTCGCGCAGATCGACGTCGAGGCGATGACGCGCGGGCTCGGCGACACGTGGCTCCTCGAAGAAGTCGCGGTGAAACCGTTTCCGATCTGCCATCTGCTGCACGCCTGCGCCGACTCTGCCCTCGCGCTGCGGCGCAAGCACGCGCTGAAACCCCAGGACATCGCGCAGGTGCGCGCGCTGCTGCATCCCGAGACTTTTCACTACGTCGCGGAACCGGCCGAGATGCGGCGCCGGCCGACCTCTGACTACATGGCGAAGTTCAGCGTGCAGTACGTGGTCGCGGCGTGCCTCGTGCGCGGGCGCTTCGGCTTCGCCGAGCTCGAGCCCGACGCGCTGAACGACCCCGGGATCCTGGCGCTTGCCCAGCGCGTGCGCCACGACGCCGACCCCGAATCGCAGTTCCCGAAGTATTTTTCCGGCGGCGTCGTGGTGACCACCAGGGACGGTCGCGAGCTGGTGCACATGGAGAAAATCAACCGCGGCGCGGGCGAGCGCGCCCTGACCGGCGAGGAGATCGCCGCCAAGTTCATGGACAATGCCGGGCTCGTGCTTTCGCGCGACCGTGCCGAGCGCATCCGCGACGCCGTATTGGGAATCGAGCGCCGCGACGCCGGCGCGCTGGCGCGGATTCTGAGCACGTCCTAGGACAGATTCCTCCCCGCCGGCAATTGTCCACAATATTGTTGACAAATTAGTCGGCAAACAGCTAGCATCGGCGGCGTGGCCAATGTGCAACGCAGCCGGAGGAATGCCGTCGCGCTGCTCAAGGTGCTGCGCGAGCGCATCGCGCGGCGCGAGTACCCGCCCGGCGCCAAGCTCCTCGAAAACGACCTCGCGCGGGAATTCGGGGTATCGCGCGCGCGGGTGCGCGAAGCATTCGGGGCGCTCGAACAACGGGGGCTCATCCGCCGCATTCCCAACCGCGGCGCGGAGGTGGTGCGGCTCGACCTCTCGCAGGTATCCGAAATCTACGAGGTGCGCGAGATGCTGGAAGGCCTGTGCGTGCGGCTCGCGGTGCAGAGATCGAAACCGGAATCGTGGCAGGACCTGGTGCGGCTATTCGGCAAACCGATGGAGCGGCACGTGAAGCGCGGCGAGTTCGAGGATTACATCGCCAAGCTGGAGCTGCTGCGCCGGCGCACGATCGTGGCGGCGCGCAACCGGGTGCTCGCCGACATGCTCGACAGCATCAACGACCGCGCGCGCGAGATCATGCGGCGCATCATCATCCTGCCCGGGCGGGCCGAAGCAGGCCTGAAGCAGCACCGCGCGGTGCTTGCGGCGATGCGCAAGGGCGACGCAGCGGCGGCCGAGCGGCGGCGGCGCGAAAACATCCGCAGCTCGCGTGACTGCCTGCGACGCTACGAGAGCTTCATTCTCTGAACAAATGGTTTTTGAAGAATTATTGAACGAGCTGGAGAGACGCCGCGCTCGGGCGCTCGAAATGGGCGGGCCCGAAAAGCTTGCCAAGCGCCGCGCCGCGGGAATCATGAACGCGCGCGAGCGCATCGCCTACCTGCTCGATTCCGGCACTTTCGTGGAATCGGGGCTGCTCGCGACCTCGGCTTACCCGCAGGACGCGGACAAGACGCCGGCGGACGGCAAGATTGCGGGCTACGGCAGGATCCGGGGGCGCGAGGCCGCGGTCATCGCCAACGACTTCACGATCATGGGCGCATCCTCCAGCGCGACCAACATGAAGAAGATCGGGCACATGAAGCGCGCTGCGGTCTCGCGCGGGATGCCGCTGGTGTTTCTCGGCGAGTCCTCGGGCGCGCGCCTTCCCGACAACATGGGCGCGCGCGGCATGGGGAGCCTGCTCGCGCAGGACCCGCACCAGTACCTGCGCCAGCGCGAAAGCCCGTGGGTGTCGGCGGCGCTCGGGCTGTGCTACGGGTCCTCGACGTGGTACTGCTGTCTCGCCGATTTCAACGTGTTCCGCAAAGGCGCGATCCTGGCGGTATCGAGCTCGCTGCTCGCTTCTCTTGCGATGAACGACACGGTGGAAGCGGAGGAACTCGGCGGGTGGCGCGTGCACGCAGAGGTGACCGGCTTCGCCGATCTCGTGGCCGACAGCGATGAAGAGGCGCTCGACGCGATCAAGACCTTCCTTTCCTACCTGCCGAGCCACAACCAGGAGACACCCCCCATCGTACCGGTGCCCGCGGGGTCCGGGGAAGGCATGCGCGACATTCTGGAACTCCTGCCGGAGTCGCGCACGCAGGTCTACGACATGCGCCGGATACTGAAAGCGGTCGCCGACCGCGGCAGCTATTTCGAATTGAAGGCGCGCTTCGGGCGCGCCGGGGTCACCGCGCTCGCGCGCCTCGGCGGGAAATCGGTGGGGCTCGTCGCGAACAATCCGCTGTTCAAGGGCGGCGCGCTCGACGCCGACGCATGCGACAAGATCGTGAGCTTCCTCGTGCTGTGCGACTCGTACAACATCCCGATCGTGATGTTCGTCGACACCCCCGGCTTCGCGATCGGCGTCGAGGCGGAGCGCAAGCGCGCGCCCGGCAAGATCATGAACTTCATGAACGCGCTCGCGCTGGTCACCGTGCCCAAGCTCACGGTGCTCATCCGCAAGACCTACGGACAGGCCTACATCAACATGGGCGGCGGGCGCAACTCCGACGAGTTCCTCGCGTGGCCCACCGCGGAAGTGAGCTTCATGGACCCCAGTTACGCGGTGACCGTCGTGTTCGGGCTCAAGCCCGGCGACCCCGGGTTCGAGGAAAAGCGCGCGCTGATGGAGAAGGACAGCTCGGTCTACGACATCGCGTCGATCTACGCAGTGCAGGACGTGATCCGGCCGGAGGCCACGCGTGATTACCTGATCCGCATGCTTGAAATCCACGCGCTGCGCCGCACGCGCGGCATCGGCAAACACCTGTTGAGCACCTGGCCGACGAGTTATTGAGAACCTTTGCCACAGAGATCACAGAGAACACGGAGCTTCGAGTGGAGCCAAGGCAAACCGATCCACGAAAGCAGTTTCACCCTTCATTTTGTCGCTCGGTGTGCTCTGTGTTCTCTGTGGCTGAATCGACCTTTATTTCTTGACGCGATGCAGTTCGATAGCCAGAAGACATTACGGACCCTCGAAGTCGAGGGGCGCCGCTACGACTACTACAGCCTCGCCGCCGCCGAGCAGAGCGGGCTCGGGCCGGTGTCACGCCTGCCCTGCACGCTGAAAGTGGTGCTCGAAAACCTGCTGCGGCAGCACGCTGAAGGCACGGCAAGCGCGGAGCACGTGCAGGCGCTCGCCGCCTGGCTGAAGACCCGCAGCTCCGAAAGCGAAATCGGCTTCAAGCCCGCGCGCGTACTGATGCCCGACTCTTCGGGCATTCCACTGCTCGGCGACATGGCGGCGATGCGCGACGCGATGGCGCGCCTGGGCGGCGATCCGCGGCGCATCAACCCGGCGACGCCGGTCGACTTCATCGTCGATCACTCGGTGATGGTCGACCATTCCGGGACTGCGGACGCCGCCGAGCGGAACACGCGAATCGAGTGCCAGCGCAACGCGGAACGCTACGCGTTCCTGCGCTGGGGCGCGCGGGCGTTCGGCAACCTGCGGCTCGTGCCTCCCGGCAGCGGGATCTGCCATCAAATCAACCTCGAGTACCTGGCGCGCGTGGTATGGACGCGCGAGGGAAACGGCCACACCCTCGCCTACCCCGACTCGGTGCTCGGCATGGACAGCCACACGCCGATGATCAACGGCCTGGGCATCGTCGGCTGGGGCGTGGGCGGGCTCGAGGGGGGCGCCGCCGCGCTCGGCGAGCCGGTGGCGATGCTCATCCCCGAGGTGGTTGGCTGCCGGTTGAGCGGCGAGCCCGCTCCCGGCGTGACCGCGACCGATGTCGTGCTCACCGTCACGCAAGTCATGCGCCGACGCAAAGTCCTCGGCAAGTTCGTCGAATTCTCCGGCCCGGGCGTGGAGCAGCTCGCACTGCCCGACCGCGCAACGCTCGCCAACATGACGCCGGAGTACGGCGCGACGATGGGTTACTTCCCGGTCGACCGCGAAACGCTGCGCTACCTCGCGTTGACCGGGCGCGAGGCGCACCAGCTCGCGCTGATCGAGGCCTACGCCCACGCGCAGGGCCTGTGGCGCGATGCAACGACGCCGGTTCCCGATTACAGCGAGACCATCGAGATCAATCTCGACGAGATCGAGCCGAGCGTCGCAGGGCCGCGGCGCCCGCACGAGCGCGTGCCGCTTGCCGCCGCACCGAAAGCGTTCGCCGGCGCGTTTCCGGCCAATGGCAGGAGCGTGCCGGTCGCCGGCGCGGAGTTCAGCCTGAAAAACGGTGACGTGGTGATCGCCGCGATCACGAGCTGCACCAACACCTCCAACCCGATGGTGATGGTCGGCGCCGGGCTGCTTGCGCGCAACGCGGTGGCGAAGGGGCTCAAAACGAAGCCGTGGGTGAAGACCTCGCTCTCCCCGGGCTCGCGCGTCGTGGCCGAGTACCTCGCGCGCAGCGGGCTGCAGCAAGCGCTCGATGCGCTCGGCTTCCATCTCGCGGGTTTCGGCTGCATGACCTGCATGGGAAACTCCGGCCCGCTCGCCGCGCCGCTCGCGGAAGCGATCGAGAAAAACGATCTCGCGGCGGTCGCGGTGCTCTCCGGCAACCGCAACTTCGAGGGGCGCATCCACCCGCAGGCGCGCGCCAACTTTCTCGCGTCGCCGCCGCTCGTCGTCGCGTATGCGCTCACCGGCTCGATCCTCGCCGATCTCACGCGCGAGCCGCTCGGCGCCGATCGCGACGGGCGCCCCGTTTACCTGAAGGATCTGTGGCCCGATCCCGATGAAATCCGCAAGGTGATCGAAGGCACGCTCTCGCCGGAATTGTTCCGCGCGCGCTACGCGAATCTGTTCGAAGGCAGTCCCGAGTGGCGCGCGATCGAGGGTGGCGGCGGCACAACCTGCCGGTGGGACCCGGCGAGCACCTTCACCCGCCGCCCGCCGTTTTTCGACGACATGCGGGCCGCGCCGGATCCGGTAACAGATATCGCGGGCGCGCGGGTGCTCGCGATGTTCGGCGACATGCTGACCACCGACCACATCTCCCCGATCGGCGCGATCCCCGCCACCACCCCCGCCGGAGAGTTCCTGATCTCGCTTGGCATCGCGCCCGAGGACTTCAACAACTACGCCTCGCGGCGACTCAACCACGACGTCATGATCCGCGGCACCTTCGCCAACATTCGCCTGCGCAATGAAATGGTGCCCGGCGTCGAAGGCGGCTATACGCGCCACATGCCGGACGGCGAGCAGATGACGATCTTCGACGCGGCAACCCGCTACCGGAAGGGAAACGTGCCGCTCGTCGTCGTCGCGGGCGGCGAATACGGCGCGGGCTCCTCGCGCGACTGGGCTGCGAAAGGCACGAGGCTGCTGGGTGTGCGCGCGGTGATCGCCGAGAGCTTCGAACGCATTCACCGCTCCAATCTGGTCGGCATGGGCGTGCTGCCGCTGCAGTTCGCGCAAGGCGCCACGCGCAAGACGCTCGGGCTGGACGGATCGGAACTGTTCGACATCACCGGCCTGGCGGGCGGCCTGGCGGCGCGCGCGACCGTGACCTGCACCATACGCCGCGCCGGCGGCGCGAGTGTCGTGGTGCCGCTCACGGTCCGCCTCGACACGCGGCAGGAAGTCGAATACTACCGACACGGCGGCATACTGCATCACGTGCTGCGCCAGCGTCTTACCCACGAGAAAGGACCGAACCCATGAATCCGCGTAAACAGTTGCACAAGCTGATCAGCGAGCCGCGCTACCTCATCGCCCCAGGCGCCTATGACCCGCTCACCGCGCGCCTGGTGCAGCTCGCCGGATTTGAAGCGGTGTACTTGACGGGCGGCGGCTACTCGCGCGCCAACGGGTACCCCGACGTGGGGCTGCTGACGATGACCGAAAACCTGCAGTTCATCTCGCGCACGGTGGAGGCGGTCGACATCCCTGTCATCGCCGACATGGACACCGGCTACGGCAACGCGGTGAACGTGGTGCGTGCGGTGCGCGAGTACGAGAAGACCGGCATCGCGGCGTTTCACATCGAAGACCAGGTGAGCCCCAAGAAATGCGGCCACTACGAGGGCAAGCAGGTGGTGTCAACCGCCGAGATGGTGGGCAAGATCAAGGCGGTGGTGGACA
>JACQGO010000219.1 GCA_016199485.1 Betaproteobacteria bacterium
AGGTTCGCCGCCGTTCTCGAGCAAGTGCTGCGGTGAGCCAAGGCAGGCAAACACTGCTCATAGTCGCGATCGCGCTCCTCGCGACAGCGTCGGGGGCGATCTTCTATTGGTGGCGTAGCGGCGGCCTGGAACCGGTGCCGGCGCGCGCTGCGCACGCGGTCATGGGGGCGAGCCTCGAGGACCTGAGCGGCCGGCAGCAGCCGCTCTCGCAATGGCGGGGCAAAGCCCTGGTCGTCAACTTCTGGGCCACGTGGTGTCCCCCGTGCCGCGAGGAGATCCCTGAATTCATCAAGGCGCAGGACAAATATCGCGCGCAGGGGCTGCAGTTCGTCGGCATCGCGATCGACCGCAGGGACGCCGTAGAGGCTTTCGTCAAAGAAATGGGCATCAACTATCCCGTGCTTCTCGGCGGTGTGGAAGCGATGGAGCTAACGCGCGAAGCGGGCAATCGCGCCGGGGTTCTTCCGTTTACCCTTGTGATCGATCGTTCAGGCAAGGTCGTCGGCAAAGAGCTGGGCAAGATCACACGCGCGAAGCTCGAGCACATCCTACAGTCCTTGCTTAGAACTTGAGGCATTTTACACATAATTGCTTCTAAATTCGTCTAATTTCTGGATACGTTGTACATCGATAGGGCCTGTCTGCCGGCAGGTTGCACCGCATCGATGCATTCCTGCGAGAGGTCTTCCGGTTTCGTTGCGAGATCCCGATTGACCTGGGCTGACACAGTTCGTAATCCATGATTTAGTGACGGTTTTTGCGTCCTCTCAGACCGGAAATACAGCCAATTCCTGCCAAAAGCTGGACAATCTGCCGCCATTTGCGGCAAACTTGCTGACTTATAGCGATGTGAATCCGGCCTACCGCGGTGTCGCACGCGATGGCGGTAGTGTGAATAAAGTCACAGACTCCCATGGCTGCCAAAAAACACATCCTCGTTATTCATGGGCCCAACCTCAATCTGCTCGGAACGCGTGAGCCCGAGCATTACGGGCGCGATACGCTGGAGGCGATTGACGAGCGACTCGTACAACACGCCGGGAAGTCCGGGGCCAAGGTTTCGGTATTCCAGAGCAATTCGGAGGCCGACCTCGTGGACCGCATCCAGCGCACGGCGGCCGAGAAGGTCGATTTCATCCTGATCAATCCCGCCGCCTATACCCATACCAGCGTCGCGATGCGGGACGCGCTCGCCGCGGTCGGGATCCCGTTCATCGAGGTTCACCTCTCGAACGTGTTCGCGCGCGAGCCGTTCCGGCGCGAATCGTACTTCTCGGATCTGGCGGTCGGCGTGATCAGCGGTTTGGGCGCCAGGGGCTACGAGCTCGCGCTCGAATTCGCGCTCGACTATTCGCGAAGAGGCTGATCATGGACCTGCGCAAGGTGAAGAGCCTGATCGACCTCGTGCAGCAGTCGGGCATCGCGGAACTCGAGATCACCGAAGGCGAAGAGCGGGTCCGCATTTGCCGCGGCACGGCTGCCGCGCCTGCCAACCTGGGGGCGCAGCCCGCCACGCCCTCTTTGCCCCAGGCCGCCGCGGCGCCCGCGGCACCGGCCCCCGGGACACCGGCGGGGGCGCCGTCGCAGCCCGCGGAGGCCGAGCCGGCGCTGCCCGAGGGCCATGTCATCCGCTCGCCGATGGTGGGCACGTTCTATCGCGCTCCGGCGCCGGGCGCCAAGCCGTTTGTCGACCTGGGCCAGGCGGTCAAGGCCGGTGACACGATATGCATCATCGAGGCGATGAAGCTGCTCAACGAGATCGAATCCGACTGCGACGGGGTGATCAAGGCGATACTGGTGGAGAACGGCCAACCCGTCGAATACGGCGAGCCGCTGTTTGTGATCGGGTGAGCGGCGGGCGGCAAGCGCTGCAAAAACGCCGTCCGCTGCTTCCTGCCCACCGGCTGCGAATTTCCGATGTTTGAAAAAATCCTGATCGCCAATCGGGGCGAAATCGCCCTGCGCATCCAGCGCGCATGCCGCGAGCTCGGCATCAAGACCGTAGCGGTGCACTCGGAAGCCGATTCCGAGGCCAAGTACGTGAAGCTCGCCGACGAATCGGTGTGCATCGGTCCGGCCGCGGCGGGCCAGAGCTATCTCAACATTCCCGCGATCATCAGCGCCGCGGAGGTGACCGACGCCGAGGCCATCCATCCCGGCTACGGGTTTCTCGCGGAAAACGCCGATTTCGCCGAGCGCGTCGAGCGCAGCGGGTTTATCTTCATCGGCCCGCGTCCGGACACGATACGCCTGATGGGCGACAAGGTGAGCGCGAAGAATGCGATGAAGAAGGCCGGGCTGCCGGTCGTGCCGGGAGTCGACGGCGCGCTGCCGGAGGATCCCAAGGAGGTCGTCAAGATCGCGCGCTCGATCGGCTACCCGGTGGTCATCAAGTCCGCGGGCGGCGGCGGCGGGCGCGGCATGCGTGTCGTGCACACGGAAGCGGCGCTGCCCGCGGCGGTGCATGTGACGCGCTCCGAGGCGCAGGCCGCATTCGGCAACCCCTCGGTCTACGTCGAGAAGTTCCTCGAGAACCCGCGCCATATCGAGATCCAGGTGCTGGCTGACAAACACCGCAATGCGGTCTACCTCGGTGACCGCGACTGCTCCATGCAGCGACGCCACCAGAAGATCATCGAGGAGGCCCCCGCACCTCTTGTCGACTCTCGCGGCCGGTTGCGCATCAGCGAGCGTTGCGCCGAAGCGTGCCGCCGGATCGGCTACCAGGGCGCCGGCACGTTCGAGTTCCTCTATGAGGGTGGCGAGTTCTACTTCATCGAGATGAATACCCGGCTGCAGGTCGAGCACCCGGTCACCGAGATGGTTGCCGGCATCGACATCGTGCAGATGCAAATCCGCATCGCGACGGGCGAGAGGCTGCCCTTCAAGCAGCGCGACATCGCGCTCAGGGGCCACGCGATCGAATGCCGCATCAATGCCGAGGCCCCCTACAGCTTCACTCCCTCCCCGGGGCGCATTACCTCGTTGCACATGCCGGGCGGGCCCGGTATCCGCGTCGATTCGCACGCCTACAACGGCTATTTCGTGCCCCCGCACTACGATTCGCTGATCGGCAAGATTATCGCGTATGGCGACACCCGCGAGCAGGCGATCGCGCGCATGACCATCGCGCTCTCGGAGACCGTCATCGAAGGCATCGAGACCAACATCGCGCTGCACCGGGAGCTGCTGCGCGACGCGGCCTTTCTGCGCGGCGGCACCAGCATTCACTACCTCGCGCAGAAACTTGCAAAACTCGCCAAAAGTGAAATGTGAAACGTGAATCGTGAAACGTAGGAAACCAGCTATTCGACAGCGAGACCACGTTCCACATTTTACCTCTCACGTTTCACATTTCACGTTTCACATTTCACTTTTCTAGCGCACCATGTCCTGGCTTTCTGTCTCGCTCGAAGTCGAAGCTCGCGAAGCGGACGCGTTGAGCGATGCGCTGGTCGCGCTGGGGGCGCTCGCCGCCGACATTGCCGACGCCCGCGCCGGCGGGCCCGGGGAGCAACCGCTTTACACCGAGAGTACGACAACGCCCGCCTGGCCGCGCACCCGCATCGCCGCGCTGTTCGCGCCGGACGCCGACGTGCCGCGGGTCGTCGGAGCCGCCTTTGAGCATGCCGGGGTGGCGCCGCGGCCGTTCCGCGTCGCGCAGCTCGAGGATCAGGATTGGGTGCGCGCGAGCCGCAGCCAGTTCGCGCCCACCCGGATCACGCCGAGGTTATGGGTGGTCCCGACTCGGCGTATCCCGCCCGATCCGCATGCGGTCAACCTCCTGCTTGACCCCGGGGTCGCTTTCGGCACCGGCACCCATCCCACGACGCGGCTGTGCCTCGCCTGGCTCGAACAGAACATCCACCGCGGCGACACCGTGATCGACTATGGTTGCGGCTCAGGCATACTCGCGATTGCCGCGCTGAAGCTCGGCGCGAGCGCGGCGCATGGCGTGGACATCGATCCACAGGCGGTGCTTGCCGCGCGGCGTAACGCTGTGCAAAATCAGGTCGCGGCGGAATTCTCGGAGGCCGGGAGCGCGGTGCTGGAGCCGGCGCACATCGTGATCGCCAACATTCTGGCGAACCCGCTCGTCGTGCTCGCTCCGGTGCTCGCCGGCACGACGCGCCAGGGCGGACGGGTGGTGCTGTCGGGGATACTTCGCGAGCAGGCGGAGGGAGTATGCAGCGCATACCGCCCCTGGTGCGACGTCGAAGTGACGCAGCAAGACGAAGGATGGGTGCTGCTGTGCGGCACAAGACGGTGATTTTCGGGAGCGGCGCCCGTGATTTGAGGCCGCGCAACGTATGAGGGAACTCCTGCCATGGCAATGGTGACGCGTTGTCCCAACTGCAGCACGCTGTTCCGGGTGACGCCGCAGCAATTGCAGGTGTCGCACGGGCAGGTACGCTGCGGGCGGTGCATGACGGTGTTCGACGGCTTCAAGGCTCTAGCGGTGCTGCGCGACGATACTCCGCTCGAGCCGACGTGCGTTGCGCCGGCACCCGAGAAGCCGGCGGACGCAGCGCTACCGCCCGAGGTTGTCGGCATTGCGCCGACGGCTCCCGTCCCCTCCGCCGAGACCGCGGCCGTGCAGTCGTCAGGCGCACCCGCGGAAGCGGAACCCGCGGTACTCGAGTTTGACTTCGAGCGCAAACCCGCGGTTGAGGAAAAGCCGTGGCGCTTTGCGCCGCAACCCGCGCCGGCGGACACGGAATACGCGGCGCAGCCCGGGCCCCCCTCTGCACAGGCGCCGGCATCTGATCCCGGATCGCCGCAAGCGGCGATGCCGCGAAGGCGGGGCGCGCAATGGCCCTGGGCGGTCGGCGCCGTGGTGTTGATCTTTTCGCTCGTAGCGCAGGCGGCATATCTCTACCGCACCGACCTCGCGGCCTATTATCCCGTGCTGAGACCGCATCTCGTCGCGGTGTGCGAGCTCGCGGGGTGCACCGTTCCGCTGCCGCAGCGCCCGAGGCTGATCAACGTCGAAGCTTCCGATCTCCAGGCGACGGACCCGGATCGCCCGGGGCTGATCACGCTCACCGCGACGCTGCGCAATCACGCGGGCATCGACCTCGCCTACCCCGCGCTCGACCTCGTGCTCACCAACACCAAGGATCACACGCTCGCGCGCCGTATTTTCCTGCCCGAGGAGTATCTCGGGAGAGGGCAGAGCGGGCGGCGCGGCATTCCCGCCAACGCCGAGATCACGGTGAGCCTCACGCTCGACACCGGCGACCTCGGCGCGGCGGGGTTCCGGCTCGACCTGCTGCCGGCGCCGCTCTGGTGACCGGCGAAGCTTGCTTGCTGCCTCGCACCCGCAGTTATAGTGTGCTCGCCGCACCAAGCTGCTGCGGGAGAGCGCGTCGGCGCGTCGCCGGCGCCGCCGAAGGCGTAAACACCCACAACCGCTCAGGCAGGGGCCGCCACCCCCGAATACCGCCGCAGCGAGGCGACTCTGGAGAGCGTCGAACCGGCTTGCCGGTTCTGCCACCGAAGGGGCACGCGGGTTTTTTTCCCGCAATCTCTCAGGTTGGAGCCTGCGCACGGGTTCCTGGGGACAGAGGGGTGAGGCCGGTGTTCCGGCCTCACCCTTTTTTTATTCGGGCCTCTGATATGAGGCGATGCTGCCACCGCTGAAAAGAACGCCGCTCAACGAAGCGCACCGCGAGATGGGCGCGAAGCTCATCGACTTCGCCGGTTGGGAAATGCCGCTTTCCTACGGCTCGCAAATCGAGGAGCACCACAGCGTGCGCCGAGATGCGGGCATGTTCGACGTCTCCCACATGCTGGTGCTCGACGTGCGCGGCGCCGGGGCGCGGGATTTCCTGCGCTTCCTCCTGGCGAACAACGTCGAGCGCTTGCGCGAGCCCGGCAAGGCGCTGTATTCGTGCATGCTGAACGAAGAGGGCGGCGTGCTCGACGATCTGATCGTTTATTTCCTCGCGGAGGACTGGTTCCGCCTCGTGGTGAACGCCGGCACCGCGGAGAGGGATTGTGCCTGGATCGGCGCGCAGCGCGACCGGAGGGCGCGGCAGCTCGAGATCGCGCCGCGCCGCGACCTCGCGATGATCGCGGTGCAGGGACCGCTCGCGCGGGAGAAGACGTGGCGTGCGCTGCCCGACAGCCGCGCGGCGACGGAAAGGCTCGGCGCGTTTTGCGCGGCGGCGTGGCTCGACGCGCTGATCGCGCGCACCGGCTACACCGGCGAGGACGGTTTTGAAATCATGCTGCCCGGCGGCAAGGCAGCCGCACTGTGGCGCGCGCTCGCCGCGCAAGGTGTCGCGCCGGCGGGACTTGCCGCGCGCGACACGCTGCGGCTCGAAGCGGGGATGAATCTCTACGGGCAGGACATGGACGAAGGCACGAGCCCGCTCGAATCGGGACTCGCGTGGACGGTGGAGCTTGGCTCGCTGCGCGAGTTCATCGGCAAGCAGCCGCTGCTCGCGCGGCCGGTGAGGTGCCAGCTCACCGGGCTGGTGCTGCTCGACAGGGGGGTCATGCGCGCGCGCCAGAAGGTCTCGACCGCACGCGGCGCGGGTGAGATCACGAGCGGCGGCTTTTCCCCGACGCTCAACCGCTCGATTGCGCTTGCACGCGTGCCGCGCGAGGTCCGGCCCGGCGACGAAGTCGAGGTCGAGGTAAGAGACAGGCGGCTGCATGCGAAGGTGGTGAAGCCGCCGTTCGTGCGCAACGGCAACGTGTTGATAAACCTTGAGCCACGGAGGACACAGAGCACACAGAGAACCTGAGAGATCGCTGGGAACCGCGTACCGCAGAGGCGGCGCGGGACAAGATGGTTTTGGAACGAGATTCTCCGTGATCTCTGTGCGCTCTGTGGCAAGAATCGTTTGGAGACAGCATGACCACGCCTGACAACCTCAAGTACACCAAGACCCACGAGTGGGTGAGGCAGGAGCCGGACGGCACGGCGACCGTGGGCATCACGTTTCACGCCCAGGACATGCTCGGCGACATCGTGTTCGTCGAGCACCCCGCGGTCGGACGCCAGGTGAAGCAGGGCGAGGAGTGCGGCGTGATCGAATCGGTGAAAGCCGCGGCCGACATCTACGCGCCGCTTTCCGGAGAGATCGTCGCGATCAACCGGGAGCTCGACGACGCCCCCGAGAAGATCAACCAGGACGCATACGGCGCATGGATGTTCAGAATCAAGCCCGACAACTCCGCCGAGTTCGCCGGTCTGCTCGACGCGAAGGCGTACCGGCAGGTCGCGGAGAGCGGGAAGCGCTGACGGAGTGAAACGTGAAATGTGAAACGTGAAACAGAGGGCGTACCGGGCGCGCGGAAGCGTTCGAACTCGATACGTTTCACTTTTCACGTCCTTATGCCATTCATCCCCCACACCGAAGAAGACATCAAGGCCATGCTGGAAGCGATCGGCGTCGCTTCGATCGAGAATCTGTTCGACGAGATTCCGGCAGCGCTGCGCGGCCGCGGTCTTCCCGACACGCCGCCACCGCTCTCGGAGATGGAGGCGGCGCGGCTCATGCGCGAGCGCGCGGAGGCCGATGGCCACTACCTCAATTTCATCGGCGCCGGCGCTTACGAGCATCACATCCCCGCCGCGGTATGGCGAATCGCGGCGCGCGGTGAATTCCACTCGGCGTATACGCCCTACCAGGCGGAGGCGAGCCAGGGCACGCTGCAGGTCCTCTACGAGTACCAGACGATGATGGCCTCGCTCACCGAGATGGACGTCGCCAACGCGAGCCTCTACGACGGCGCATCCGCGCTCGCGGAAGCGGTGCTGATGGCGGCGCGCGCGCACAAGTCGGCGAAACGCGTGCTGCTCCCCGCGACGGTGCACCCGGCGTATCGCAAAGTGGTGCAGACGATCGTCAGGAACCAGGGCATCGAGCTCGTGGGCGTGCCGTATGCCCCCGATACCGGGCACGTTGCGCCGGAGGCGCTCGCGCCGTTCGCCGGTCAGGACTTCGCCGCGCTCGTTGTGCCGCAGCCCAATTTCTTCGGCGTGCTGGAGCCGGTGGACGAGCTCGCGGACTGGGCGCGGGCGAACCGGATGTTCACCATCGCGGTGGTGAATCCGCTCGCGCTGGCGATTCTCAAGCCGCCGGGAGAATGGGGAAATTCCGGCGCGGACATCGCGGTAGGCGACGGACAGCCGCTCGGCATCCCGCTCGCCTCCGGCGGTCCCTACTTCGGTTTCATGGCGTGCCGCAAGGAACTCGTGCGGCAGATGCCCGGGCGCATCGTCGGTCGCACCGTGGATGTCGATGGCAAGCCCGGTTACACGCTTACGCTGCAGGCGCGCGAGCAGCACATCCGGCGTTCCAAGGCGACCTCCAACATCTGTACCAACCAGGGGCTGATGGTAACCGCCGCCACGATCTACATGGCATTGCTCGGGCCGCAAGGGCTCGCGCAGGTGGCGCGCACCTGCCACGCCAACGTGCTGATGCTGCTTGGCAACCTTACCGCGATCGAGGGCGTGGAGCGGGCGTTCAGCGGCCCGATCTTCCACGAGGCCGTGCTGCGGCTCAAGACCCCGGTCGCGCCGGTGTTGCGCGCGCTCCAGGCGCAGGGCATACTGGGCGGCCTGAATCTCGCGCACGACTGCCCGGAACTCGGCCACGCGCTGCTCGTATGCGCGACCGAAACCAAGAACGAGGAGGACCTCATGCTCTACGCGGGGCACCTCGCGCGCATCATCGGCAGGCGATTCCGTCCGGCACCGTGCGCGATCAAGCCGAAACCGTAAGGAATATGCGATGTTGATCTTCGAGCTGTCGCGTCGCGGGAGGCGCAATCCGACGCAGGCGCCCGCCGCGGTGCCCGAGGTGAGCGCGATTCCCGAGAGCCTGCGGCGCAGCCGCCCGCCGCTGTTGCCGGAGGTGTCCGAGCTCGACGCGGTGCGGCACTACACGGCGCTTTCGCAGAAGAACTTCTCGATCGACACGCACTTCTACCCGCTCGGCTCCTGCACGATGAAGTACAACCCGCGGGCGTGCGACGCGCTCGCGATGCTGCCGCAGTTCCTCGCGCGCCACCCCGCGGCGCCGGACGACACCGGGCAGGGCTTCCTCGCCTGCATGTACGAATTGCAGGAAACGCTGAAAGAGGTCACCGGCATGGCCGCGGTGAGCCTTGCGCCGATGGCCGGCGCGCAGGGAGAGTTCTCCGGGGTTGCGATGATCCGCGCTTACCACGACTCGCGCGGCGACGCCGCGCGCACCGAGATGCTGGTGCCCGACGCGGCGCACGGCACCAATCCCGCCTCCGCGGTGATGTGCGGCTACACGGCGCGCGAGATTCCGACCGACCGCCACGGCAACGTCGATCTTGCGGCGCTCGGCGCCGCGGTCGGCTCCCGCACCGCGGGGCTCATGCTCACCAACCCCTCCACGCTCGGCGTGTTCGAGTCGGCGATCCTCGACATCGAGAAGATCGTGCACGGTGCGGGCGGGCTGCTCTACTACGACGGCGCGAACCTCAACGCGATCCTCGGCAAGGTAAAGCCCGGCGACATGGGCTTCGATGTGATCCACCTCAACCTGCACAAGACGTTTTCCACGCCGCACGGCGGGGGTGGACCGGGCGCAGGTCCGGTCGGAGTCAACGCGAAGCTCGCGCCGTTCCTGCCGTTGCCGCTGGTTGCGCTCGAAAAGGGCGGCTACCGGCTGCTCGGCGAGCGCGCCGCGCCGCTTTCAATCGGGCGGCTGTCCGCTCATATCGGCAACGCCGGCGTGCTGCTGCGCGCCTACGTCTACGTGCGGCTGCTCGGCGCGCAAGGCATGCGGCGCGTCGGCGAGTTCGCGACGCTCAACGCCAACTATCTGATGGCCGGGCTCAAGAAAGCGGGCTTCGAGGTTGCATTTCCCGAACGGCGCGCGAGCCACGAGTTTATCGTGACGCTGAAAAGACTCAAGGAGGAAACCGGCGTCGCCGCGATGGACGTGGCGAAGCGGCTCCTCGACAAGGGCTTTCACGCCCCCACCACGTATTTCCCGCTGCTCGTCGCGGAATGCCTGCTGATCGAGCCGACCGAGACCGAATCGAAGCAGACCCTCGACGCATTCGTGGCGGCGATGAAAGAGATCCTCGCCGAGGCACGCGCCGATCCGGAACTCGTCAAGAAAGCGCCGCATACCACGCCGGTGCGGCGTCTCGACGACGTCAGGGCCGCACGCGAACTCGATCTCGTCTGGAACCCTGCGCAGGGCGAGTGATTTGTTCCTGGTCGTGCCGTCCCCGCGGCGCGTTCTGTCGTCACCGTTCACGGAGCACTCTATGAAGGCTCACACCCGATACAGGACCGGTTTCGGGCGCATCTGGCGCGCGCTGCTGCATTCGCTCGACGGCTTGGGCGCCGCTTTCAAGCAGGAGGAGGCGTTCCGGCTCGAGGTGCTGCTCGCGCTGGTACTGGTACCGATGGCGCTCTACGCGCCCGCCTCGGGAGCGGGCAAGGCGCTGATGGTGGCGAGCGTGCTGCTGGTGCTGGTCGCGGAGCTGCTCAACTCGGCGATCGAGGCGACGGTGGACCGTATCTCGCTCGAGGACCACGTGCTCGCCAAGCGCGCCAAGGACTACGGCAGCGCCGCCGTGATGGTGTCGCTCATCGGCGTGCCGGTGACCTGGCTGCTGGTGCTCGCCGGCTGAAACGGCGGCGTGCTCGACGCGAAGCACCGCGCGCACGCCTCGCCGGAACGCAGGTGCGCGGATGATATAATGCGTCGCCGTTCTCCGGAGGCTTGAGAAGCATGCGCACGCTGATCTGCGGATCGATCGCCTACGACACGATCATGGTGTTCGGCGATCGATTCAAGAACCACATCCTTCCGCACCAGCTGCACATCCTGAACGTCGCGTTTCTCGTGCCCGACATGCGCCGCGAGTTCGGCGGCTGCGCCGGCAACATCGCCTACAACCTGAAGCTGCTGGGCGGGGATCCGCTGATCATGGCCACCGTGGGAGAGGACTACCAGCCCTACGCCCACCGGCTGGAGAAGCTCGCGCTGTCGCAGCAGCACGTGCGGCAGATTCCCGGCGCCTTCACCGCGCAGGCGTTCATCACGACCGATCTCGACGACAACCAGATCACCGCCTTTCACCCGGGGGCGATGAATTTTTCGCATCACAATCACGTCTACGAGGCGCAGGACGTCGAACTCGGCATCATCGCGCCCGACGGGCGCGAGGGGATGCTGCAGCACGCGCGCGAGTTCTACGAGGCGGGGGTGCCGTTCGTCTTCGATCCCGGCCAGGGCCTGCCGATGTTCTCCAGCGAAGAGCTGGTCGAGTTCGTGCGCATGGCCGACTACGTGGTGGTCAACGACTACGAGGGCGAGATGCTCCAGGAGAGAACCGGGAGGAGGCTGGAAGAGCTCGCGAAACTCGTGACGGCGGTGGTGGTCACACTGGGTGCGCGCGGCTCGCTGGTCGTGACCGACGGTCAACAGATCGAGGTTCCGAGCGTTAAAGCGGAAGAAGTGGTGGACCCGACCGGGTGCGGTGATGCTTTCCGGGCGGGGCTGCTGTATGGCCTGGCACAGGGGATGGACCTTTTGCTTGCGGCGCGGCTGGGGTCGCTCCTCGGCGCGCTCAAGATCGCGAGCCGCGGTGCCCAGAATCACCACTTCACGCGCGAGGAAATCGCCGCGCGCTTCAAGGAGGTGTTTGGCACAACCATCTGGTAGCGAGGCGATATGAGACGAATCGGTGTCGGATTGGCGGCCGCGGGAGCGGTGCTCGTGCTGGGCGCTTGCGCGCCCAGCCTCTCGGGCAGCGCCTATACGCGCGACCAGGCGCGCCAGGAGCAGAGCGTGCGCATGGGTGTGGTGGAAAGCGTGCGCCAGGTGCAGATCGAGGGCACGCGCAGCGGCATCGGCCCCGCCGCGGGCGCGGTCGTGGGCGGGATCGCCGGCAGCAACGTCGGGCAGGGCAAGGGCGCCGCGGTGGGCACGGTACTCGGTTCGGTTGCGGGCGGGGTCGCCGGCCAGGCGGCGGAACAAGCGGCCACGCGCAAGACCGGGCTCGAGATCACGGTCAAGCTCGACAGCGGCCGGCTCGTCGCGATCGTGCAGGAGGCGGACGAAGCGTTCAGGCCCGGCGAGCGCGTGCGGGTGCTCTCCGGCGGCGGGGTGTCGCGCGTCACCCACTGAGCCCGCAGCGGGAATGACGTCACCAGTGCGTGGTTCCCGGCGTTCCCGCACAGTCCCGCTGGAACACGCGGCGGTCTTCGAGGCGCAGCGCGGATAACTTCCTGCCCCACACGCAGCCGGTATCGAGCGCCACCACGTCTTCGCGCACCACGAGACCGAGCGCCGCCCAGTGCCCGAAAATGACGGGAGTATTCCGGCTCAGGCGCTGCGGCACGTCGAACCACGGCACGAATCCCGCGGGCAGGTTCTCGAGCGCGGTCTGGTGGGTGAATTCCATCGCGCCGTCAACGGTGCAAAGACGCATGCGCGTCATCGCGTTCACGATCACGCGCAGCCGCGCGTAGCCGTCGAGGTCGTCACGCCAGCGGTCGGGCTCATCGCCGTACATCGCCGCGAAGAACTCGCGATAGCGAGCGCCGCGCAGCGCTTCCTCGACCTCGCGCGCGAGGGCGAGCGCGGTCTCGATGCTCCACTGCGGCAGCAGCCCGGCGTGCACCATCGCGTAGCCGTGCTCGACGTGCATCATCTTCTGGTGCCTCAACCAGGCGAGCAACTCGTCGCGGTCCGGCGCGTCGAGCATCCCGCCGAACGTGTCCCTGCGGTGCGGCCGTGCGTATCCGGCCGCCACCGTCAGCAGGTGAAGGTCGTGGTTGCCGAGCACGGTGACGGCGCGCGCTCCCAGGCTTTTCACGAAACGCAGCGTCTCGAGCGACTGCGGCCCGCGGTTCACCAGATCGCCGACGAGCCACAGGCGGTCGCGGGCGCGGTCGAAGCCGACGTGCTCGAGCAGCTTCTCAAGAGCTTCGAGGCAGCCCTGGATGTCACCGATTGCGTAAGTGGCCATGTCGAGGCGAATGGTAAACGGTGAATCGTGAATAGTAAAAAGGGCCGGGAAGATGAACACCACGCCTGCCATCGCGCGTGCACCGTGACGCAGCGCCTGGTGCCGGCGAATCTGCGCAAACAAGAAAGAAGGCGCAGCGGGTGCTGCGCCTTGCTGCTTGGCATTTTCCGTTTACTTGACGAGACCTACCAGGTAATCGACTGCCGCCTTCACGTCGGCGTCGGAGAGGGCGAGGTTGCCCCCTTTCGGCGGCATCGCATTCTTGCCCTTGAGGGCCGCGGAGTACAGCGCGTCCGTGCCGGTTTTGAGGCGCGGCGCCCAGGCC
>JACQGO010000216.1 GCA_016199485.1 Betaproteobacteria bacterium
GTGGCAGCTTGGCGGCGAGAACTCGGGCCACATCGTCTGCCTCGACAAGCACACCACCGGCGACGGCATCATCTCGGCGCTGCAGGTGCTCACCGCGTTGCGCGAGACAGGGGCGACGCTCGCACGCGCTGCGCAGGCGGTGACCCTCTATCCGCAGGTGCTCGTCAACGTGCGCGTGGACAGGCGCTCGGAGGTTTCCGGGCGCCGCGCGGTGAAGGAGGCGGTGGCCGCCGCGGAGGCGGCGCTCGGCGCCCGAAGCCGGGTGCTCCTGCGAGCCTCCGGCACCGAACCGGTGGTGCGCGTAATGGTCGAGGGGAAGTCGCGGCCAGCCGTCAAGCGCTGGGCCGCCGCCATCGCCGCCGCAGTGCGCAAAACCGCGGCCGCGCCCGGTAGCCAATCCGGTCACCAGGCGTCATAATCTGTCATCAGCAACAATAGCCCCCAGGGCTGTCTCAAATCATCATGGAAATCATCTTATGGCGTCACGCCGACGCCGAAAGCGGCGTCCCGGATCATGACCGCGAGCTTACCGCCGCCGGCCGCAAGCAGGCGAAAAAGGTTGCAAAATGGCTCGCCAAGCGCCTGCCGCAGGGGACGCGTGTTCTCGTCAGTCCCGCGCTGCGGGCGGTGCAGACGGCACGGTGCCTTACGAAGGATTACCGGATTTCCCGCAAGCTCGGCCCGGGGGCGTCGCCGGCTGACGTGCTTGCCGCAGCCGGTTGGCCTAAGGAGGACGGCTGCGTGGTGGTGGTCGGACACCAGCCGACGCTGGGAGGCGCCGCGGCGCTGCTGCTCGCGGGACGGGAAACCGGGTGGAGCATCAGGAAAGGCGGCGCTTGGTGGCTTGCCAGCCGCGCTCGCGGCGAAGTGGTGGTGCGCGCGGTGATGTCCCCCGAGATTGCCTAGCCCGGAAATTTCTTGATCTCCGCACCCTTGTGATGGCACGTTCGGGCCCGCGCCGAGCGCGTGCTTGCCGCCAGCGTCCGCGGCGCAAACGGCGACCCGCGTCGTCACCCGCCGCTGTCGATTGCGAGCCCGAAGCCGGCAGCCTTCCACTCGCGCGCTTCCTGCTCGAGGAAAGTGCGGCATAGCGGATTTTTCTGCAGCCAGCCCGCGGACAGCGCGAGGCTGAAACGCGAACCGGACGACGCCACGCGCATGCGCGGCAATTCCGCGTCGACCCGCGCGCGGTGGAACAGCACCGCGAGGCGCAACGCCAGTATCGTGAGCCAGTCGCGCCGGTCCTCGACCCGGTCCTGCACCTTCTCGATCGATCCACGGTGGGCGAGCGCGAGCAGGCTCAGGTAGTCCTGGTCGGTGGTGGAGAAGCCCGGCATGTCGGCGTACTCGATGATATAGGCCGAGTGCTTGTGATAGCGGTTGTACGAAATCGTCAGCCCGATTTCGTGCAGCCGCGCGGCCCACGCGAGAAAGTGGTGGTGGAACGACGATTCGTCGCCGGGCAGCAGCGAGCGCAACAGGGCAAGCGCGAGCTTTTCCACCCGTGCCGCCTGCGCCGTGTCCACGTGATAGCGCTGCATGAACTGCCCGACGGTCTGCTCGCGCACGTCGTGATGCTCGATGCGTCCCACCATGTCGTGGAGCACGCCGTCGCGCAATCCCTTATCCGACACGCTCATCTGCTCGAGCTTCAGATCGGAGAAAATCGCCGCCATGATGACGAGCCCCCCCGCCAGCACCGGCGCGCGGTCTTCGGCCAGGCCGTCGAGGTCGAGCTTGCGCAGATCGCCGGCCTTGATCATTTTTTCGCGCAGCTTGTCCAGCCCCTGCGGCGTGATGCCGGTCTCGCTCCAGCCGTTCTGTTCGAGGATCGCCGCCAGGGCGCGGGCGGTACCGGAGGATCCGATCGCCTCGTCCCACTGGTCTGGGTTGAAGCTTGCGACGATGCTTTGCAGTTCGAGGCGCGCCGCGAGTTCGGCCTGTTCCATGGCGTCGCGGCTGATCTTGCCTTCCGGAAAATACCTGCGGCTGTAACTGACGCAACCCATGTAGAGGCTTTCGAGCTTGTGCGGTTCGAGCCCGGCCCCGACGATGAGCTCGGTCGAGCCGCCGCCGATATCGACCACCAGGCGCCGCGCCGGTCCCCGGGGCAGGCCGTGCGCCACGCCGAGATAGATCAGGCGGGCCTCCTCGTGGCCCGCGATGATTTCTATCGGGTGGCCGAGCCTGGATTCAGCCTTGGCGAGGAAGGCGCGCGCATTCTTGGCGGCGCGGAACGTGTTCGTCGCCACCGCGCGCACCGCGCCGCCCGGAAATCCCCGCAGACGCTCGCCAAAACGCGCGAGGCACGCGAGCGCGCGTTCCTGCGATTCGCGGTCGAGCAGCTTGTTCTCGCCGAGACCGGCTGCAATACGCACCGTGTCCTTCTGCGCGTCGCGCGCATAGAACTGGCCGTTTTCGACCTGCGCCACCTGCAGGCGGAAGCTGTTGGAGCCGAGGTCGACGGCGGCGATGAGCGGATACGGATTCAAAGCGTAGTTACCAGTTACCCCTTCGGATGTTCGCTGCAGCGCACCACGCGCGCCAACAACACCACCATCGAAGCGCACGGGCGGGGCGTCTTAGGATATCAGCAAACGCGAGAGCCTGAGAGGCGCTTTTGAATGTCGTCCCTGCCGCGCCACATGGTTCCACCCATTCTCAAGGGGATCGTTAGTTGACGCAGATCAAAGCGGCGCGCCGGCGCCATGCGATGATTTGTTTGCGTAACTCGTTGATTTTCATCTGTAGCGTGGCGCTGGTTGCGATGCATATGGCCTGAGACGGCAAGTTGCTTTATGCTGGTTGCAACTGGCGGCGCAGGTATCCCGTTGTCAGGAAACTGACACATTCTTACCATAAGTTGCCGTCCGGCTTCCTTGCGCTTTCCGAGCCCCCAACCCGCCATGGGCAAGAAGAAATTCACTCCGGCGCACTTTCTTAATCGCGAGCTGGGAATGCTCGAGTTCAATTGCCGCGTGCTCGCCCAGGCCGAAGACCCGCGCATGCCGCTGCTCGAGCGGTTGAAGTTCCTGTGCATCGTAAGCAACAACCTCGATGAGTTTTTCGAGGTTCGCGTCGCGGGGCTCAAGGAGCAGATCAAGCTCAATATTGCGAGCCTCGATATCGACGGCCTGAGCGCGCGCGACGCGTTTCAGCAGGTAAGCCGCCACGCTCACGAGCTGGTGGCGCGCCAGTACCGGCTGCTGGACGAGGTGCTGCTGCCGGCGTTGGAGAAGGAGGGAATCCGGTTCCTTGCGCGTGCGAAGTGGAAGCGCGCGCAGCGCGAATGGATCAAGGAATATTTTTTCCGCGAGCTGGAGCCCGTGCTGACCCCGATCGGGCTCGATCCCGCGCATCCGTTTCCCCGCGTGTTCAACAAGAGCCTCAATTTCGCGGTCGAGCTCAAGGGGCGCGACGCCTTCGGCCGCAATTCGGGCTCGGCCATCGTCCAGGCGCCACGCGTGCTGCCGCGCGTCATCCGGCTGCCGGCCGGGATCGCGGACGCCGAGTATGACTTCGTGTTCCTGTCGTCGATTCTGCACGCCCACGTGGCGGAGCTCTTCCTCGGCATGAGGGTGCGCGGCTGCTACCAGTTCCGCGCGACCAGGAACAGCGATCTGTTCGTCGACGAGGAGGAGATCAAGAACCTGCGCACCGCGATTCAAGGAGAGCTGCCGCAGCGGCATTTCGGCGACACGGTGCGGCTCGAGCTGAGCGACGATTGCCCCGAGTCGATCACCGGGTTTCTGCTGCAGCAGTTCGGTTTGCAGGAGGAAGACGTCTACCGCGTCAGCGGCCCGGTCAACCTGGTGCGGCTGATGCAGGTGCCGGACCTGGTGGATCGCCCGGACCTCAAGTATCCGCCGTTCCGTCCCGGGTTGCCGGACGGGCTCGCGACGCACGAGGACATCTTCAGCGCGATGCGCGAAAGGGACATCCTGCTCCATCATCCGTTCCAGTCGTTCACGCCGGTGGTGGAATTCATCGAGGCAGCCGCCAGCGATCCCAACGTGGTGACGATCAAGCAGACGGTATACCGCACCGGGCCCGACTCGGCGCTGATGGAGGCGCTGATCGATGCGGCGCAGGGCGGCAAGGAAGTGACCGCGGTGGTCGAGCTGATGGCGCGCTTCGACGAGGAGGCCAACATCAACTGGGCGGCGCGGCTCGAAGAGGTGGGCGCACACGTGGTCTATGGCGTAGTGGGCCACAAGACGCACGCGAAGATGGCCCTGGTCGTGCGGCGTGAGGGGGAGCGGCTGAGGCGGTACGCGCACCTGGGCACCGGCAACTACCATTCGCGCACCGCGCAGCTCTACACCGACTTCGGGTTGTTCACCTGCAACGAGGAGATGTGCGCGGACGTGAACGAGCTGTTCGGGCAGCTCACCGGCCTCGGGCGGGCGGGGAAACTGAAGCACATCTGGCAGTCGCCGTTCACGCTGCACAAGGAGACCCTCGCCGCGATCCGCAACGAGGCAAAAAACGCCAAAGCGGGCCGCCAGGCGGGGATCATCGCCAAGATGAACGCGCTGATCGAGCCGGAAATCGTCTCTGCGCTCTACGGGGCCTCGCAGGCCGGAGTGCCGATCCAGCTCGTGGTGCGCGGGGTGTGCACGCTTCGCCCCGGGATCAAGGGACTGTCCGAGAATATCAGCGTGCGCTCGATCGTCGGGCGCTTCCTCGAGCATTCCCGCATTTTCTGCTTCTTCAGCGACGGCGAGGAGGAGGTATATCTGTCGAGCGCCGACTGGATGGACCGCAACTTCTTCCGGCGCGTGGAGACGTGCTTCCCGGTCCTCGACAAAGAGCTCCGCAAACGCGTCGTGCGCGAGGGCCTCGAACCCTACATGCGCGACAACTGCCAGGCTTGGGACATGGATTCCGACGGCGGTTACCACCGCAAGGGCGCGCGGCGCGGCCTGCGCGCGGCGCAGGACCATCTCCTCAATCTTCTCGCGGCGCAATGACGGCTCGCGCTCACCGTGGCAGCCGCCTGCGCTTCCTTCATTGCGGCTTCGCGTCGCGGGCCGCAGCCTGTTTGACGCGCGTACCCGGCGGCTTCGCTGTCACACTCCTGTAACACCGGTCGCGTACAGTCTTCGCGGTGGTCACCGGGCAGGATGCGGCCCGGGTTCTCTTTTGGTCAACCGTGAAAGGAGCATCTGGATGAATTGCAAGTTCTTCGCTGTTGCAGTGTTTGCGTTTTCAGTTTGCGCGTCGGGTGGTGCGTTCGCTGCCGACATTACCGGAGCCGGGGCGACGTTCCCCTACCCGATATACGCAAAATGGGCGCAGACCTACAAGGAGAAGACCGGGATCGGTCTCAACTACCAGTCGATCGGCTCGGGCGGCGGGATCAAGCAGATTCGCGCGAAGACTGTCGATTTCGGCGCGACGGATGCACCGCTCAAGTTCGAAGAGCTCAAGAAGGACGGGATGATCCAGTTTCCCACGGTCATGGGCGGCGTGGTACCGGTCGTAAACCTCGAGGGCATCAAGCCCGGGCAGGTCAAGCTCACGGGCAAGGCGCTTGCCGACATCTATCTCGGCAACATCAGGAAATGGAACGACGCGCAGCTCGCCGCGCTCAACCCCGGGGTGAAGCTGCCGGCGCAGGACATTACCGTCGTGCACCGTTCGGACGGCTCGGGCACGACCTTCATCTTCACCAATTATCTGTCGAAGATCAGTTCCGACTGGAAGGCGAAAGTCGGCAACAGCACTTCGGTGAGCTGGCCTGCGCCCACCAGCACGGGCGGGAAGGGCAACGAGGGCGTGGCCTCCTTCGTACAACGCATAAAAGGCTCGATCGGCTACGTCGAGTATGCCTACGCCAAGCAGAACAGGCTCACGCACGTGCTGCTGCAGAATCGCGGAGGCCGGTTTGTGGAGCCGAGCGCGAAGAGCTTCCAGGCCGCGGCGGCGGGCGCCGACTGGAAGAAAGCTCCCGGATTCTACGAGATACTGACCGACGAGCCGGGCAACGAGAGCTGGCCGATCACCGGCGCGACTTTCATCCTGATGTACAAGGTGCAGGCCGATCCGGAGCGGGCGCGCGCCATATTGCAGTTCTTCGACTGGGCGTACCGCGAGGGCGACCAGATGGCGTTGAGCCTCGATTACATCCCCATGCCGGACTCCGTGGTCAAGCTGATCCACGACGAGTGGCGCAGCCAGCTCAAGGACGCGAGCGGCAAGCCGCTCTGGAAATGATCCGAAGCAAGGCGGACGATGCGCGGGACGGGTAAGGGTTGCGATGAGTTCCGTTTCGGGTACCATATGCGGCGTGGATACGGCGGCCGAATCGAGAACCGCGTCGAGACCATTCCTGCCCGGGCATCACAAGCGGCAGTCCCTTTATGATCTGTTGTTCCGCGGGGCGACGCGGGCTTTCGCGTCCCTGGTGCTCGCGCTGCTCCTCGGCATACTGCTCTCGCTCGTCTGGGGCGGCTGGCCGGCGATCAGGGCTTTCGGGTGGGGTTTCCTGGCGAGCGCGGAGTGGAATCCGGTCACGGAGCGATTTGGCGCGGTGGTGCCGGTCTACGGGACCCTGGTCACGTCGTTCATCGCGCTGTTGATCGGGATCCCCGTGAGCTTCGGCATCGCGCTGTTCCTCACCGAGCTTGCTCCCGTGTGGATGCGTCGCCCGCTCGGCACCGCGGTCGAGCTGCTGGCGGGTATTCCCAGCATCATCTACGGCATGTGGGGGCTGTTTGTATTCGCGCCGATTTTTGCCGAGCGCGTGCAGCCGTGGCTGATCGAGCACTTCGGGAGCTTGCCTTTCGCGGGCGTGCTCTTTGGCGGAGCGCCGCAGGGCATCGGGGTGCTCACGGCCGGCATCATACTGGCGATCATGGTGATCCCGTTCATCGCTTCGGTGATGCGTGACGTTTTCGAGCTGGTGCCGCCGATGCTCAAGGAGTCGGCGTACGCGCTCGGCGCGACGACCTGGGAAGTGATGTGGCACGTCGTGCTGCCATACACCAGGATCGGAGCGGTCGGGGGCATTCTGCTCGGGCTGGGACGCGCGCTCGGCGAAACCATGGCGGTGACCTTCGTCATCGGCAACGCGCACAGGCTCAACTTTTCCTTGTTTGCGCCGGGCAACAGCATCGCCTCCGCGCTTGCCAACGAGTTCACGGAGGCGGTCGGAGAGCTGCACTCGGCCGCGCTGATCGAGCTCGGCCTCATCCTGTTCTTCATCACCTATTGCGTGCTGGCGCTCTCCAAGCTGCTGCTGTCGCGGCTTGCGCGCATGGAAGGCCAGCAGAGCTGAGCGCCGCGATGAACCCGTTATACCGCCGCCGCCGCATCGTCAATGCGTTCAACCTCGGGGTTTCGATGCTTGCCGTGGCATTCGGCCTGTTCTGGCTGGCGTGGCTCCTCTGGACGCTCGTAGACCGCGGCCTGGGCGCCGTGAGCCTGCACATGTTCACGCACACCACGCCGCCTCCGGGCAGCGCCGGGGGCCTGCTGAACGCGATTTTCGGCAGCTTCCTGATGAGCGCGCTGGCGACGCTGATCGGGACACCGGTGGGGGTGCTCGCCGGCACCTATCTCGCGGAATTCGGCAGCCGCGGGTGGCTGGCTCCGGCAACGCGCTTCATCAACGACATACTGTTGAGCGCTCCCTCGATCATCATCGGTCTTTTCATCTACGCGGTGTACGTGACCCAGACCCGGCATTTCTCTGGCTGGGCCGGGGCATTCGCGCTGTCGCTGATCGTGATTCCGGTAGTGCTCAAGACGACCGAGAACATGCTGCGGCTGGTCCCCAACAGCCTGCGCGAGGCTGCCGCGGCGCTCGGCGCGCCGCAGTGGAAAATCGTCACGATGGTGACGTGGCGCGCCGCGCGCGCGGGCATTGTCACCGGCGTGCTGCTGGCGGTGGCGCGCATCAGCGGAGAGACCGCACCGCTGCTTTTCACCGCGCTCAACAACCAGTTCTGGTCGGCCAACATGAACGCGCCGATGGCCAACCTGCCGGTGGTGATTTTCCAGTTCGCGATGAGCCCCTACCAGGACTGGCAGCGGCTCGCGTGGGGCGGAGCGTTGCTGATCACCCTTGCAGTGCTGGCGCTCAACATTCTCGCCCGCGTGCTGTTCCGCGAGAAAAACCCGCTGCGATAGAGCGCGCCGGCCGGCAACCATGGAAACCACCGAGCGGCCCCCGATCCGGCCCAAGTTCTCGATTCACAACCTGGCTTTTTTCTACGGTTCCTTCCAGGCGCTCAAGCCGATCAGCCTGGAGATCCCGGAGAAGAAGGTGACGGCGATCATCGGTCCTTCGGGCTGCGGAAAATCGACGCTGCTGCGCACTCTGAACCGCATGTACGAACTTTATCCGGGGCAGCGGGCGGCCGGCGAGATCCTGATGGACGGAGAAAATATTCTCGATCCCGGGCAGGACCTCAATCTGCTGCGCGCGAGGATCGGCATGTTGTTCCAGAAGCCCACGCCCTTTCCGATGTCGATATTCGACAATATCGCCTTCGGGATCAAGCTTTACGAGAAGCCGTCGCGGGGCGTGCTTGCCGACCGCGTCGAGTGGGCGCTGCGCAAGGCGGCCCTCTGGAACGAGGTAAAAGACAAGCTTCAGCAGAGCGGAACAGGACTCTCGGGCGGCCAGCAGCAGAGGCTGTGCATCGCGCGCGCCATCGCGGTGCGGCCGCAAGTCGTGCTCCTCGACGAGCCGTGTTCCGCGCTCGATCCCATTTCGACGGCGCGCATCGAGGAGCTCATCGCCGAGCTCAAACAGGATTACACCATCGTGATGGTGACGCACAACATGCAACAGGCCGCACGCGTGTCGGATTACACCGCCTACCTGTATCTCGGCGAGCTGATCGAGTTCGACGTCACCGACACCATCTTCCTCAAGCCCAGGCACCGGCAGACCGAGGACTATATAACGGGGCGCTTCGGGTAGAAGCGCCCGTGATATGGCGGCAAAGACCAATGTGCGCAAAGCGCACGCCAAGCGCCGCATGCGCGGCCGGAACCGCTGCTTCACCTGACGAGGCGTTCGGCGGGAGCCATCTCGCGCGCATGGAGGAAACGGGTCCCCGACGTTGCACTGCCCCCGCAACAAAACGCTGCAGTTCACACCCGCGTGAGATTTCTTCATTTAATCAAGGTGTTTCGGCGGTGCACAAAAAACGTTTGCATTGACCCTGGTTGCCGTCCCCGGTAAAATTCACCCGTTTTGATCGGCCGGGTCTGGGATGCGTCGCAAGCTAGTAGCGGGGAACTGGAAAATGAACGGGAGCCTGGCTACCAACCAGGCACTGCTCCAGGCCATCGTTCCAGCATTGCAGCCCTTGGACGGA
>JACQGO010000217.1 GCA_016199485.1 Betaproteobacteria bacterium
CGAATCGCGGTAGACGTGACCCGGGCTCAGGGCATCGGCGCCCAGTTCATGCTCGTTTCCCATTCGGGCAAGAAGGAAATCGAGGAATGCATCGCGGTATCGCGCGACTGGCACCGCAAGCCCATGATCATCCATCCGTTCGACGGCTTCGACGACTGGGACAAGAAAGTGGCCAAGATGGGCAGGGAGACCTACGTGATCCCGCATGCGGAAAGCAAGGGCGCGCTCGAGCAGCTCGAGGACACTTTTTCCATTCCCGGGCTCAAGATGTTCTTCATCGCGATGACCGACGCCAGCAAGCAGATCGCGAACTCCGTCAGGCCGGATTGGTATCATCCGAAGCTGTGGGAATACGTGGACCGGGCGGTGGCACTGGGCAAGGAGAAGGGAATCGTGATCGGGGCGAATACCAGCTACGCCTACGACATGGAAGAGCTGAGGAAACGGACGAAGAAGCTGCACGATGCGGGCGTGCGGCTGATCATGACGCAGCACGCGTCCTTCCTGTTCGAGGTGGCGATGAAGCCGTTCTTGAGGGGCGTGAAAAGCGATATCGGGGCATGAGCTCGCCGCGGCCGGGCGGCGATCGAGGAAACATGCCCGGCGGACGCGCGTCGCGGCGGCGCGATACCGGTTTCACGGCGGTATAATCATAGGAGCGCACGTCGCAAGCGCTCCAACGAGGAGAAAGAGATGTCGTCGAAACGCGTTTTTCCATGGGTGGTTTCTCTTGCGGCGATCACGTGCGGCGCGGATCTCGCGCTGGGCCAGAGTTATCCGAACCGGCCGATCCGGATCGTCACGTCGCAGGCGGGGGGCGGCAGCGATGTCGCAGCGCGGCTTATCGCGCAGGGGCTCTCGACCAGCATGGGCCAGCAGGTGCTCGTCGACAACCGCGGGGTCGTGGCGATCGCCGGACAGGTCGTCGCCAAAGCGCCGCCCGACGGCTATACGCTGCTCTTGTACGCAAGCGCGCTGTGGCTCACGCCCTATCTGCGCGAGAACGTGCAGTATGATCCCGTCAAGGACTTTGCGCCCATCACGCTCGCCGTGAGTCAGCCCAGCATCGTGGTCGCACATCCTTCGCTGCCGGTCAAATCGGTGAAGGACCTCATCGCGCTCGCGAAATCTCGGCCCGGCGAGTTGAATTACGCGTCCGCCCAGGATGGCTCTCCGGCGCACATCGCGGCGGAGCTGTTCAATTCCATGACCGGCACGCGCATCGTCCGCATCACGTACAAGGGCAGCGGCCCGGCGTTCATCGATCTCATTGGCGGCCAAGTGCACCTCATGTTCGCGCCAACCGGCGGCGTCGTGCCGCACGTGCAGGCCGGAAGATTGAGAGCACTGGCGGTCACGACCACGGAGCCCTCGCCGCTCTTCCCGGGTCTGCCGACGGTGGCTGCAACGGTGCCCGGTTATGAAGCGACGACGCCCTACGGGATTTTCGCGCCGGCCGGAACACCCGCTCCGATCATCAACCGTCTGAACCAGGAGATCGCGCAAGTCCTGATGAGTGCGAACGTAAAGGAGCGACTCTTGACTCTTGGCGTCGAGCCGATCGGGAGCTCGCCGTCGGCGCTCGCCGCCAAAGTCAAGGCCGAGATGATCAAGTGGGGAAAGGTGATCAGGCAATCCGGAATTCGGGCGGAATGACAACGCTGCGGCTCAACAATTCGGCTTCGCACAAGGAGGGCTTTTTCCTGAATATCTTCTCGAAATAGAGGGAGCAAAGATTGAGAACCATACACCGCCTGCTTTGCATATCGGCAGCTCCGCTGTTCTTGGCCGTCGCCGCAAGCGCGGTCGCTCAACAGAGCTATCCGTCGCGGGCGATCCGCTTCGTCGTGCCATTCCCGCCGGGCGGCAGCAGTGATTTTCTCGCCCGGCTGGTGTCGCAAAAGCTCAGCGAGCGGCTCGGCCAGCAATTGGTCTTGGATCACCGCGCCGGCGCGGGCGGCGCTCTTGCGACCAACTTGGTGGCGAAGTCCCCGCCTGACGGCTACACCTTGCTCCTTGGTTTTGTAGGACCGCTCGCGATCAGCCCTCACCTGGAAAAGGTCCTGTATGACCCGGTGCGCGATTTCAGTGCCGCCAGTATGCTGGGTTCTTCCTACCACGTGCTGGCCATCCATCCCTCGTTGCCGGTAAGAGCGGTCAAGGAGCTTATCTCGCTCGCCAAGAAGCGTCCAGGGGAGCTCAATTATGCATCCGCCGGCAGCGGCACTACCCTGTATCTCGTTACTGAACTCTTCAAGACCCGGGCTGGCATCAATATCGTTCACATCCCCTACAAGGGCGCCGGCCCTGCTGCGATCGCAGTAATCTCCGGTGAATCGCAGATGCTTTTCGGCAGCGTGCCGTCGGTGATGCCGCACGTACGCGCGAGGCGGCTCGCGGCATTGGCGATCACGCGCGCAAACCGCTCTCCGCTCCTCCCGGAAGTTCCCACACTCGTGGAATCCGGTTTGCGTGGAGTCGATGTGGGATCGTGGTTCGCGCTGGTGACGCCGGCGGGCACCCCGAGCGACATTATGGCGCGGCTGAACGCAGAAGTGATCCAGATTTCCGCTGCGCTCGACTATCGCCAGCAATTGGAGAGGCAGGGAGTCGAGCCGATCACGAGCAGTTCCGAGCAGTTCCCGGCATTCTTGAAAGCGGAGTTCGAAAAATGGGGGAAAGTGATCAAGACTGCCGGCGTTAAATCGGATTGATGAGTCACTGCGAGCAGGTGGATCGCTCATCTTCCGTCCGCTGTCCGTTCTTGCTTGTGCCGCCGAATTCCGAACACAATTAGAAATTCCGGAGAATCGCCCATGCGGAAAGCGTGCGAGAATGAGGCGACGACGACCGTGAAGAAGAAAAATATCGCCTGGACGCTGGCCGAAAACATCGTGAATACGCGCTACGAGGCGCTTCCCAAAGAGGCCGTTCAGGCGACAAAGAAGTCAATTCTGGATACCCTGGGCGTCATCGCCGCCGCCAGCGGGATTGCCACCGAATGCCGGCTCCTGGTGGACTTCATCAAGGAAGCGGGCGGAAAAGAGGAGAGCACGATAATCGGTTTTGGCCATCGCGTGCCCGCCTGGATGGCGGCGTTCGCCAACGGCGCCATGGGCCATTGTCTAGATTACGATGATCTCCACTACAAAGCCTTCGTTCACCCCAGCAGTTCGGTGGTTTCGGCGGGCCTTGCCGTGGCTGAGCGGGTGGGCAATGTTCATGGAAAGGACTTCATTACCGCAGTCGCGCTGGGAGACGACCTCGCGTGTCGCATGGGCCTGTCGATCCATTACAAGATCGACTGGCTTCTGACCAGCGTGCTGGGCGTGTTCGGGGCGACTGCTGCGTCTGGAAAAGTTTTGCGACTCGACGAAAGGACGATGGTCAATGCGCTGTCCATCGCTCTCAATGAAGCGGCCGGCACGCGCGAAATGAGATACAGCCTCGACAATCATCTTGGCGGGATGCGCGACGGGTATCCGGCCCGGGGCGGTGTCTTTTCCGCCCTGTTGGCCAAACAGGGCATCAAAGGTCCGGAGAGCTGCTTTGACGGGAAGGCCGGGTTGTTCAACGTTTATTTCGGGGGGAATTTCAAGCCCGAGGTGCTTACCGCTCACTTGGGCAAGCAATTCGAAGTCGCCCACGTGGGGATCAAGGCGTGGCCCACCTGCGGTAATACCCATGTTTATATAGACGGGACCCTCCGGATCATCACTCGCCAGAATCTCCGTCCCGAGGATATCGACAGGATTACGCTGTTTGTCGGCGAGCTGGCGATGTACAACTGCCAACCGCTGGAGGAAAGGCGTCGTCCCCCAAGCCCTATCGACGCCAAGTACAGCATACCATTTTCGGTTGCCATAGCGGCCGTTAAGCGACGAGTGGCCATTGGAGACGTGACCATGGCGGCAATCAAGGAGCAAGAGGTGCTCGAGATGGCCCAAAAGGTTGGAGTCATATTCGATGCACGATTCAACTCCGAGAGGGGCGCGCCGCCCGGCATGGTCGAAATCGCGACCAAGGACGGACGGGTTTTTTCCGAGCGCCTGGAGGTCGGATACGGCCATCCGTCGAACCCGATCAGCGAAGAAGACGCGATCAAAAAGTTTCTCGATTGCGTGTCTTACTCGGCGAGACCCGTGCCCAGGAACGCGGCGGAAAAAATCGTCGATACGGTCATGAACTTGGAAAAGCAGCAGAACGTAAGTTCCGTCGTTCGGTTACTGAGCTAAGCCGGCATCGAAGCGCGGATCTTTGCCGCTTTGGGCGGGCGTGCTGTCCAACAGCCGTAGTGCCGCGTGACGACGATCAGCCGGGTTTTTGGATACTGCGCGGAACCTAAACTGCCTGCCAGCGTCTATTTCCGGCCCAAAGGCTCGAATATTCCCGGCAACTGCGGAGCGAATTGCAGACGCCAGGCGTCCAATTGGTGACGCGTCGCGGGAGAATTATTCAAGATCCTGGCGCGCGTCAATGTAGTGCGCGTTCCTTACAAAGTCGGCGGACCAGCACTCACCGCGGTGATCGCCGGCGAAGTGCAGCTACTGTTCGCCTCCACGAGTTCGGCGGTGCCGCATGTCAAATCGGGCAGATTGATCAAGGATGCCGGCATCCGCGCCGAATGAGCCAGGCATCTCGTTCCGGATGCGGTCGGCATTGCGCAAACGTTGACTGGCTACGACTTCGTGCACCGCGCCGCGTGTTCCGAACCTGAGGTATGGAGTTGCCGGCTTCTTAAGGCGGACAGACTGAGGGAGAGTTTGCGGTGGAGCAGGGTTCGCTCTAGACTGTCTCCACCGCCAGACCGTCACCACGCGCGGCGGAGAATTCGAACATCGGGGGAGAGCATGAAAGCAACGCTGCTGGCGCTCATTCTCGCCGGGTCTGCGTTGTGCGCCGCAGTGCAGGCGCAAACGCCGATCGCGCGATCGTATCCCGTCAAACCAATACGCGTCATCGTCGGCTTTGCTCCGGGTGGCCCGAACGATACGCAGGCCCGCCTGGTAGGCCAGAAGATCGGGGAGAGCCTGGGTCAATCGGTCATCGTGGAAAACCGGCCTGGCGCAGACGGCATCATCGGTGCCGATTTCGTCGCAAAAAGCGCCGCTGACGGCTACACGCTGTTCCTGGTGTCCGCCGGGCACGCGATCAATCCAAATTTTTACAGCAAGCTGCCGTATCACCCGGTCAACGATTTCACGCCCATTGCGCAGATTTCGCGCTCGCCCTTCGTGCTGGTCGTGCATCCATCCATGCCGGTGTTCTCGGTGCGCGACATGATCAGGGTTGCGAAAGCGCGGCCCGGCCAAATCAGTTACGGATCCGCCGGGCACGGCAGTTCCTTGCACTTGGCGATGGAACTGTTCATGAGCCTCGCCGGCGTGAACATGTTGCATGTGCCTTACAAGGGCGGTGCGCCGGCGACCACGGACCTCATCGCCGGCCACGTGCAGGTGATGATCAACAACGTCGTCTCGACCCTCCCCGCGGCGCGTGCGGGGAAGCTGCGTGCGATCGCTGTCACCACCGCAAAACGCTCCATTGCGGCGCCGGAATTGCCCACGGTAGCTGAAAACCTGCCCGGTTATGAAATCGCCGCGTGGTATGGGATCCTCGCGCCGCGCGGGGTGCCGACCGCGATCGTCTCAACGTTGAACGAACAGATCAACAAGGCGATCCTTCTGCCCGACGTTCGGCAACGTCTGCTTGCCGTTGGCCTTGAACCCGTTGGTGGTGCGCCGGAGCAATTCGGGAGCCATGTGAGCACTGAGCTCGCCAAGTGGGCGAGGGTGATAAAGGAAATCGGCATACGCACCGATTAGAAGCTATCTCAAAATCAGCGTCTATCGGCGTTTATCTGCGGTTGATCAGTCTAGCTTGATTCCGGCTTTTCTGATGATTTCGCCGTATTTGTCGAATTCACGCCGCAGGAACTGAGCGTATTGCTCGGGGGTGCTGCCGATGGACCGCATCCCGCGCGATGCCAGTACGTCCCGTACCTCGGGATTGTGCATGATCTTTGCGATTCCCTGATTTAGCCTCTGGGCCACGCCTTGCGGCGTTTTTCCCGGAGCCAGCACGCCGAACGCCGTAACTGCCTCGTAGCCAGGTACCCCGGCTTCCCTGATCGTCGGGAATTCCGGGGCCAATGGCGATCGCTCCACCGAGCCGATGCCGAGGATCTTCAATTTGCCGCTCCTCGCGTGCGGCAGCGCTACAGGCAGATTTTCGAAAGTCAGCTGGATCTCGCCACTGATCGCGGCAGTGGTAGCGGCCGCGCTTCCCTTGAACGGAACGTGAACGATATTTACGCCGGCCAGCAGTTTGAATTGTTCACCCGCAATGTGTCCGGTCGCACCACTGCCGGCGGTGCCGAAGTTGAGTGTCCCTGGTCTTGCCTTTGCAAGCGCAATGAGATCCTTGACCGACTTTACGGGGACGGCGGGGTTGGCCGTCAACGCGAATGGGCTGGCGGTCGCCAGCGCAATGGGCTTGAAATCGCGCAGCGAGTTGTAGGGTATCTTGGACAGGAGGTGCGGGCTGATACTCATCGAGCCGGGGGAGCCCAGAAGTATCGTGTAACCGTCTGCGGGCGCCTTGGCGACGAGTTCGGCGCCGATGACACCGCCCGCTCCCGGGCGGTTATCCACGATCACGAATTGCCCCAACGAGTCCGACAGCCTCGGCGCGATCAGGCGCGCCAGGAAATCCGTGCCGCCTCCGGGCGCGAATGGCACGACGAAACGTATCGGCTTGGTGGGGAACGCCTGAGCGTTGACGGCAGTGTGGCCGCCCAGCGCAAGGAGCGCGCCTGTCATCAGCAGGGCAGGCTTGTTCATCTTTCCTCCTGAACCCATCATGTACTTTTCCCTATTCACGACAAAATTTGCAGATGTCGTTTTCATTCGAGCTTGATCCCCGCCTCCTTGATCACTTTCTCCCAGCGCGCGATTTCGAACTTCAGGTAATCGCCCAGCGCTTCCGGCGTGCCGCCGAGCGGCGTCACGCCGAGAGCGAGGAAACGCTTGCGCACCTCGGGTTGCTGCAGCATGCGATTGATCTCGGCATTGATCCGCTGGACGATGCGGCGCGGCGTGCCCGCCGGCGCGAACATGTTATACCACGAGCTCACGTCGAAGCCCGGCAGGCCCGACTCGGCGACTGTGGGCAGCTCGGGGACGAGCTCGGCGCGCTGGGCGGTGCTCACCGCGAGCACGCGTATCCTGCCGGCCCGCGCCTGCGGCAGGGTTCCCGTGATCACGTTGAAGATCATCTGCACCTCGCCGCCGACGAGGGCGTTGACGGCCGGCCCGCCGCCCTTGTACGGCACGTGCAGCACGTCGATTTTCGCAAGCGATCTGAACATTTCCATCGTGAGATGCGATGAGGTTCCCGCTCCCGACGATGCGAAGATGAGTTTTCCGGGTTGCGCCCTCGCCAGGTTGATGAGCTCCTGCGCGGACTTGGCCGGCACCGAAGGATGTACTGCGAGCAAATAGGGCATCCGCGCCATCAGTACCACCGGCGCCAGGTCCGTGACCGGATTGAACGACAGGCGATACAGCGTCACGGTGGTCGCAATCCCGCCGGAAGTCGTCAGCAGCGTGTGACCGTCGGGCGTGGCGCGCACCACGATCTCGATGCCGATGGTCGAGCCCGCGCCCGGGCGATTGTCGATGATCGCCGGCTGCCCCCACGCCTCGTTGAGCTTTTGCGCCACCACGCGCCCGACGAGATCATTCGAGCCGCCCGGCGTGAACGGCACGACGATGCGGATGGGTCTGGCGGGATAGCGATCAATCTGCGCCGCAGCCGCAGGCCACGCCAGCCCTGCGACCAACATCATCAGTACGACGAACACCGAATTATTCATCGAGATGTCCCGGGTCTCCTGAGTCTGACGACTCATTTTGCAATGAAAGCCTCATGATACCGATCGCGGTTCATCTGCTCCGACAACATCACTTCTCGCGTGGCTGAGCGCGTGTGCGCCGAGACCGGGACGTAGACAGAATGGGTGCCGGAGCCGCCGGCGACGATAATGCTGATGTGCTCGGGCCGGGCCGAGATCGGGACCAGGGTGTCCGGTCCGATCTCACCCAGCTCGGCGCGGCGGCCGGTCTGCATGCGTCCGAAGTCGTTCCCGGGCACCCGGCTCGCCAGCAGCTTCGACTGTTCCCAGAGACGGCGCTTGACCTCGGCTTTGCTCAGTCCCTCGCGGTGCAGGACGTGCGCGTGTTGCGGCGAGAGCACGAGCCACGGCGCGCCACCGTAGACGTAGTCGCTGCTCGCCGGAAAGGCCATGGTGTCCGCGATCATGCTCAGCACGTCAGCGGCGTCCTTCGCGGTGATGTTCATGTTCCAGGTGCCCAGGGCGCCGACGACAGTCACCGTGCTGCGGTCGGGTGCGAACCCGCGTTCGACGTGCAGCGGCTCCCAGGGGTTCTCCGCCTCGTTCTCGGCGCAGCAGAACGTGTATTTGCCCGGTTGACCCTGGGTCGCGCGGTCCATTTCGCGCGGAAGGGCGCGGCCGATGTTCTGCAGGATCAACCGCAGTGCCCGACCGAGCGTCGCATTCGCCCATGCGCCCGGGCCGAGGCAATTGCCGCCGCTGTTCACCCCCAGCCGCCGGGCGATCGGCCCGTTGATGACGAGCCACACCGCGGCGGGATTCGTCGTCACCTGGAGCGCCTGCAGATGGAATTCCGGCGTGGCCGCCGCCTCGGCCGCCGCAATCAGCACCGGCAGATATTCGGGATAGCAGCCCGCCATCACCGCATTGATCGCGATGTACTCGACGGTGGCTGCGCCGAAACCCGGCGCGATCGTCGCGACGATGTCCTCAGGCGCCCGGCGCGTGTGGCGCAGCATGCGTTCAACGCGCCCGGCCGTCGGCGCAACCACCGGCAGCCCGTCGCACCAGCGCCGCTCGAAGAAAAGCCTGTTGATTTCGTCGGCGTCGTCGGGGGCTTCGATCAGCGCGGCGCGCGCGGCAGGCGACGGGCGGCGGGGGGACGCCGCCGGATCCCGGGATCCGGGCTCGCACACCAGCCGGGCGATGTCGTCGGCGCACTGGCCGGCAATCCGGCGCAGTTCGTCGCGGGTGCGGATGCCGAAAGGATGCGGGATGACGGCGATCGGCAGGTCGGGATAGCCCAGTGCTTTCTGTTGCGCACGGCCGAGCTCCACGAAGCTGGTCGAGCATACCGTCAGGGCCGCCGCCCCCCGTTTCACCGCTTCTACGCTGTCGTGGATACTCCACGACGTGCAAGAGCCTCAGTCACCCGACCCGGTGATGACAGCGTCGCACTGCTCGGCAAGCTCCTTGACCATCGCCTCCGGCGCCGCCATGGATGCGCTGCGCTTGCGCCGCTTGATTACGCTCGCGACTCCATACTTGCTGACCAACACCTCGGCGAGATCGTCGACCAGGTAGTTGAAATTAGGCTTCGCGTTATCGATGAAGCCGATCACCTTTCCGGCGAGTTGATCGAGCGCCCGCCGCGATTGCCGCGGCTCGTTGTGGCACGGCGCGACCGGGTCGAAGACCAGCGTGCTTCCAGCCATGGACTTTCTCCTCCGCACAGCGGTGTTACGTGTTCGGGCGGATCTTTGCCTGCTCGATCACCTTGGTCCACACATCGATTTCAGTTTGCAGGAACGTGCGCAACTCCTCCGGGCTGTTCGCGATCGGCTCTGCGCCCTGAGCTACCAGCTGACCCGTCACCGCGGGGGACCGCAACGCCTGTACTGTTGCGCCGTGTAATTTCTTGATAATGGCCGGAGAGGTTCTGGCAGGCGCAAGCAAGGCATACCAGGTCGTCGCCCGGAAACCGGGTATCCCGGATTCGGACACTGTAGGGATCTCCGGTGCAGCGCGCGATCTCGATCGCGTCGTGACTGCCAGTCCCCGCAGCTTCCCGGATCTGACGTGCGGCAGTGAAGGCAGTGTGCTCGTGCACAGCAGTTGTATCTGGGCACCGAGAAGATCGGTCAGCGCCTGACCCGCCCCCTTGTACGGAACATGCACCATGCTGATGCCTGTCTTCAACTTCAACAACTCGGTTGCGAGATGGCCGCTGGTGCCCTGCCCGGCGGATCCGTAAGTGATGCGTCCGGGCTGGGACTTGGCGAGCGCGATGAGCTCACCGAGGTTGCCTACGCCAAGTGACGGGGGTACGAGAAACACCAGCGGCGATTCCACGGCCAATGTGATCGGAGAGAAGTCTCTGATGGCGTCATAGGGAAGCTTGGACATCAAACCCGGGTTCAGCGCGTGGGCCGTCGCGACAAGCACCAGGGTGTAGCCGTCCGGGTTCGCCTTCGCGGCCAGGTCTGTCCCCAGCACGCTGCCGGCGCCAGGCCGGATGTCGATCACGATCTGTTGGCCCAAAGCTTGTCCGAGCTTCTCGCCCAACAGACGTCCTATGATGTCGGCCGCTCCACCCGGTGCGAATGGAATGATCAGTCTGATCGGCCGCTGCGGATACGATTCCGCCGCAGACGCATGCCCGAGCAACAGCCACGCTCCCAGAAATGCGCATAGCATTCGTGCGAGTAGCATGTGCTCCTCCCTTCAGTGCCTCGACACTCCGGCAGCCCGCCTGAAAGTGCGTGCGTGCCGCGATTGAGCTGCGTCGGATTCCGGCGTCCTGAGCGCGAAATACACCCGCAAAATAGACCGACCCCGGCAGGGATGTCATCGGCGCGTTTGGATTCGCCGGTCGGTGTTGCCTTGACAACGCCTGGAGGCAAACTGCATACAATCGTATACTATTCGATATTTAGCAGCAATGTTGCTGCCGCTGACGGCAGCGCCCCGATGCGCTGGTCCGCGGCGGTAAGCTCGTGACATACCTGTTCATTGCGCCGGCGGCCTGAGCGGTGCCGACAGCAGCAGCGTGAAATTCCTGCGTAAAGCCCGGTCGGCCTTATGACTCCGTTTATTTGAGGAGCCCGTTGTGGAGATCTCATCGCACCAGGAAAGCCCGTATCGGTTGCCGCCCGACGTCGTCAAGTTTCGCGATCTCGTCCGGCGCATCGTTCGTGAGGAGTTGATCCCGCTGGAGCGAGAGTATCTGCCGCATCCGGGCCACGCGCTTGGCTTGAAGGAGACCCTCAGACTGAAGGCCGTGTTCGGCAAGGACGTCGTGGACCACCTGGTCAAGATCTCGCGCGACACCGGTCTTTGGTATTCCATGGTCCCGGAAGAATACGGCGGCCCCGGGTTGTCGCTGCTTGCCCGCGCCGTCATCATGGAAGAGCTCAATTACAGCGCGGTCCCTTTCCCGGTCGCGGTGGTGGCCAACATCCTGTACGAGTGCAAAGGCAACCAGATCGATCGCTTCCTCAAGCCGGTGATCGAGGGCGAGAAGACGACGTGTTTTGCGCAGACCGAACCGAATGCCGGCTCCGATCCCGGCGGCATGATGCAGACCCGCGCGGTGAAGGACGGCGGGCACTGGGTGATCAACGGGACCAAGATGTGGATCTCGATGGCCGCCGAGTCCGACATCATGATGGTGCAGGCGGTTACCGATCCCGACAAGCGCCAGCGCGGCGGGATCACGATGTTCCTCGTCGACCGCCACAATCCGGGCGTGCATGTTGTGGAGCCGGGGATCAGGACGTGGCACGGCACGAGGCCCGCGCAATATACAGTTCATTTCGAAAACTGCCGCGTGCCGGAGGAGGACGTGCTGGGCGAAGTCGGCAAGGGGTTCGGCCTCGGACAGCGCTGGCTGATGATACACGACCGCCTGCTGCGCGGCCCGTACGCGCTGGGCAAGATGCAGCGCGCGCTCGACATGTCGATCGAGTGGGCGAAGCAACGCGTCACCTTCGGCAAACCGATCGCCGAGCGCCAGGCGGTGCAGTGGAAGCTCGTCGACATGTTCGTCGACATCCAGGCGCTGCGCTCCATGACTTACGAGATGGCTGCGCGCGCCGACGCGGGGGAAGACGTGCGCACCGAGGGGGCGCTGATCAAGCTGTGCGCGAGTGACTGGGGCACACGTTGCATCGATCACGCGATCCAGATTCACGGCGCGATGGGCGAATCGCTGGAGCTGCCGCTGACGCTTTTCTATCGATTGCTGCGGCACACGCAGATCGGCGGCGGGGCCAACGAGATCCAGCGCATGCTGATCGCGCGCAAGCTGTTGCGTTGAGCCGCCGCAGGCGGGCGCCGCAAGACATGTCAGGGAACCACGCCATGACCGAAGCAACGGGCCCGCTGGTGGGACTGCGCGTGATCGATCTCGGGATGATATTCGCGGGGCCGCTGGTTGCCACCAATCTTGGTGATCTCGGCGCCGAGGTGATCAAGATCGAGCATCCGCGGGGGGATGATGTCAGGAAGACCGGCCGTTTCAAGGACGGTCGGGGGCTATGGTGGTGTGTCTGTTCGCGGAACAAGCGATTGATCTCGGTGGACGTGAGCAAACCGACAGGCGCCGAGATCGTGAAGAGACTTGCGCAAACCGCCGATGTCTTCATCGAGAACTTTCGCCCCGGCCGGATGAAGGAATGGGGCCTTGACTATGAAACGCTGAGCGCCGGGAACCGTGGATTGGTGATGCTCCATATCAGCGGTTACGGGCAGACGGGTCCCTACAGCCGGCGGCCGGGCATGGGAACGCTGGCGGAAGCGTTCAGCGGGTTTGCCCATATCACCGGCGAAGCGGACGGACCGCCTACGCTTCCTGCGATCCCGCTTGCCGACGGCGTCGCCGCCATGACCGGGACTTACGCGGTTCTCGCCGCGCTTTTTGCCCGCGAGAGGAACGGCGGGATCGGAGACGAGATCGACCTGAGCCTTTATGAGCCTCTGCTTGCGCTGCTGGGATCGATGGTGATCGACTACGACCAGCTCGGGCACATCATGCAGAGACGGGGCAACCGGTCCACCTGGACCGTGCCCAGGAACGCATACCGGACCAGGGACGAAAAGTGGGTCGCGGTGTCCTCCGCGGCAAATTCGATTGCGCCGCGGCTGTTCCGGGCGATCGGCCGTGACGACCTTGCGAACGACCCGACCCTGGCCACGAATCCTCAGCGCCTGAAACGGGTCGACGAATGCGACGGTGCGATCGCGAAGTGGGTTTCGGAGCACACGCTCGAGGAAGTGCTGGGGCGTTTCCACGAATTCGATGTCGTGGCGGGCCCGGTCTACGACGTCGCCCAGATATTCGCCGATCCGCAGGTCAGGCACAGGGGGACGCTGACCGAGACGGAGGATCCGGCTCTCGGCAAGGTGAAGGTCCAGAACGTCGTCCCGAGGTTGCGACGCAATTCCGGCCGCATTCGATGGCTGGGAAAACCTGACATTGGCGCCGATACGAGAGCCGTTCTCGAAGAAATCGGCTATAGCAACGAGGACATCGGTCGGCTCGAGTCCGATGGAGTGATCAAGACCGCATCTGGCAATGCGGTTCGCAGTAACACCTGATGGTTCACCGCGAGGAGGACACGATGAATGCCTCGGTGTTTGCGGTACTTGTGACGCTGCTCATGGGTCTCGCGTGGCCTGTTGCGGGAGCGGGGCTCGAACGCTATCCCACCAAGCCTCTCCGGATCGTCGTGCCGTTCGCGCCGGGCGGCTCGAATGATCTCGTCGGGCGCGTAGTGGCGCAAAAGCTCAACGAGGCCTGGGGGCAGCCGGCGATCATCGACAATCGGCCCGGCGCCGGCTCCACGATCGGCATCGAGATCGTGGTGCGCGCCGCGCCGGACGGCTACACGCTGCTGACGACATCCGGCGGGATTGCGAGCAGCGTGACGCTTTACCGCCTGTCTTTCAATCCTGTCACGGACCTGGCTCCCGTGGTACTGATGGCGCAGATGCCCTATTTGCTCGCCGTGCATCCTTCGGTGCCGGCCAAATCGACGCAGGAACTCATCATCCTGGCGAAGGCGAAGCCCGGACAACTCATCTACGCCTCGTCGGGGACCGGGACGTCGACGCATCTGACCGTGGAAATGTTCAAATCGATGGCGAAGGTCGATATGCTGCATGTGCCGTACAAGGGTGGCGGGCCGGCTGTCGCCGCCCTGGTCAGCGGCGAGGTGCAGGTAATCTTCAACCCGGTCACGGCGATCCTGCCGCAGGCGCGGGCCGGCCGGGTGCGGCCACTGGCGGTGAGCAGCGCCAAGCGGGCTGAAATCGTTCCCGAGCTGCCCACCGTCGCCGAGTCGGGCCTGCCGGGTTTCGAGGTGATCGCGTGGTATAACATGTTCGCGCCTGCGGGCACGCCGCGCAGCATCATCAAGCGGATCAATGCCGAGATCAATCGTATGCTCCAGCAACCCGACGTACGCAAGCATTTCCTGGCTCTGGGCGTGGTGCCGCTTGGCGGCACGCCGGAAGCGCTGGGCAATTACCTGAAGTTTGAAATCGCGCGCTGGGCGAAAGTGATCAAGGACACCGGGATCAAGTTCGAATGAAGAAGGGAGCCTCGTTCTCCGCTCAACGTTCCGGCTTCATGCTCCCGCCTTCATGCCGCGTTGCGTCCGCCCAGCAGTTGGGCGTTTCGTAGATCCGCACGCGCTCGAGCCGCAGGTTGTTGCCGTACTTGTCCCGGTAAGCCGGGTCGAGAATGCGGAAGGCGGCGATCGCCAGGTTCTCCGCGGTCGGCGGCTGCTCAAGCACCACCGTCTTGTGCCCCGGAATCGAGGCGAGAAATTCGGCGATCCTGCGGTCGCCGGCGTGGACCAGGAATGCGTGATCCCAGGCGTCGACCAGATGGCGCCGTGCGATCGCGCTCACTTCGGCGAAGTCCATCACCATGCCTTGCCCGGCGGCGCCCTCCGTGGTGATAATCTCGCCGGAAAGCGTGATCTCGATCGCGTAGCGATGGCCGTGCAGGTGCCTGCATTGACTGGCCTGGTTCGGGATGCGGTGACCGGCGTCGAATTCGAGTCTGCGGGTGATCTGCATGCTGGCGGGCTCTGCGGTGCGCTGCCCGCGGATTATAGCATCGCGGTCTGCCTTCATCGCCGGCGACCGCAACCGTCAATCACTCGTTTTTCGAGGACGCTTCATTGGCGCAGACCACAGATCTGCTCGGCACGACCGATCACAGCCGCGAGGCCGCGGGACTCAAGTACGTCTATCCGGTAGTGTCGCGCCGGGCCGGTGGCGTTTCGGTCGGCATCAATCTCAACCCGAACAACGCCTGCAACTGGCGCTGCATCTACTGCCAGGTGCCGGGGCTGACGCGCGGAACGGCGCCGGCGATCGATCTCGACCGGCTCGAAGGGGAACTCCGCGAGTTCATGCGCGAGTTGCTCGAAGGCGATTTCATGGTGCGGCGGGTGCCGCCGGAGGCACGCCGGCTCACCGACGTCGCAATTTCCGGCAACGGCGAACCTACCAGCGCACGCGAATTCGCAGAGGTAGTGGAGCGGATCGGCCGCGTCATCGCGAACTGCGCTCTCGCGGGCAGGATCAGGCTGGTGCTGATCACCAACGGCAGCCTGATGCAGCGGAAGGCCGTGCAGCAGGGCCTGCGCCGCATGGGCGGGCTCGACGGCGAGGTGTGGTTCAAGCTCGATCGCGCGACGCCCGCGGGCATACGGCTCGTCAACAACACGCGTACCAGCGTCGAACGGGTGCGGCAGAACCTGGCGATCGCTGCCGCGTCATGCCCGACCTGGATCCAGACCTGCGTGTTCGCGCTGGACGGCTCGCCGCCGGGCGACGCCGAACGCGCGGCTTACCTGGGGTTCCTCGCCGGGCTGCGCCGGGACGGAATAGCGGTTCGGGGCGTGCAGCTCTACGGTCTTGCCCGCCCGTCGCTGCAGCCGGAGGCGCCAAGGCTGTCACGCCTGCCCCAAGCGTGGACGAATGCCCTCGCCGCGGACATCGCGGCGCTCGGGTTGCCGGTCAAGCTCACGCCATGAGCGGCGCGCGGGGCTTGCGCTCGCTCAGCTGCGCTTCTTCTCGGCGCGCCGGTGCGCTGCCTTCTTCAGGCTCGTGTAGAGCGCGGGGTTGGAGCCCTTGAGGTAGGCCGCCACCTCGAAGTCTCCCCCCCTCACCCTGGTGAGGTCGATTTTCTCGATGTGGACGAGGCGCAACAACTCCCTCACCGGGCGCGGCATGTCGCGGCCGCTCTCGTAGCGGGACCCGCCGCTCTGGGTGACGCCGATCCGCGACCAGAAGTCCTGCTGGTTCAGGCCGAGCTTGCGCCGGATTTCGCGCGGGTTGGAGATTCTTTCAAACGGTTTCATGGTGCTCATGCCAAAGGAATGCCGATATCGAATTGACATAAGATCCGCGCAGAGGTTCAAGTCCCGCGCATCATGGCGGCGGGGCGCCCCGGCGAAGCCGCGCGTGCTCCCAAGCTCATGTTTTTCAAGGAGCGATCCCGGGACCGGCGGGCGCGCCGAGCACGGTCAACCTCGTCTTTTCACCCCGGATCGAGTAAAATTCCCCGTTTTTCGATCTCACCGCAGCGCGATGGCTCTCATCGTCCAGAAATACGGCGGCACCTCGGTCGCGAGCCCCGAGCGCATCAAGAATGTTGCCCGCCGGGTCGCGAAGTTCAGGGCACAGGGGCATAA
>JACQGO010000223.1 GCA_016199485.1 Betaproteobacteria bacterium
CGGCCGGGCCGGAAGACCAAACGAGAAGCTGGTGGAAAACACGTTCAAGGGCGACGTCGCGACCGCCCCCGAAAAAGAAGTAATGGCGGGCGGCGGAAGCGCCCCGGGAATTACAACGACAGGATCCACTCCACCATCAGTAGATGTCGTGTGTCGTGTTGTAGACGTTGAACTTGCCGGTAGGCGTGACGAGCCTGGGATCCTTGATCACGGCCTTGAGCTTGCGCGTCCTGTCGTCGACGATCACGATTGCGGACTGTTGGTTCTTAGCGCTCCATACCGAGAACCACACCTCGTCGCCCGCCTTGTTGTACTCGGGGTGCACGACGCGCTTCGCGCCCTCGCCGACCCCCGCCCACTCGGCGATCGGCAGGACCTGCGGCCCCTTGTCGAGGTTGCCGATGTCGAACACCGCGATCGACTGGCTGATCTTCGCGTCCGGATTGAGCGGCGTGTCGACCCACAGGTTCTTCGACTTCGGGTGCGTCTTGATGAAGAGCGAGCCGCCGCCCTGGCCTTTCAGCGTCTGCACTACTTTCCACGCGTTCTGCCTGTTTTTCACCGGATCGGTGCCGATCAGCGCGATGGTCTCGTCACCGAGATGCCCGGTCGCCCACACCGGACCGTACTTGGGATGCACGAAGTTCGCGCCGCGGCCCGGATGCGGGATCTTGCCGACATCGATCAGCTTCTCGAGCTTGCCTTCCTTCGCGTCGACCACGGCGATCTTGTGCGACTGGTTCGCCGCCACCAGGAAGTAGCGCTTGGTCGCGTCCCAGCCCCCGTCGTGCAGGAAGCGCGCCGCGCCTATCGTGGTGACCTTCAGGTTGTTGACGTCCTCGTAGTTGACGAGCAGGATCTGGCCGGTCTCCTTGACGTTCACCACGAACTCGGGTTTGAAGTGCGAGGACACGATCGAGGCCACCCGCGGCTCGGGATGGTACTCCTGGGTATCCACCGTCATGCCGCGCGTGGAGACGATCCTGAGCGGCTCGAGCGTGTCGCCCTTCATGATCACGTACTGAGGCGGCCAGTAGCTGCCGGCGATCGCATACTTGTCCTCGAACCCCTTCTTCTTGTACTTCGAGGTATCGACCGAACGCGCCTCCAGACCAACCTTGATCTCCGCGACGTTGTCGGGCTTCTCCATCCACAGGTCGATCAGGTTGATCTTGGCATCGCGCCCGATCACATAGAGATAGCGGCCCGAGGCGGACAGCCGCGAGATGTGCACCGCGTAGCCGGTCTTGACGATGTTGATGATCTTCTTGCTGTCGCCGTCGATCAGCGCCACTTCTCCCGTGTCGCGCAGCGTGGCCGAGAACAGGTTCTCGATGTTGTAGCTGTTCATCCTCTTCTTCGGGCGCTTGTCGGCCGGCACGATCACTTTCCATGTCGCCTTCATATCCGCCATGCCGAATTCGGGCGGCATGGGCGGCGTTTGCTGGATGTAGCGCGCCATGAGCTCGACTTCCTTCTCGGTGAGTTCTCCGGAAGTGCCCCAGTTCGGCATGCCGGCGGGCGAACCGTAGTTGATGAATACCTTGAGGTACTCGGTGCCCTTGGCAAGCGTAATGTCGGAAGTCAGGGGCTTGCCGGTCGCGCCCTTGCGCAGCACGCCATGACAGCCGGCGCAGCGCTCGAAGTAAACCTGGCGCGCGCGGTCGAACTCGGCCTTGGTCATCTGCGGCGCCTTGGGGTTGATGTCCTGGTGCATTTCGACCCCCTTGAGCGGCGAACCGCCCGCCTGGTAGCGCAATTCCTCCTGGGTGACCGGCGGCTTGGGCTTCGCTTTGGGCGCCGCCTTGGGCTTGTCCTGCGCCGATGCGGCGCCGAGCGCCAATGCCGTCGCCGCCGCGGCAAGCAGCACCCACACCGCGCGTGACCTATGCTTGGTTTTCATTTGCTGACTCCTGAACGGTGTATTGAGGCGAGCGCAAAACAATGGGGACTTTTGGCGCCGAGTATATCCCTCCCCCACCAGCCCAGTTCCTTGACATATATCAAGGTTTCCTGAAGGGGGCGGCCCTACAGTTAGGGGCGCTTCTCAATCAACAAAGGGCACCGCGCGCCCCGAGAACAATGGTGACACGGACGGAGGACAAGCCAGCGTCAGCACGTAACGCCTCAGCGCAGACCTCCGCCGCGGTCCGCCATATCGAATCGCGCGACCCCGCTTGCGGCACACGGTCGATGCGCGGTGCCGCACGTCAAGACGGCGGCATCGGTGGCTACGCGGCGCCTCCGCGCCGCGCGGGCAATGCGCCGCGCGGCAAGGTGTATCTGGTGGGCGGCGGGCCCGGCGATCCGGAGCTGCTCACGCTGCGCGCGTTGCGCGTGCTGCGGAATGCGGAGGTCGTGCTCTACGATCACCTGGTAGCGGACGAGATCGTGGCACTCGCGCCGCGCGGCGCGCGGCGCATCTATGTCGGCAAGCAGCGCTCGAATCACACGCTGCCGCAGGAGGAAATCAACCGGCTGCTGGTGGCGCTCGCGAAGCTGGGCAAGCAGGTCGTGCGGCTCAAGGGCGGAGACCCCTTTCTCTTCGGGCGCGGCGGTGAAGAGATCGAAACCCTCGCGGCGAACGGCGTGCAGTTTGAAATCGTGCCGGGCGTCACCGCGGCGACGGGCGTGGCAGCCTACGCCGGCATTCCGCTCACGCACCGCGACCACGCCCATGCCTGCGTGTTCGTCACGGGACACCTCAAGGACGGCGGCGTCGATCTCGACTGGGAGGCGCTGGCGCGGCCGAGGCAAACGGTGGTAGTCTACATGGGATTGCTGGGGCTGCCGACGCTTGCCCGCGAGCTCGTCGCGCACGGCATGCCTGCTACCACGCCCGCCGCAGTGGTGCAACAAGGCACAACCGCGCGGCAGCGCGTGGTGACCGGCACGCTCGCCGCGCTGCCCGCGCTCGCGCGGGCAGCAGCATTGCGGCCGCCGGCGCTGATCATCATCGGCGAAGTGGTCAGGCTGCGCCACAAGCTCAGCTGGTTCGAGCCCCGCGCGGAGCGCGTCTCGGACATGTCGGCGGCAAGCGCGTGACAACGCGTTGCGCCCACTTCATTGACGCGGCGTTCCTCTGACGAATCGTCATAGGGAGCGGACCATGACCGTACGGCTGCTGCTGATCAATCCCAAGTTCACCGAGAGCTTCTGGAGCTTCAAGTGGGCGGTGGAGGAAATTCTGCCCGGCAAGCGGGCGGTCAATCCGCCGCTGGGTCTCGCCACCCTTGCCGCGCTTACCCCGCCGCACTGGGAGATCGAGATCGTCGACGAGAACATCGAGCCGGTGCCGCTCGAGCCGCGCGCCGACATCGTCGGGGTGTGCGGCATGGCCGCGCAGTTCAAACGGCAGGCGGAATTGCTCGCTTACTATCGCAAGCGCGGCTACTTCGTGGTGGCGGGCGGAAGTTACGCTTCGCTGTGCCCCGAGCTTTACGCGCCGCTCGCGGACGCGGTTGTTGCCGGCGAGGCGGAATACATCTGGCAGCAGTTCTGCCGCGATTTCGAGCAAGGCGCCCCGCGCACGCTCTACCGCGAGACCGGTACGGTCGCGCTCTCCGATTCACCGACGCCGCGCTTCGACCTGCTCAAGCTCGAGAAATACACGACCGCCACGCTGCAGTTCTCGCGCGGCTGCCCGTTTCGCTGCGAGTTTTGCGACATCATCGTCATGTTCGGGCGCCGGCCGCGCTGGAAAACGCTCGCGCAGGTCGGGCGCGAACTGGACGCGCTGCGCGAACGCAACGTGCACAACGTGTTCTTCGTCGACGATAACCTGATCGGGCACAAGGCGGCGGCCAAGGAGCTGCTGCGTTTCCTGCGCAACTACCAGGACACTCACCACTACCAGTTCCGCTTCGGCACCGAAGCCTCGCTCAACCTCGCGCAGGACAAGGAACTGCTTCAGCTCTTCCGCGACGCGAATTTCATCTGGGTATTCATCGGCATCGAGTCTCCCGACGAGCAGGCGCTCAAGGAGACCCGCAAGACCCAGAACCTGCACGAGGACATCCTGACCTCGATCCGGCGCATCTATTCCTACGGCATCGACGTCCTCGCCGGATTCATCATCGGCTTCGACACCGATACGGTGGCGACCTTCGACGTGCAATACCGCTTCATCCGCGACTCGGGCATCCAGGTCGCGATGGTGGGGCTGCTCACCGCGCTGCCGAAGACGCCGCTGTATGAGCGCCTGCAGAAGGAAGGGCGGCTGATCTCCGCGGCGGACGCAAGCGACAATACCAAGCTCGGCACCAACTTCGTTCCCAAGCGCATGTGCTACGACGAGATGGTGAACGGCTACATGGAGCTCTACCGGCGGCTGTTGAGCGACCGCGGCATCGCCGAGCGCCTCAGGAACAAGACGCGCTACCTCAAGGACCCGGTCTACCACGGAGAATACTCGTTACGCGAGCAGATCAGCATCGTAACGCGGCTGCTCGCCAAGGGCGTGCTGCGCGGCGGGTGGCGGCGGCTCGTACACTTCCTGCGCAGTCTGCCGTGGCGCGCGCCGGGCAAAATGCCGCTCGCCATCGTCGACTGGATCGCGGCGCTCGCCATGCGCGACTACATCGACCGTCATTTCGCGCGGGAGCGTACTCGCGACAGCGAGGTCGCCGGCAAGTGGCTCGCGTCGATCAAGCGCGCAGTCAGGCGCCATCTTGCGCAGGGCGCCGCCACCATCGAGCTCAAGCTGCTCACCGACGCGGTGCCGCGGCTGCAGATCCGCCTCAAAGGCCACCTCGACCGCGTGTTCTTTGCGCGCTGCGCGCGACGCCTGGAACGACTGCTCAGGCACACGCGCTCCACGGTGACCCTCATCGTCGAGGAAACGTCCCAGCAGCAGCTGCGTCATCTCAACCGCCTGCTGCACCGCCTTCGCCGTCACGGCGACCGCGTCTTCGTGGGAGTGAGCGAGCGCCTGCGCAACAGCATCGCGATCGATTCCTCGCGATTCAACCTGATGCTCGACTATTCCGACCCCGACGGCCAGGTCGCGCGCTAGCGGCCCCGCGCGCGGGGCGCAGCAGCGCTTCCTTGCGCTTGCGGTTGCGGCAGAGTTTTCTTGATGAGCATCAAGGACCCTCGGCGCTTCCCCACCTATACTACGGCCTGTCACTTCCCAGGAACCGGCGACGAGAGCCAAGCAGCGCGCGCTCGGAGCCGGCGGGAGCAGCGAGGTCATGGGCCAGAGTAAACCGGGCAAACAGCCGCCCGTGTTCGAAACGATAGACGCCAGGGGATGGCAGCCCCCGGAACCGATGGTGAAGGCGCTCGATACGCTCGAGCGCCTGCCGCGCGGGCAGCGCATCGTGATGCTGCTGCACTGCGAACCGCGGCCGCTGTTCCGCATCCTGAAGAACAACGGCTTCGACTACCGCTGCAGGTTCATTCCCGAGGGTCATTTCGAAGTGACCATCTGGCACGCCGCCGACACGCTCGCGTCTTCCGCCAGCCTCGAATGAAAAGCATCTCCGAGTTCCTGTCCGCCGACCACCGCCGCGGCGAAGAACTGTTCGAGGCCGCCGTACAGGCAGCGGGACGAAGCGACTGGGACGGCTGTCGCAGCCGATTCGACGCGTTCCGCGCGGCGTTGCGCCGGCACATGGAGGTCGAGGAGCAGATCCTGTTCCCGGGGTTCGAGGAGGCGACCGGCATCACGGCGGGCCCGCCGCACGTGATGCGCCACGAGCACCGGCAGATGCTGGGGCTGCTCGAGCAGCTGGCGACCGCGCTCAGCGCACGGGATGCCGCGGGATTTTCCGGGTGCGCGAACGCGTTCGTCGCGCTGATGGCCGCACACAGCGCCAAGGAGGAGAACGTCCTCTACCCGATGTGCGACCAGATGTTACCCGAGTCCACTGTGGAAAAGCTGCGCCCACCAGTGAAAAACGCGTAAACGCTTCCACTACGGGCCCTGCGCGGCCGGTCGCGCACGCTGCGCGAGGTGTGTAACCGCAAGCAGCAGCAACGCGGCCCCGGCGTTGTGCGCAACCATCAGCGCGAGCGGGAAACCCAGCGGCAGCGCGAGCGCGCCCATCCCCGTCTGCACCAGCACCAGCGCGAGGACTGTTGCTCCCGCGTTCCACAGAGGTCCGCCGGCGCAGAGGGCGCGCGCTCCCAGCGCGGCAAGATACGCCGCCGCAAGGAATGCCCCGTAGCGGTGCGCCATTTGCAAAGCTTTGCGCGCCGGATCGTCCATTGCGGTCGCTCCCGCGGAGTCGAAGGGATCGAACGCCGCAAGCGTC
>JACQGO010000224.1 GCA_016199485.1 Betaproteobacteria bacterium
GCCATAGTCGACGGCAAACACCGCGCCGTCGCCGGCCACCGCGACCGCGATTGCGTGATTGAAACGGCCGGGGCCTTCTCCCTTTGTACCGAAGCTCGTGAGAAATTTGCCGTCGGCGGTGAATTTCTGGATACGGTGTTTGTAGAAGTCGGCGACGAATACGTTGCCTGACCGGTCGACGGTCACGCGCGTTACCGTCGCGAACCAACCGTTGAACGGCCCGAAGACGTTCATCGCGAACGGTCCGCCCCATTTGCGACGGAAAATTCCATCCGGCCCGAAGACCTGAATGCGGTCGTTGTAGCCGTCCGCCACGTACAACGCGCCGTCAGGACCCAGCGCTATGTCCGTCGGATAGTTGAATTCACCGGCCCATATGCCGACCTTGCCCGTGGTGCCCCATTGCCGCACGAAGCTGCCGTCTGCTTTCAGCCGCTGGACCCGCTGGTTGTAGAAATCGGCGATGAAAAGATCACCGTCGGGCGCTACCGCTACGCCCCCGGGTGCGTTGAACTCGCCGGGACCGTTTCCCGGCTTGCCGATGACCCGTCGCGGCGCGCCGTCCAGCCCGAACACCTGCACCCGGTCGTTGAAATACTCGGCGACATACACCTCGTTCCCGTGGATCGTGAGATTCATCGGCCGCCCGAGGCGGCCTGGCTCGTTTCCCGGGGCCCCGAATTGGCGTTTGAAGCGGCCGTCGAGATCGAACACTTGAATCCGGCCGTTGCGGGAGTCGGAGACAAACACTTCGCCATCCGCGACAGCGATTCCGGTCGGATCATTGAACTTTCCCGGGGCGCTACCTTTGTCTCCCCAGGCGATCACGAATTGATAGGGTGCCTCCTTCGCCGAAGGCACGAAAACAAACCAGCCGCCGGCAACGAGTATCACGGCTGCGATGGCAAGGGCGCGCGCGATCTTGAAAATGGTTTTCGCCTTCATGCGCAAGCAGCACTCAGAAATTGATGCGGAAGCCCGCGTTCAAAATGTAGTCGTTCTTCAACGCGGTGCCATTGAGATTCTGCACGACCGGAATCTGAACGCCTGCTTCGAGGATCCATTTCTTGGTCACATACTGCAGCCCCGGCGACAGGAACAACGTGGTGCCCCCTGAGTTTGGATCCGCAACGTCGCCGATGCGGTTCCTCTCAGCGTGGATGAGATTCACCTCCAGCACGCCATACAAGAAGGCAGGCACACCGCCGCCGAGGGTCTGCGGCCAAAGGCGGTACTGGAAGGAAGCATCGAGTTCGGCAACGTTCCCGAATCTGAAGCCGTTTGCTTCGCTGTTCGCTTTGTAGCTCAACTGGCTGTCGATCTGATAATCGAGGGTCTGATAGGTGGCCACGACGCCGCCCAGCGCATCCCATGAGCCCGTACCGAGTTGAACGGGCGCCGGAACGCGCCCCAGATGATCTTGAGCATTATCACGCCCCGTTGGCGCTTTCACGCCCAGGAAGGGAGCGACTCGAAATGTGCGTCGCGGCGCATTGCTTTCATAAGCGGTATACCGGCCAATCACCATAAGGTCGCCGAAGCCCTGATCGCTGCGAGTGGCGCGCTGTCCGCCCATGTCCATGTCGAGGCGCTTGTCGAGATAAGGCAGCACCCCGAACAAGGCGAAATCTCGGGTCACTCCGTAGCCCAGCACGGAAATGAGGCCCGAAACCCGTACGTCGCGGTTGGCCGGGGAAGGATCGCGTGAGTTTTTGTCGTAGACGAGCTGCTCGCGCCAGACAAACCCGCCTTCGTGGACTGGAAGTGCAGTATTGAAAGTGATAGGAGCGCTCCATGCCACGCCAACGACGTTCAATGCGGCGAGAACGATGAAGAGGGATGAAAATGCTTTCACGGCGTGGCCCGCTATTTGGTTCGAGCGGCCGGCTGTGCCGGCTCAAATCCGCGCAAAGTAAAACCGGCATCCTTGACCGCCTGTTTTGCCGTCGCTTCATCGAGGCTCGTGCCCTCGGCCATGGTGACGGTTACGCTGCCGCTCGAAATATCCACCTCGACCCGCTGCACGCCTTTAACGGCGTTGAGCTTTTTCTCGATGCCATAGGCACAGAATGGACAGGCAAGGCCGTCCACGCGAAGCTTGTAGGCCTGTTGAGCAGCGAATGCGCTCACGGACATCAATACGAGACCCAGAACCAGGACCGTGCGCCGCAAAATACCTGTCATCTTGGCTATTTCTGGGCAGCGCCCGGGGCGCCGGGGTCCGTGGCACAGGCCAGGCGTCCGCGGCCGTTCCAGGCGTCCCACACGCTTCCCGCAAGCAGCGTTCCAAGCCCCGTCCATACCAGCCAGGGATGCACGAATAATCCCACCGCAGCGAGGCCTGCGCCCGCCAGCCCTACCCAGAACGGCGTCATGGAGGCATGGGTTCGCGTTGATCGGTAAAGAGCCCAAAGCGTGAATCCGACAAGACCGAAGAACAGCGGGAACAGGATGAAGTCGTTGATCAGGAATCCCAGGCCCGCCGCGGCGACCGCGCCTACCACCGCGGGGATTCCGAGGCAGCATGCCGCTGTCACGCTACTGCCCATCAGCCCCGAAATCTCTTTGACCAGCTCTTTCATAAGGGTTTCTTCCTAACTGGCTTCAAAGATCAGGTTTGCGTGGCGCTATTGGTCCGCGCCTGCCGAGGCACGTGTCCTTGGCACTCCAACGGGGGCGGATCAGACATCGGCACAATCATCACCCGGCGCAGCATGAAAGCTGCTTCACGTCTTTCTTGAAGGTCTGCGCGCACAGCTTGAGGCCCTCAACCATCGTCAGATAAGGGAAGAGCTGTCCCGCAAGATCATCGACTGTCATGCCGTTGCGAATCGCGAGCGCGGCCGTCTGGATTAATTCTCCGGCCTGCGCCGCCACCGCTTGCGCTCCCAGCAGGCGTGCGGTCCCTGCCTCCGCGACCAGTTTGATGAATCCCCGCGTATCGAAGTTGGCGAGCGCGCGCGGCACGTTGTCCAATGTGAGAGTACGCGAATCTGTTTCGATGCCTTTGAGCCGTGCCTCGGCCTCCGTGAGGCCGACGGTCGCGACCTGCGGGTCGGTGAACACCACTGCCGGCATCGTTGCCAGATCAAGAGCGGCGTCGCCTCCCGTCATATTGATCGCAGCACGCGTGCCCGCGGCGGCCGCGACGTAAACGAACTGCGGTTGATCGGTGCAATCGCCCACCGCGTAAACGTCCGGCACCCCGGTCCGAAGATGGTCGTCTACTTGAATGGCGCCGCGCCCGTCCAGCTTGACGCCGATTGCCTCGAGATTCAGGCCGGCGGTATTCGGGCGGCGACCGGTCGCCACCAGCAGACGATCCCCGCTCACAACGCCGGCGCTGGTTTCGACCTGGAACGTCCCGTCGCGATGTGCGACCGACACCGTTTGAGTGTGGGTCAGGATTTTCATGCCTTCCCCCTTGAGCGCCGCTTCGAGAGCATCACCGATGGCGGGGTCTTCCCGAAACAACACCTTGCTGCGCGCGATCATGGTCACCTTGGAGCCCAGCCGCAGGAAAGCCTGTCCCAACTCGACGGCGACTATGGACGATCCGATGATGATGAGATGGTGTGGCAGCTCTTCTGCCACCAGCGCGTCGGTGGAAGTCCAATAGGGCGATTCCTTGAGCCCCGGAACGGGCGGTATTGCGGGGGACGCGCCTGTCGCGATCAGCACCCGATCGGCTTTCATTGGCACCTCCCGGCCGTCCAGCCGCGCTACGATCAGAGTATGGGCGTCTTTGAAGCGCGCAAAGCCATGCACCAGGTTGATGTCGGGGTTAGCATCGATGATGCTTTGATACTTGGCGAACCGCAGCTCTTCGACCCGTTGCTGCTGCTGGGCGACCAGCGTTGCCCGATCCACCTGCGCCGGTCGGCTCGCAATTCCTCGAAATGGGCTTGATGACTGCGTGTGGGCGACGTGAGCCGCGCGGATCATGATCTTGGACGGGATACAGCCCACGTTGACGCAGGTTCCGCCCAAGGTTCCTGCTTCGATCATGGTGACTTGCGCTCCTGCCTCGGCGGCCCGAATCGCCGCGGCGAAAGTACCGCTGCCGCTGCCGATGATGGCGATGTTCAGACCGGCGTCTCCCTTTCGTTTTGAAGGCGTTGTATTGCTGGACGAAGGCGTCCGGGTTGGGCCACTTTGCCCGCGCGCATCACGCGGCTTGACACCATGATCTTTGAATTTGACTGTATCGATCACGCTCGTTTCCTTTCAACCGGTGAAGTAACCTTACATCCGTAGTCAAGTACGGAGTCAAGGGCCATGCTGAAACCGGCGACTCCCCGGACCGGGGTCACCGTCGGGCAATTCGCCGGAACGGGGGGAGTGAACGTGGAAACCGTCCGCTGTTACCGGCGGATCGGATTGTTATGTTTGCCTAAAGACGGTTTAATAGCGGACGAAGTCCAACGCCTGACTTTCGATGTCGTCGCGTAGTTCCATTGTGATATACCTGGCTGCGGCACTTGTATTGCTGTTGGCCAGCGGTGCTCTCGCGTGGTGGGCACTGCCGTCCCCGTGGGTACGCGACCTCGACAACACGGTCGAAGGCACAGCGGCGTTGATCCGCTCATGGGGTGCGTGGGGCGTGATCGGCTCGATCGGGCTGATGGTGGCGCACTCCTTCCTGCCGTTCCCGGCGGAGATCGTCGCCATCGCCAACGGCATGGTATATGGACCGGTCGGGGGGACGGCGATCACGTGGGCCGGCGCCATGCTGGGCGCGTCAACCGCCTTCGGCCTGGTACGGTTGCTTGGCCGGCCCTTCGTGCACCGCGTTCTTTCATCCCGTCATCAGCAGCAGCTCGCGGTCTGGTCCAGAGAGCGCGGTGGCGTAACACTGTTGATCGGCCGGCTCATTCCGGTGATTGCGTTCAACCTGATCAACTACGCCGCGGCCCTGACCGAAATTTCGTGGTGGACGTTCCTTTGGGCTACGGGAATCGGCATCCTCCCGCTCACCATCCTGCTCAATGTTCTGGGTGACCAGATGCTGACGATGCCGCTTTGGGCCTGGCTGATGCTTGGCGGGATTGCGGCGTTGACTTGGCTCATCCTGCATTTTCGCTGGCGGGGAGAAATCCCGACGCGGCAACCTGATGAGTGACGGCGGAAACGCGCGCAACCGCACTACTCGTCACGGTCACGGTAACGTCGTATCGCAATACCAATGAAACGGAGCTGTTAACGAGATGCGCGGGCGGCGGACTTGAACCCGCCGCCCGCGCCTTTGCGCGCTTAGTCCGTCGAACTGTGAAACACGGATTCCCCGGCTCCCGGACTTGCGTCGATGCCCGCGCGCTGAATACCGCGGTAGCGATCGGCATGCGTGCTCAGCGCAGGCAGCCCGGAGCCTCCATCGTCAGAAGCATTCGGAAAGGGCAATTCGCTGCTTTGCACTGGATCGCCGCGGTCGCGATCGGCATACGTGCTCAGCGGAGGCAACTGGGAGCCTCCGTCATCAGAGGCGTTCGGGAACACGGACCCCGCCGCATTCACGGCACTAGCGCTCAACAGCAGTCCTGCGACTACGACACCAGCAAGTCTTCGCTTCAACATGTCATGTCTCCTGTCAAGAATTGATTCGATAAACTGGCGTCCGCCAAGCCACATCGCTTTCGCAATCCCGTTCGACGTCGCCATGCTCATTAGACAGAGCACGGGGGCAAATCCTTACGCGGAAAAAATTTGTTGGCGGATGTAAGGAATCGACGAATCGAACGACCACTCGCGGCCTTGACCGGAATGCTGTAGAGATTGGCGTAACGTCCGTAGACAAACGTCCGGCTTGCTCGTCAGTCGCGCCGCGCCAGCTTCGCGGCGAATTCCGCCGCGGGAGCCGGCCGTCCGAAAAGGTAGCCTTGCGCCTCGTGACAGCCCCTGCCGCGCAGAAACTCGAGCTGGGTGTCGGTTTCGACGCCTTCCGCCACGACTCTCTTGCCGAGACTGCGCCCCAGGCCGATGATCGCCTCGCATATCGCGTCCGCGTTGGGGTCGCGCCCGATATCGTCGACGAACGACTTGTCGATCTTGATCGAGTCGATGTCGAATTTGCGTAGATAGCTCAGCGAGGAATAACCGGTCCCGAAATCGTCGATCGCCAATTGCACGCCCAGCTTGCGCAATGCGGACAACGTCTTCACCGTGTTCGCCGCGTCCTCCATCGCCGCGGATTCCGTGATCTCCAGTTCGAGCAACGCGGGATCCGTTCCGCATGCCTGCAGGATCCTTCCAACGCGTTCCGGGAGATCCCGGTCGCGGAACTGCTCGGCCGAGAGGTTTACCGCGATCCGGGGCGGCGCCCGGTGTTCCGCCTGCCAGCTGCAGATCTGTGCGCACGCGGCGCGCAGCGCCCAGTCCCCCAGCGGCAGGATCAGCCCCGTAGCTTCAGCGACCGGAATGAATTGCGCCGGCGGCAGCATGCCCCGGCGCGGATGAGGCCAGCGCATCAGCGCTTCGCAGGCGACAAAGTACGGCTGGCGCGCGACCGAATCGAGTTCGACTTTGGGCTGGTAATACAGCTGCAAGCCCTCGTGCTCGAGCGCGTATTTCAGTTCCCGCTCGATTTCCTGCCGACGGCGTGCTTCTTCCGCCATGGACGGCGCAAAAAACTCGTAGCGGGTCCGCGCGTCGCGGCGGGCGCTGCTCAACGCCAGGTTCGCGTCGTGCAGCAGCGTTTCGGGATCGACGCAGTCACCTTTGGAGTACGCAATCCCGATTTTTGCCTGCAATCGAACTTCGGCGCCGCTCACCTCGACCGGCTGGCTCAGCCTCGCAAGAATCTGCTCGGCCTGCGCCGCGGACTCCGGCGGCTGGATCGCTCCCGCCCGGGCGATGGCGAAATTGTCGCCATCCAGGCGGGCGACGAATTGCCGGGCCTGCAATCCTTCGTTCAGCCGGCGGGCGGCTTCGCGCAACACCTGGTCTCCAGCCGCCTCGCCCAAGCCGTCGTTGATGGCCCGGAACGCAGCGAGATTCACGGCGAAAACCACCACGCTTTCGCCGCGTTGGCATGCGGCCTGCAGGAGCTGGCGCAGATGTTCGAGAAGAAACGCGCGGTTCGGCAGCCCGGTCAAGGTATCGTGGCGCACCAGGAAGCGCGCTTGTTCCTCGGCGCGCAGGCGATCGGCGAGCTTGCTTTCCGCCACGCTGCGCAGCATCCGGTTGTGCGCCTCGAACACGTCGCCGAGCTCGTCGCTCGGGCGCTCGCGGATTCGGAAGTCGTGTGCCCGGCCGGGCTTGGCCGCCGCAGCCAGCATACTGCGCCGCAGCGTGAGGATGGGATTCAGCACCGAGCGGTGGAGCACGATCATCGTTCCGGTAGTGACGACAGCGACGATCAGGGCGACCAGCCCCGCGATGCGCAACACGAAGGCGAGCAGCGCGGCGTTGAGGGCGGAGCTGTCCATCCGCGCGAGCAGTATCAGCGGTGTGCCGTTGACGTTCCGGCTCCAGGCGATGTCGTAGCACCTGCCGTTCCGGATGCGGCGCTGCACGACCCGATGTGGATCTTGGAGTACCTCCTCGAAACTGAAATCGTCAAAGTCGGCATCTCCGGCGCGGGCGAGGATCGAACCGTCGCGGCGAAGAACGCTCAAGCCGAGGATCCGGGTGTCGCGCAGCAGCCCCGAAATGCGCGGCTGCAGGTGGTCGGGCCGCAGCGATCCGCTTTCCACCGCGAGCACCGCGCCTACCGTCGCGACCGCCTTTTCCTCAAGGCGGCGCAGTTCATTGTTGTAGAAATTAAGCGCGGAAGGAACGAGGATGATGCTCTCGATGGCGAGGATCAGCAGGAAGACGGAAAACGTGATCGAGCGGCACAGCTTGCACTCCAAAAGCGGCCGCCACGAATTCCACCGGAAGCCCACCACGGCTGCGTGAGTGTGCGACGCGGCATTTCGGCTTATGGCCATTGTTCGCTCACCTAGAGTGCGGCTCATTGGCGCCCCTGAAGACCGGCTCCTTCCATAAGCATTAGATCGTTGAAGGGAACAAATCCTTACTATGCGGCCCGCAAAATTGGCGGGGCCCACCACTGTAAGGAACGGGAAACCCGCACGACCAAGTGAGGCGCGGTGGGGGGCGAGAGTCGGCGAAGCCGGGAAGCACTGTAAGGTTTCGCGCGGATGCCCGGTCTTATATCGACGCTGGTTCCACACGCGTTGAAGACATTCGGTAACCTGCATACAGGAGGATCTGAAATGAAATCGCATTCGAGATCGAGCATCAAGTCTTTGGTTACGAGCGGGTTGATCGCGGTTGCCTTGGGGACTCCGGCAGCGATGGCGGCCAACCACAATCCATGTAGCCCCAAGCCGCAGTCGTCGAAAGCCGCCAATCCGTGCGCGGCGAAAAATCCGTGCGCTGCAGCCAACCCGTGCGCGGCGAAGAAACCGAGCGCCGCGAAGAAAAAGAGCCCGGCCGCAGCCAAGAAAACTGCGAACCCGTGCGCGCCAGGAAATCCCTGCGCCGCGAAATAGTTGATCGTTCCACATGACCATGCGGGAGGAGTCGAGAATGCGTATCCATCTGAAACCGCTCGTAAAGTCGCTCGCCGCAGCCGGCGTACTCGCCTTCGCGCTGAACCTGCCCAGCGGGTTCGCGGCGAATCCGTGTAATCCGTGCGCTCCGAAAACGGGTGCGTCGAAGGCTGGAGCCAATCCGTGCGCCGCAAAAAATCCCTGCGCAGCAAAGAATCCGTGTGCGGCCGGCGACAAGGTGAATCCCAGGCTGGTGACGCGCCCGAAGGGCTACAAGCCGTACAAGGCGGACCGCGCGACACTGGTGAAGGAGGGCGAGGTACTGTGGAAAGACACCAAGCTCAGCACGAGCGGGCTCTCGTGTAATACCTGCCACGTGAACAACTCCGCTTTTGCACCGAGCTTCGCCAAGCCCTATCCGCACGCTGTCGCGATGGCGAAGGAAAAGGGCGGGGTGAAGCAGGTGCATCTGGATGAGATGGTGCAATTCTGCATGGTGGTGCCGATGGCCGCCAAACCCTTCCCGTGGGAGTCGCGCCAGCTTGCGGCGTTGACCGCCTACAGCGCGGAAGTGCAGAAGAAATTCAAGGCAAGCCCGGGCGCCGCGAAAAATCCGTGCGCAGCGAAAGGCGGGAACCCCTGCGCTGCGAAAAATCCGTGTGCTGCCAAGCGGTAGGTCCCGGCGGCGTTCCGGGGTAGGATCGGACGCATGCGCGGCAGGCTCCACCCCAGGGCGGGCTGGGGCCTGCTGGTCGCCGCGCTGGGAGTGACGCTCGCGGTCGCGGGCTGCGGGGAGCGAGCCGGGCGGGATGCTCCACGCGACGCCGTCGTCGCGGCCGGCGACCCGGCGGCTCGCTTTCTTGCTTCCCACTGGAGACGTCCCCTTGAAAGTCAGGGGGCCGCGCCCGCCGGATTCGCGCAGCACGAATCGCCGCTCCACCCGGAAAATTGCGGCGCGTGCCATCAAGCCCAGTACGAGGACTGGAGCGGAAGCCTGCACAGCCGCGCGATGGGCCCCGGCGTGCTCGGCCAGCTCGGGGAGATGGATGCGAAAGCGACGGACCGGCACCAGGACTGCCTGCGCTGTCACGCGCCGCTCGCGGAGCAGGCGGCGAGCCTGGCGACTTCCCTCGCTGCGGCAACGGCCGGGAATTCACCACGCGGCGCGCATAAGCCGGGTTCAGCCTCGCCGCTCCACACTGAGGGCATTGTCTGCGCGGCGTGTCACATGCGGGGTTACCGGGTGTACGGTCCGCCGCGCCGCGATGGAACCGTCCCGGAGACCGGTGCCGGGTTTCCGCACGCAGGATGGGTCGGCCACGGCGCATTCGAGGATTCGCGCTTCTGCGCAGCCTGCCACCAGTTCGAGGAGGGCGGCTACGCGCTGAACGGCAAGCTCCTCGAGAACACTTACGAGGAGTGGAAAGCGAGCCGCCACGCGCGCGAAGGACGCGCTTGCCAGTCCTGCCATATGCCGGACCGCCGGCACCTGTGGCGCGGCGTTCACGATCCTGAAATGACGCGGCGTGGCATCACGGTGAGCACGATTTCGCCGCGCATGGACGCGATGAACCACGTGAACGCGACGCTGCGCATGACCAACACGGGCGCCGGCCATTATTTCCCGAGCTACGTGACGCCGCGGGTCGTCGTCACGATAGCCCAGGAGTCCGCGCGGGGCGATCCTTTGAAGGACACCGCGAAGGAATACGTGATCGGGCGGCAGGTGAGACTGGACCTGAGCGAGGAATTGTCCGACACGCGAATCGCGCCGGACGAGGAACGCGTGATCGAGTATCGCGCGAAGCTGCACCCCCGCGCGGCCCGGCTCGCGGTCGAGATCCGCGTGGAGCCGGATGCCTTCTACACGAGCTTCTACCGTTCCCTGCTCGAAGATGGCGCCTCGGGCTCGGGCAGGTCGCTGATCGCAAAAGCCCTCGAGCTTTCCCTGGCGTCTCATTACACCCTGTACACCGTCCGGCAGCCGCTTGCGGGCCGCGAACGCTGAACGTCCCCGGCGATCTGCACTGTAAGGCATGATGCCGTTCTCCCGACACAAGCGCGTGAGTCGTCACAAATCAAATCCGGTTGATTGCCAGGAGCCGCAGGCAGTGTCGCTTGCAACGCTGCCCCGCGGCGAGCTGCGCGCGATGCTGCATGCGGGTGAGCAGGTCATCGAGTGCCACCGCGTGCTCGCCAAGGCGGGGCTCAACGTGGTGGGCGAGGTGCTGCGCGGCCGGGGCACCTTCGTCGAATTCGACCACTATCCGGAGGACGACGTGTACGACAGCGACACCCACTCGCAGTATTACTACCATGCACACCGGGGTCCGGTCGCCGAGCACGGGCATTTCCACACCTTCCTGCGCGCCGCGGGTATGCCGGCTGGTGCGACCCCGGTCGCTTACGACGGCAGCGAGCCCAGGCCTTTGGGGGACGCGGCCATCAGCCACTTGGCCGCGATCTCCATGGACGCCTATGGCCGGCCGATCGGCCTGTTCGCGGTCAATCGCTGGGTGACGGGGGAAACCTGGTATCCGGCGGGGGACGTTATCCGCATGCTGCACCGCTTTCGCATCGATCACGCGTATCCGTCCTGGGCGGTGAATATCTGGATCGGCGCGATGCTGCGGCTGTTTCGGCCCCAGGTTGAATCGCTGCTCAGACACCGGGATGCGGTGGTGGCGGCCTGGAGCGAAGCACGTCCCGGTGCGGATGTGTTCGAAGACCGTGAACTGGAAATTACGGGGCATCTGTCCATTTCAGTGGAAAAGCAGATCGCCGGGGTGAAGCGCGCGCTGGAGCGCGAAGCCGCGGTGGTGATCGGCTTGAACGCGCGCCGATGAAGCGCGGGAAACACGTGTTTCGCGTCACGAACAAGAACGTGCCATACGAGCTCGGCTTCTGGCTGCGCGGCGCCTCGGCGGCAGGGCGGATCACGCTGCCCAGCGTATCGGGCGGCGGCATCATGCCCGGCGGGACCCGCGATTACGAAATCGAGCTCAAGCCGGGGGAATATGTGTATTCGTGCCCGCTCAACAATACGCCGGATTACAAGCTGGTGGTGAGATGACGCGTGCCCGCTCCGGCACTGATCAGGAGACATGGAGATGAGAGCTGGCCTGCAACAGATCAGCGTGTTTCTCGCGCTTGCAGTAGTTCTTTCCGCGAGCGTGGACCACGCCGTGGCGGCTGGGAGCGCTGAAGCCTTTCCAGGCACGATCACGCTCAAAACGAAGCACGCCTTCGATGCGTTGCTCGGGCGTCTGGAGAAGGCGATCGCCGATCGCAAGATGGGATTGGTGGCGCAGGCGAGCGCAAGCCGCGGCGCGGCTTCCAGAGGAATAAAAATCCCGGGCAACGCGGTACTGATGGTGTTCCGCAACGACTATGCGGTGCGCATGCTCAAGGCGAGCGTCGCGGCCGGGATCGAAGCGCCGCTTCGCATCTACGTGACGGAAAATCCCGACGGCAGCGCGAGCGTGACTTACCGCAAACCGAGCGCGGTGTTCGCGCCGTACGGCAGCCGCGCGCTCGACGAGATGGCGAGAGAGCTGGATGCAATCTTCGAGAACATCGTACGCGACGCATCGCGCGGCTGAGCGGGCACAACCGACGCTCGCCCCGCGTGTCCAGGGCGGCATACTGGCGAGCGCGCTGGCGCTGTTTGCGCTGCTGCTCGCCGCAACCGCCGGGCAGGGCTGGCGCATGCCCACGCTGGCTGCGCTTGGTTTTCTGATCGGCGCGACGCTCTACCACTCTGCGTTCGGCTTCACCGCGGCCTACCGCAGGCTCATCCTTCAGCGCGACGTTGCAGGAGTGCAGGCACAGCTCGCGATGGTCGCGCTGGCTACCGTTCTGTTCGCGCCGGTGCTCGCCGCGGGTTCCATTTTCGGGCGCGAGGTCGTCGGCGCGGTGGCCCCGGTCGGTCTACAGGTCGCGGTCGGAGCGTCCATGTTCGGGATCGGCATGCAGCTCGCGGGCGGATGCGGCTCCGGTACGCTTTACACGGCGGGGGGAGGAAACCCGCGCATGATCGTGGTGCTCGCGGCGTTCTGCGCCGGCTCGTTCCGGGCGAGCCTCGACACGGAACGTTGGGAAAACCTGCCTTCGTGGAGCGCGATCGCGTTGGGCGAGGCCCTCGGCTGGCCGATCGCCGTCATCGTGCAGCTTGCGGTGGTTGCGGTGTTGTGGATCGCGCTCGGGCGGTTTGCACGCGGGCAGGCGCCATTTGCCGCATCTGCCGCGCCGGGCGGCGCGCGCATTCTCTCCGGGCCTTGGCTGCTCGTCGCGGGGGCGCTGCTGCTCGCGCTGCTCAACTTCCTGGTGCTCATCGTCGCCGGGCATCCCTGGAACATCACCTGGGCCTTTGCGCTGTGGGGAGCGAAGTTCGCGCTGCTCTTTGGCTGGGATCCTGGTGCAACCTCATTCTGGAACGCGGAATTCCAGCGCAGTGCGCTCGGGGGCGGCGTGCTGCAGGACGTCACCTCCGTGAC
>JACQGO010000225.1 GCA_016199485.1 Betaproteobacteria bacterium
CTTGAGCGCCGCGGCCGCCGCCTTGCGCAGTTGCGTCACGTTCTCGACCACCACGCCGTTGCCGCCGTAGGCCCTGGCGAGCAGCACGTAGTCCGGGCTTCCGGTGACCACCCCCGTTTCCGGCAGGTTCATGCGCTCCTGCTTGAGCTTGATGAGGGACAGCGTGTCGTCGCGGAATACCACCAGCGTCACCGCCAGCTTGTGATATGCAAGCAGCGACATCTCCCCGATCACCATGTCGAGCCCCCCTTCACCCAGCATCGCCAGCACCGGCCGCTCGCGAAACACGAGCTTTGCCGCGATCGCCGCGGGCAGCGCATAACCCATCGTGCCGAGACCGTTCGACTGCAACAGGCGGCGCGGCTCGTACGAGTGCCACACATGGTTGATGAGGATGCGATGCGACCCGGTATCCACCGTGGCGATGGTGTTGCGCGGGAACACCTCGCGCAGGGTGGAGGCCACCTGGTACGGCCCGAGCCCGCGCGACGGACGGTGCGCGATCGCATCACGGATCTCGGCGCGGTAACGCTCGAGCTCGGCGTCACGCCAGCGCCGCGGCGGTCTCGCGGGCGCCGCGGCGGCCAGCACTTGCAGGCAGCCGCCGATCGAGCCGGCGTACTCGACCGACGAACGGAACACGTGGTGGGTATTGGGCACGAGATCGATGCTGACCGTGCGTTTCTCCGCATCCCACGGCGCGATCCAGTCGCTGCGCAGCTCCACCGGATCGAAACCCAGTGCGAGGATCAGGTCCGCCTCGCGCACGTGGCTCATGTGGATGCCGTCGACCACCGGGCTCAAGCCGGTCCCGCCGAGACACAACGGATGGTCCTCCGCGACAACGCCCTTCGCCTTGTAGGTGGTGACGAACGGGATGCGCCACGCCTCGATGAACCGCTTGAGCTGCGCCGCGGCGCCGTCGAGTTGCACGCCGACCCCGACGAACGCGAGCGGTTTCCTGGCCTGCCTGAGCCACGCTTGCGCCTTGGCAAGCTCCGGCGCCGCGGGCAGGCTGGTGACGCGCGTCGTGCTGAAACGCCCGCCCTCGGGCTGCTCTGCGCCGGCGACATCGGTCGGCAGATTGAGATGCACCGGTCCCGGCAACGGCGTCTTGGCGATCGCAATGCCCTTGCGCACCTGATCGAACGCGCCCTTCGCGGCAATCGTGGTCGACCACTTCACGAGGGGGCGCAACACTTCGCTCTGGTCGATGATCTGGTGCGTGTAGATGGCCTTCAACGAAGTTGCGACTTCGCCGGTGATCGCGATCACCGCCGAGCGGTCGAGCAGCGCCTGCGCCACCGCGGTCGTCACGTTGGTCATCCCGGGTCCGAGGGTCGCCACCAGCACCCCCGGCGCGCCGGTGAGCTGATAGGAGGCTTCGGCCATCACGCCCGCCCCCATTTCCTGCTTGGTGAGGATGAATTGAATTCCCGCCTCGCGGAACGCGTCGAGCAGCTCGAGCACTTCCCCGCCGGGGATGCCGAACGCGTAGCGAACGCCTTCCTCCTTGAGCGCCTGCGCGATGATCTCGGTTGTTTTCGGCACCGCCTTCTTTCCTGTTCAGCCCGCGGCTCTCATCTTTTCCGCCTGCACCATGTACCGGCGGTTCTGCGGCAGCGGGTACTTGTCGACCCGCAAGGCGGCGCCGCTCCGGAACACGCGCGTCGCGGCAAGCCACTCGCCGTCGTCGCGCTCGGGAAAATCGCTGCGGAAATGCGCGCCCCTGCTCTCGGTGCGAAAACGCGCGGAGCGCACCACCGCCTCCCCGACGTCGACCATGTTGCAGAGTTCGCAGTACTGTCTCGCCTGCGCAATTCCAACCGCAGCGGCAGCGCGCAGACGCATGCGCAACGCCTCCAGCTCCGCCAATCCCTTCGCCATGGCCCCCTCTTCCCGCACCAGCCCGCCGGACGCGAACATGATGCGCTTGAGCTCCGCGTGCAGCGCGGGGAAGTCGAGCGAGCCGCGCGTCCTGCCGCGCGGGGAAATCCACCCGGCGATTCCTGCTTTCGCCGCCTTGCGCAGTGTCCGCCAGTCCGCCGCCCGATGGCGCGCGGCGAATTCGGGAGCCGAGGCGCCGGCGAGCCCGCCGTAGACCGCCACGTCGGAGAGCGAATTGCTGGAGAGCCGGTTTGATCCCTGCACGCCGCCAGCGACCTCGCCGGCGGCGAACAATCCCGGCAGCGCGGTCTGCGCAGCCGCGTTGATCTCGACCCCGCCCATGAAATAGTGCACCGCCGGTGCGAGCTCGATGCGGTCGCGGGTAAGATCGATGCCGAATGGCGCGAGCTTCGTCATGAAGGGAGCCGCAAGCCGCCCGAGCGTCTCGGCATCATTGCCGGCGAGATCGAGATACACCCCGCCGTGCGGCGAGCCACGTCCCTCGACCACTTCGGTCTGGATCGCGCGCGACAGGATCGCACGCGTCGATGCTTCCTTGCGCTGCGGGTCGTAGCGCTCCATGAAGCGTTCCTCGTTCCGGTTCCACAGCCGCGTGCCGGGCAGCCCCAGCAGCACGCCGCCGGTGCTCGTGCCTTCGAGCTCGCTGGGATACGCAAGCGCGGTCGGCGTGAACTGGACGAACTCCATGCCGGTCAAGGCGAGTCCCAGGCGCAGCGCCATCGCGTAACCATCGCCCGTCGCCTCCTCCATGTTGCTGGTGAGCGGGTAGATGCGCCCCGCGCCACCCGAAGCGAGGATCACCGCCCGCGAGCGCAGGAGAAGCCCCTCGCCGTCGCGTATCGCCGTGACGCCCGCCGCCCTGCCCTGGTGCTCGATGATCTCGAGCGCCATCGTCTTTTCGAGCACCTGCACCGGCCGGCGGCGCACCTGATCCACGACCGGCGCCATCAACCGCGCGGTGCCGCCCCCCGCGACGCGCACCGAGCGCCGGTAACTGTGCGCCGGGGCGAGAAACACGTCGATCTCGCCGCTCGCCTTGCGCACGAATTCCGCGCCCAGCGCTTCCATCTCGCGGATCGCCCGCGGCGCCAGCGTCACCAGGGTTTTCACGAGTTCCGGGTCGTTGACGAAATCCCCGGCGACGAGCGTGTCGAGAAAATGGTTTTCGATGCCGTCTTCGGGCACATCGGAAGCGCCCACCACCGCGGCAAGCCCGCCGCCCGCGATCGCCGAGCTGCCGCTCCTGCCGAGGGTGCCTTTCAGCAGCATGGTGGTCGCGACACCGGATTGCGCGGCGGCGAGCGCGGCGCGCAGCGCGGCGAGCCCGCCGCCGATGATGACAACCCCGGTATCGATCTCCCTCATGGAAACCTACAGATGATCTATATGACCCGACCCGCATCATAGCATCGAAGCCCACTCGGTGCAGCCCCGGGGGCCGTGCGCGCGGTCGCGCGTGGAGCCCGCCTGCGGGGCATCGCCTCGACTCCATGCGTCACACCACACGGCGACCGCGGGCCACGTGTTGAACCGGGCGCAGCCTCGCACAGCTTACACAACTTTCCTCCTGCCGCGCTTGACACGGCGCGACAGGTTCGGTTAATTTCGCCCGCTAACCCTGCGCGCCGCTCGCGGCGAGGGGTTCTGATTGCGCCGGTTTCCTGTCCCGATCCGAAGCGTACAACCGCAATCCGTTCCCGGACGTTTCCCGGGTCATCCGTGCGGATCACCAGCACCCGGCGCGACGGTCGCCACTTTGAGGAGCTAGCGATGAGCCACAATCTGTTCAACTCGCTGCAGGAATTCAGCCTTGGCGCCGGCAAGACCGGCAGGTATTATTCGCTCGCCGCGCTGGAGAAAACGGGCCTTGGCAAGATCTCCCGCCTGCCGGTGAGCCTGCGCATTGTGCTCGAGTCGGCGCTCAGGAACTTCGACGGCAACAAGATCACCGAGGAACACCTGCGCAACCTCGCCGGCTGGCAGCCCAGGGCACCGCGCGCCGCCGAGGTGCCGTTCGTGGTTGCGCGCATACTGCTTCAGGACATGACCGGCGTGCCGCTCGTCGTCGATCTTGCCGCGATGCGCGAGGCCGCGAAGCGCCAGGGCAAGAACCCCGACATCATCGAACCGCTGGTGCCGGCGTATCTCGTCATCGACCATTCGGTGCAGATCGACCACTACGGGACGCCCGACGCGCTCAAGAAGAACATGGAGATCGAGTTCCAGCGCAACCGCGAGCGTTACCAGTTCCTGAAGTGGAGCGCGCAGGCATTCAAGACGTTCCAGATCATTCCGCCCGGCAACGGCATCGTGCACCAGGTCAACCTCGAGTACGTTTCGCAGGTCGTCTGGCGCAAGGAGGACTTGTTCTACCCCGACACCACCGTCGGCACCGACTCGCACACCACCATGGTCAACGGCCTCGGCGTGCTCGCCTGGGGCGTTGGCGGGATCGAGGCCGAGGCGGGCATGCTGGGCCAGCCGCTTTACTTCCTGATGCCGGACGTCATCGGCGTGCATCTGAAGGGCAAGCTCGGCGAGGGCGTAACGGCGACCGACCTTGTGCTGAGGATCGTGCGGATGTTGCGTGAGAAGAAGGTGGTCGGCAAGTTCGTCGAGTTTTTCGGCGAGGGGGCGGCGTCGCTCCCGGTCCCGGACCGCGCGACGATCGGCAATATGGCGCCGGAATACGGGGCGACCTGCGGTTTTTTCCCGGTGGACGACGTCACGTGCGACTTCCTGAGAATTACCGGCCGCCGCGAAGCGGCAGACATCACCAGGGCGTACTACCAGGCTCAAGCGATGTACGGCATGCCCAAGGCCGGCGACATCGACTACACCGAGGTCTACGAGCTCGATCTCGGCACGGTTGTTCCCGCGGTATCGGGCCCGCGGCGCCCGCATGACTGGATCGAGCTGCCGAATCTCAAATCCCGCTTTGCCGAGTTGATGGGCAAGGCGGTCGCCGACGGTGGCTACGGCAAATCGGCAGACGACATACCCCATATGTGCCCGAGGGACCCGGCTTACGACAAGGACGCGGCGGGCTACGGGAAGGCCGCGGAGAGTCCGGGAAAACGTTTCCCTACCGGCAAGGAAGGCATCGAGGTGGGGCATGGCGACGTGCTGATCGCGGCCATCACCTCCTGCACCAACACCTCCAATCCGGGCGTGCTGCTCGGTGCCGGGCTCCTCGCCAGGAAGGCGGTAGAAAAAGGCCTCAAGCCGCATCCGCGCGTGAAGACCTCGCTCGCGCCCGGCTCGCGCGCGGTTACGCAGTACCTCGAGAACGCGGGGCTCCTCCCCTACCTCCAGCGACTCGGCTTCTACATTGCAGGATACGGCTGCACGACCTGTATCGGGAACTCCGGCCCGCTCGATCCGAAGATCGAGGAGGCTGTCAACAAGAACGACGTGGTGGTGGCCGCGGTGCTTTCCGGCAATCGCAACTTTGAAGCGCGCATCCATCAGGCGGTCAAGGCGAACTTTCTTGCGAGCCCGCCGCTGGTGGTGGCGTTTGCGCTCGCCGGCACGGTCAACATAGATATGTCCCGGGAGCCGCTCGGCACCGGCCGGGACGGCAAGCCGGTCCACCTCAAGGACATCTGGCCCACGCAGAAAGAAGTCGCCGAGGTCATGAAGTATGCGACCGATCCCGCGATGTTTACGAAGGTGTTCTCGGCTTTCAAGGAAGGCAACCCGATGTGGGACGAGATCCCGGCATCGGTTGGCAGCGTCTACCGGTGGGACGCCAAGTCGACGTACATCCAGCATCCGCCGTACTTCGAGGGCTTCTCGTTGC
>JACQGO010000226.1 GCA_016199485.1 Betaproteobacteria bacterium
CTTGTGGAAATATTCTTGGGCGTCGGGCAGGCCGCTGATGCGGGCGAGCTCGCGGTGCAGCCGTTCCACGATCGATTGAGGCGTCCCCGCGGGGGCGAGCAACGCCACCCAATTGATGATCTCGAAACCCTTGAAGCCGGTTTCGGCAATCGTCGGGAGCCCGGGCAGCGCGCGTGCCCGCTCGCGGCCCGTCGTCGCCAGCGCGCGCAGTCTGTCGGCATTGATGTACGGCATGGCGGGTGCGATGCCCAGGAACATGACCGCCACCTGCCCCGAGATGAGATCCACGACGGCTGCGCCGCCTCCCTTGTAGGGGACGTGCACCAGCCGGATACCGGCGACGGTGCTAAAAAGCTCGGCGGCGAGATGCGGCGGGGTGCCGATACCGGACGACGCGTAAGGAATCTTGCCCGGCTGCGCGCGCGCGAATGCGGCCAGCTCCTTCACCGTTTTCACGGGCAGCGAGGGATGGACGAGCAACACGTTAGGCGCAGTGACGACAAGATGTACCGGTGCGAAACTCTTTCGCGGGTCGTATGGAGAGGTGCGGTGCAAGGAGGGATTGATGGCATAGGACGAGGACACCATGAGCAGCGTGTGCCCGTCGGGTTCGGCCCGCGATGCAATCTCGGTGCCGAGATTGCCGCCTGCGCCGGGACGATTGTCCACCACGACCTGCCTCCCGAATGCGGTCGAAAGCCTGGCTGCGGTGAATCGCCCCACGACGTCCACCTGCCCGCCCGGGGCAAACGGCACGATGAGCCTCACCACTTTGCGGGGATAATCCTGTGCAATTGCCGCGCCCGCGAACCACCACGCTGCACAGAACGCCGCCAACAGGCTGCAGGGGACGATGAAGGACCTGCGACAACCATCTCGACGTGAACGCTTCATGGTTTTCCTCGTTTGCATGCGGATCGAGTGTGGCATCCATCCGTCTCTGGCAGCCTGATGCAAAAGCCCGCAACAGTATCCACGACTGTCATTCCCGCGAAAAGCTTGCCCTCGAATGCTTCAATCGGGGGCCTGCCCTCGAATGCTGTAATCGGGGGCCTGCCCTCGAATGCTGTAATCGGGGGCGGGAATCCAGAAGTGTTTGATTATTTTGCGAGCGGACTTATGGACTCCCGCTTTCGCGGGAGTGACGACCCTATTTGCATCAGGCTGCTAGGGATTGTATGCGCGGCGCGTTCGGGAGGACAGCCAAAGTCATATAGAGGAATCCGGCGCTTTGTTGCATCTTTTCATGGAGATGCGGGAAACGACACCGACCGTATAAACTACAAACACATATAAATGAATCGTGTGGAGACCGCTTATGGCCCAGCCGAGCGCGAAATACCTGGGAGTCAAATCCGGCGTCGCCGACTGGTTGCGCGAGGGCAGGTGGAAATTCGGCCAGGCGATCCCGAGCGAGCCGGTTCTCGCGCACCGGTTCGGGGTGAGTGTGGGCACCGTGCGGCGCGCGGTCGACGAGCTGGTCGCCGAGAACATCCTGGTCCGCCAGCAGGGCCGCGGGACCTTCGTCGCGAGCCACACGCGGGACTATCTGTTCAACGTTTTTTTCCGCATCGTCAACAAGGACGGGCAAAAGGAGCGCTCGACCCCGCGGCTGCTCTCTTTCAGGCGGGTCGCCGCTGACCGCACCACTGCCGCGGCGCTGCGCATCGCGCACGGCGCGCCCGTCTATCGCATCCGGAACCTGATCATGTTGCGCCGGACGGCGGTCGCCTTCGACGATATTCGCCTGCCGGAGAGACTGTTCCCCGGCCTCACCGAATACGCGCTGTCGCAGCGCGAGACCACGGTCTACGGGGTGTTGCAGCAGCGCTACGGCGTCAACGTGCTATGGGCCGAGGAGCTTGTTTCCGCGGTGATCGCCGGCGGGAGCTTGCGCACTCTGCTCGATCTGACGCGCCCATCCGCGGTGTTGAAAGTGCAAAGAACGGCGTACACCTACCGCGATGTCCCGATCGATTTCCGTTATCGCTTCGTGAGCACGGCGCATCACGGCTACCAGATTTTTCTCGGGCGGCATTGAGGGCGGCGCGGCCGCCGCGCGGCGGCTCAGGTGGTGAGCCGCCGGTAGATGTCAGCGACCTTGAGCGGCAGGCGCGCGACCTCGTCGACCAGCGTCCAGTTGACCGGGCCGTACATATGGGGGAGGTAATCGCGCGCCTCGCGGTCGATCGTGATGCAGAACGGCTTGATGCCGCTGCGGTGCGCCTCGATCAACGCCTGGCGCGTATCCTCGATGCCGTATTCGCCGCGGTAGTTGTCGCTGTAGTCGTCGGGCTTGCCGTCGGAGAGCGTGACGAGGAGCTTGGTGCGAGCCTCGACCTGGTTGAGCAGCATCGCGAGATGGCGTATCGCCGCCCCCATGCGCGTGTAGTCCTGCGGAATGATGCCGGCGATGCGGCTCCTGACCGCGGCGCTGTACGGCTCGTCGAAACGCTTGACGCGGAAAATCTCGCAGCGCTTGCGCGTCATCCCGGAGAAGCCGTAGATCGCGTAGCGGTCGCCCAGCACTTCGAGCGCCTCGCACAGCATCACCAGCGCCTCGCGCTCGGCGTCGTTGATCCAGCCCTTGGTCGAGCCGCTCATGTCCACCATGAACATCACCGCCAGGTCGCGCTCCGACTTGTGGCGCTTGACCAGCAGCCGCTCGGGCAGCTCCATGCCGCAGCGCATGTCGGCGTAGCCCTCGATCACCGCGTCGAGATCGATGTCATCACCGTTCTTCTGCCGCTTGAGGAGCTTGTCTTCTCCGCGCAAAAGCTCGAACGTGCGCTTCAGTTGCGCGACCTGCGGAGCGTACTTGGCGAGCGTTGCGTCCACGAAATCCGGGCGCCCCGAATGCACGTCGAGCTCGCGCAGCACGCACCAGTTCTTGCGGTAGTGCCGGCGCCCGTGGTCCCACTCGTTGTAGAAATAGGCGCCTTCCTCGTGGTAGACGCCGCGCCACACGTCGCTTGCGCTCGGCTCGCGGTCTTCGGCGCGGTACCCGCCGTCGCCGGCGGGCGCAAGGTACTCGTCGGGGATTTCACCCAGATCCTGCAAGATCGAGTCGATCAGGCCTGCGACCTGCGGGGGCGGCGCCACCGGCTCGCCGTCGAGCAGCAGATCGTAGCTCTGCGCGGAGGGGTCCTCTGCGGCGGAAGAAGCCCTGACCGAAAAGCGCTGTTCCGCACCGGCAGCGCGTGGCTCGCCATCTTCTTCGAGCATCTGTTTCAGCGCCGCCCGGAACGCGGCCTTCTCCTTTGCGATGCGCGCGGCTCTCACCGGCGCGATCAACTCGGGACGCAGCCGCCCCATGTAGGAGTAGCTTCGTGGCGGAAGACTCGCATACGTTTCCGCGAGCACGGCGACGGTGTCATCGACGGTTGCGTCGGCGCTTTGCAGACGCGCAAGGCGCGGATCGGTTTCCTCGTCGTCTCCGCGCAGCTTGCGCAGTTCGCGCCCGAGACCCGGCAACGCGCGCCCGATGCATGCGTCGAGCCGCAGCGCTTCGAGATAGCTGAAAAGCTCCAGCGCGCGTTCCGGGTCGGGATAACCGGCAACGACCGCGGCGATGTCGCGGTTGAAGGTTCCGAAGCGCGCCTGCGCCCAGAGGTGCGTGGCGATCGCCTTGTACACCAGGAAATTCTCTTCCTTCGTGGGAAAGATCGCGATCCGCGCCGGCAGGTGTATGGTCTCGGTGTCGGTGTAGGGGCGCGCTGCGGTGTCGAGCTTCAGGCGCCGCCCGGAAAGCCCGCACAGGAAAAGATTGAGCACCTGCGCCACGTCCTCGAACGTGACGGCGCAGAGCTGGCTCCCGGCAAGCTCGGCGAATTCCTGCGCGTTCTTGAATACCGCGCTGCCGCGGTAGAGCCCTTGGCGGTCGTAGGTATCCATCGCCTGGATGATCCACGCTTCCGCGGTGCTCGTGTCCATCGCGGCGAGCGCCGCGGGGGCCGCAGCCGCGAACTGGTAGGCCATCTCGGCGTTGGTGCGCGCGATCACCGCGGCCCAACGGAGCACGAAATCCTGCAAGTTGCGGGCGAGCGGCGCGAGCGCTTGCGCGAGCCGGGTTGCGGTGCGGCGCGAGGAAAGGACCGCGTCGAGCAGCTCGTCGAGCTGCGCTTCGAGCTCGGCGGCGCCGAGCGACTCGCTGGCGGCGGCCGTGAGCCGGGGGTCAGAAGAGCGAGGAGGCGAGCTCATGGATCGCGCGCAGCATCTCGGGATCGTCGGTCAACGCTTCGGCGATCGCGCCCCGGCAGGCGGCGCGCGGCGCGATCCCGCGCCGGATGAGCTTTGCGGCGTGCACCAGCAGCCGCGTGGAGGCGCCCTCGTCGAGCCCGTTGCCCTTGAGATTGCGTGTCATCTGCGCGAGCTTGAGCAGTTGGTCGGCGTTCCCGGCATCGAGCCCGGTCTCGGTCATCACGATCTTTTTCTCGAGCTCGGGCTGCGGATAGTTGAACTCGATCGCGATAAAGCGCTGGCGCGTGCTCTGCTTGAGGTCCTTCAGCACGCTCTGGTAGCCCGGGTTGTAGGACATCGCGAGCAGGAACTCCCCGGGCGCCTGGAGCAGCTCCCCGCGCTTTTCCATCGGCAGGATGCGCCGGTCGTCGGCAAGCGGGTGGATCACCACGGTGGTGTCCTTGCGCGCTTCGACCACTTCATCGAGGTAGCAGATCGCCCCACAGCGCACCGCCCGCGCGAGCGGCCCGTCCACCCACACCGTTTCGTTGCCGGTGATGAGGTAGCGGCCGACGAGGTCCGCAGCGGTGAGATCGTCGTGGCAAGAGACGGTGATGAGCGGGCGCTTCAGCCGCCACGCCATGTACTCCATGAAGCGCGTCTTGCCGCAGCCGGTGGGACCCTTGAGGAGCACCGGGATCTGGGTCGCATACGCGGCCTCGAACAGCGCGATCTCGTCGCCGACGGGCTCGTAGTAGGGCTCTTTCTCGATGAGATGCGCTTCGGGCTTGAGCACCCGGGCATGGAAAGGTGTCGTCTTCGGGCTCATCGGCTGGAGCTGTTCCGAGTTTCGAGTTGCGAGTTTCGAGTGGAAATCTTACTCATGATAACGCGCTAATTCAGCCCAGGACTTAGATAGCGCTTGGTCTCAAGTTTCAAGTGCAACGTCAAGAGGGCCTGGCGAAATGATCTCCCCTCCTCGTCGAGGAGGGGTGGCGCGAAGCGACGGGGTGGTCGAGCTGCCACGCTCTGCTCTCAACCACCCCGGCCCTGCGGGCCACCCCTCCTTGGGAAGGAGGGGAATAGAGCCCGGGCGCTTCATTTTGTTACCGTTTTTAATCGCCCGGAATCCGAAACCCGAAACCCGGAACCGACTCATTAATCGTCGAGCGACTCGTAGAGCCTGTCCTGCGCGTCGGCGAGCGCCTGTGCCTTGTCCGCGGGGGCCTGCGCGTTGCGCCGCCGGTAACGCTCGATGCGCTTTTCCACGGCGTCGGGCTTCAGCGCGATCGTCTTCTCGCCGAACAGCACCTGCCTGAGCAGCCGGAAGCCGAACTTGAGGAGCTTCACCTCGTCGTGCATCAGCTCTTCCTTGAACGCGGGGTCGAGGTCGAACACCTCGTCGAAGCCGGGGCTCCTCACGAACTCGCGGAAGCCGTCGACATCGTAGCTCGCGAGGAAGAACAGCTCGAAGCTGCGCTCGGAAGGGCGGCCGACGGTGGGGCCGCTCGAACGCTTTTTGAGAATGATCCGGCGCCACTCGCGGTTGATCTCGTCGTAGAGATCGACGCCTTGTTCCCTGCGGTAGTCGCGTATGGTCTGGACCTGGGGCTCGAAGTGACCGAGGCAGTGCGCTTCCTTCACCACGAAGTAGGAGTCTTCGTCGACCGGGGAGTCCTTCTTGCGCATGGAAACCATGCCGAGCGCGTAATAACGGCACGCCGCCGGCCGGTCGCTGTAGACGCCGCAGCCTTCCGGCGTGAGGTTCACGCAGGCAGTCGAGCCTTCCCTGGTCCTGAGCTTGAGCCCCGGCATCCCGTGGCCGTCCATGGCGAAGTCCACGGTGAACCGGTCGATGAATTCGCGCGAGCTGATGCCGAAGCGGTTCTTGAGCCGCGCGATGTCGTACGGCGTGAGCGTGATGTCGATGTTCTCGCAGCACTTGTTGAAGCACGTGATGCCCTTGTGGCAGCGGAACTGGAACTTGTCATCCAGGCCCAGCTGTGTCGGGATGATCGGCGACGTCGGGGTGCCGGAGGGATCGGTGCTCATCGGGGTGGTGCCATGAATTGGGCCTGGATCAGTATAGATCACAAGCGTTCCTGCCGCGACTGGATACCGTTAGGCTGCTGAATGCAAAGCCGCCCTGGATGCCGCGCTGGATTTGCCACAGGAGTTTGTCGGGCCGAAGTGCGACAAACTCCTCCAGGAAAGAAAAAGGGGCCGGCAACAAACCCAGCCCCCTATTGCTCCCGCCTTTTATGTAAGGCAAGAGGCTTTAGCCTCTTGCCTCAGTCTTTGATCAACTGCACGTACGGCTCCTTGTACAGCTTCCACTTCCTGGTCTCGCGGTCATACAGCGAGTTGGTGAAGCACTTCCACTTCTCGTCGTCGATGTAGTTGAAGTCGGTGCGGTAGTAGTAGCCCGGGTAGCGCGTTTCCTCGCGGAACTGGATGTGCTTCATGTGGCACTCGGCCGCGATGATGCGGTGGTAGTTTTCCCACGCGCGCAGCAGCTCGTGCAGGTCCTTCGCTCGCATCTTGAGCGAGTCCTCCTTGATCATCTCGAGCTTGCGCTCGCAGATCTCGAGCATCTTGGCGTTGGTCTGATACCAGGTGGCCAGCCCCGCGCAATATTCGTCCATGATCTTCTGCAGCCGGAACTGGAGCATCTTGGGCGAGATGTAGTGGGGGTTGATGTCGATCGCGGTGGTGTAGTCCTTGTGCTGCAGGAAGGTCTTCACCGGCCGGTAGATCTCTTCGACGAGGTCTTCCGCCGAGCGCGCGAGCTCGGGCTTCCAGTTCTTGTTGTCGAGCGCGAACTTGACCAGACCCTTGGCGGCGATGCGGCCCTCGGTGAACGAGCCCGAGGAGAACTTGTGGCCGGAAGCACCCACCCCGTCTCCCGCGGTGAACAGCCCTTTCACGGTCGTCATGCGGTTGTAGCCCCACGACCACTCCTTGGGTGTGCCGGGAATGTCGGTCGGGCCGGAGACCCAGATGCCGGCGCAGCCCGCGTGCGAGCCGAGCAGGTAGGGCTCGCTGGGGATGACTTCGGAGGGCTCCTTGTCGGGCTCGATGTTTTCTCCGGCCCACACGCCGCACTGCGAGATCGTCATGTCGAGAAAGTCTTCCCAGGCTTCGGCCTCCAGGTGCTTCACTTCCTTCGGCGTCATTTTCTCGGCGAGCTTTGCCATCGCGCCCGGCGTGTCCATGAGGATGGGTCCGCGGCCCTCCTTCATTTCCTGGATCATGAGGTGGTTGCGCAGACAGGTGCCGGGAACGCCCTGGCCGTATTTGCCGAAGCGCTTGGCATCCTTGATCTCGTCCCCGTGCAGCTTGCCGAAGTCCTCGCCCCGGCCGTTCATGACCTGTGCCTTGAACAGCAGGAACCACGCCCCGACCGGACCGTAGCCGTCCTTGAAGCGCGCCGGCACGAAGCGGTTCTCCATCATCGTCATCACCGCGCCGCACTCTGCCGCCATCGCATAGGTGGAACCCGCATTCCACACCGGGTACCACGCGCGCCCGGTGCCTTCGCCCACCGAGCGCGGGCGAAACACGTTGACCGCGCCGCCGGCGGCGAGCAGGCAGCACTTGAACTTGTAGATATAGAGCTTGTGATCGCGCACCGAAAAACCGGCTGCGCCGGCGACGCGGCCGGGATCGTTCTTGTCGGTCACCAGCCGTACGATGAACACGCGCTCCTGGATGTTTTCCATGCCGAGCGACTTCTTCGCGCCCTCGGCGACGATCCACTTGTAGGACTCGCCGTTGATCATGATCTGCCAGCGCCCGGACCGCACCGGCTTGCCGCCCTCGGCGAGCTTCTTGTCCTCGTCGCCGGGCTGCTTCCAGATGGGAAGCCCCCATTCCTCGAACTGGTGCACCGAGTCGTCGACGTGACGGCCGACGTCGTAAATCAGGTCTTCGCGGGTGATGCCCATCAGGTCGTTGCGCGCATAGCGCACGTAGTCCGCGGGATCGTTCTCGCCCATGTAGGTGTTGATCGCGGAAAGACCCTGCGCGACGGCGCCCGAGCGGTCCATCGCCGCCTTGTCGACCAGCTTGATCTTGAGCCCCGTGCCTTCGGCCCAGCGCATGATTTCGAAGCCGGCGCCGCACGCCGCCATGCCGCCGCCGATGATGAGGATGTCCACTTCTTCCTGGATGACCTCGGGGTTGCCGAAAACGAATTGTTCAGCCATTGCTCTGCTTCCTTTCTGTCAACCACGCCGCCAATCCCGGTGGCGGCCTGGGTTTGGTGTGATGCCTGTTCGGTTCAGGCCTGCTTGATGAACTGGCTCATGTCGCACTTGTGCGTGCTGTGCGTGAAGAGCTTGGACGGATCGTCGATTTCCGCCAGGTTGGCCTTGGGCTTGTTGGCGTAGGGCTGGGCCGAGCCTTCGGGCGTGGTGCGGATCGGGAACTTGAAGCGCTTCACCGTCCCGTTCCTGAACTTGATCGTCCACATGATCGAGTCGGTTCCGCGCAGCGGCTGCACCGAGGCCCCGAGCGGCACGACGTCGGCATAGTGGCGCACTTCGATCGCGTTCTGCGGACAGATCTTGACGCAGGAATAGCACTCCCAGCACTGCTCGGGCTCCTGGTTGAAAGCCTTCATCGGATGGCCGGTCATGGAGCCGTCCTTGTCGAGCAGCATCAGGTCGTGGGGACAGATGTACATGCAAGCGGTCTTGTCCTGACCCTTGCAGCCGTCGCATTTGTCGGTGCGCACGTAGGTGGGCATTGCACTTCTCCTTTCAAAAAACCGGAAACCTGGCCACAGAGGGCACAGAGTTCACAGAGAAAAACAATTCGAAAAACAGACGATACAGAGGGCGCGCGGAACGCAGTTGATGGAAATAAGGCGCTTCATTTTCTATCCGGTGTTCCTGGCGGTTGAATGGTTTCTCTCTGTGTCCTCTGTGTTCTCTGTGGCAAGAAACTGTTCTCATCGCGCCGAGTGGCCGACGAGCTTGACCTCGACTTTCTCTTCGTCCTTGAGGCCCGCGTAGTAATCGCGCAGGATGTCGAGCACTTCGGGCCGGCTGAATTCCTCGGGCACCGGCGTGCCGTCCGAGAGCATTTTACGCAGCTTCGTGCCAGACAGCAGCAGCCGGTCGGCCTGCTCGTGCGGGCAGGTGCGGTCGGAAGCCATCCCGCCGCACTTGTAGCACCAGAAAGTCCAGTCGATCTTGAGCGGCTGGGTCTCGAGCGCGTCCCTGGGAACCTCGTCAAAGATTTTGTGGGCGTCGAACGGCCCATAGTAGCTGCCGACCCCGGCATGGTCACGCCCGACGATCTGGTGCGAGCAGCCGTAGTTCTGGCGGAAAAGCGCGTGCAGCAGCGC
>JACQGO010000237.1 GCA_016199485.1 Betaproteobacteria bacterium
CGCGACTCGCCGGTGCAGATCGTCAACCTGCGTGTCACCGCCATAGGGCGGACCGAACGCGTCCGCCCGCCACGCATCAGGTCAGGACGAGGCAAAATCGAGCAGGCACGTAAAGGCGAGCGGCCGGTGTATTTCGGCGAGGCCGGCCGTTGTATCGCCTGCCCGATTTACGAGCGCGAACGGTTGCTTGCGGACAGCCGCGTGGCCGGACCCGCCGTGATCGAGCAGGCGGACTCCACCACCGTGGTGCCGCCGTCCTATGTAGCCGCGGTCGATCCGAACGGCCGGCTGCTCGTGACGCGCGCACCGAAGCGAGGCGGCGCCGTCACGCAGTCTCGCCTTGGCGCTGCTTCCACGAAAAATCGCCGTCCGTAAGGCCCATGCCCTGCGCGCGCAACGTCGCCTGCACGTCGGGGATACGCCCGGTCATCTCCCGCGGCATCAGCGCGGCACGAACCGCCAGTGTGGCCGCCGTTCCGGCGGCTTGCCCCATCGCCCAGACGCAGGATTGCAGCCGGGTCCAGCCGTCCGCTACGTGAGTTTGCGAGATGCACCGACCCGCCACCAGCAGGCCGTCGATCTTCCTGGGCACAAAGCAGCGGTAGGGGATATTGAAACCGATGACCGGAGCGATCACTGATCGCGCCGAGATGTCGGTGGGAGCCCCTTCCTGCGCGTCCGGGCTGTGAGAGGGTGTCCCAGGCTGCTGCCGCTTGAAGCTGCGCACCACGGTGTCCGGGAACCGGCGGTCGGTGACGATGTCCTCCTCCGTCAGCACATGCTCGCCCAGGACGTGCCGGGTTTCCCGGACGCCCACGTTCGCGGCCGTCTCCGCAAGGTAGGCGCGTTCAAATCCGGGCACGTACTTGCGCATGAAGGCGGCAACCTGGAAAGCCTGGCGCCGGCCCTCGAGATCGGCGCGGGTCAAGTCTTCCGCCCTGGTCCCGTCGACGCTGTAAACGCGGGTGGCATTGATCAGGGCGGTGCCGCGGTCGACGATGACGCCCTCCACCCGCACATAGTGGCAGTCCTCGAAGAGTTCCCCGCTGGCCTTGGCTTTCTGCACCAGGCTGAAATATCCGACCATGCGCACCAGTCCTTTTTCCGGCTGGACCACCTGGTACTTGGGATCGGGCGAAAAGTCCTCCGGATGGGCGCGCGCGTAGCGGACCATGCCGTCGATATCGATGTTGCCCATCCTGAACATGATGGTCATGGGGCGCATCTTGTGGTCGCCTTCGCGCCCGAGCTGGACAGGAGCGCCGGCCCAGTTGCAGACGTCTCCATCACCCGTGCAATCGATCAGCACTTTACCCAGAAGCGCCTGTCTTCCCGACTTGTTCTCGACGATGATCCCCCGCGCGCGCTGCCCTTCCATGACAGCGCCGGTGACGGAGGTATACATGAGTAACCGCGCTCCGGCTTCCTTCAACATTTCCAGGGCGGCGAGCTTGAACGCCTCGGGATCGATGGGAATCAGAAAATCGCCTTCCACCCCCCCCATCCGGTTCAGCCGGTCGACCAGTTCCCGGCCAATACCCGTGACGGCCGGAGCACCTGCCGAAATCTGCGCCATCATCGCGGCGGTGATGGCACCGCCGAGAAAGCCGTTGCGCTCGACGAGCAGGGTTTCAGCGCCGTTGCGCGCGGCGGCAATCGCCGCCATGACGCCTGCCGTGCCTCCTCCGACCACGAGCACGTCGGCGGTATGCGTTACCGGCAGCGTCCGCGGCGGTTCCCGGACCGTGCCCTGATCTTGTAGCTCTGCTTGCATGGTCGTCCCATCCCGATCTTCTATCTGCCGGAAGACCGGCACCCTACTTCGCGACGAAGTTGTACTTCTTCGCCAGCTCGCTGACCCTGGCGTCCTCTTCCCTCAGGAACGCCTCGAAGCTGGAGGGTCCTTCCACTTTCACGTTGAATGCATTTTTCTTCGCAAATTCGAGGAACTCGGGATTTTTCGCGATCGTCGCCAACGCATCGCTCAACTTCTTGACGATCCCGCCTGGCGTGCCCTTTGGAGCAAGGAAGCCCGTCCACAGGCCGTAGACCAGATCCACGCCCTGCTCCCTGAAAGTGGGCGCCTCGGGAAGCGAGACATCGCGCTGGTCCGCCGCCACCCCCAGGACCCGGATCCTGCCCGCCTTCACGCTCGGCGCCCAGCCCGAGGCCGATTGGAGTCCCCCCTCGACCTCCTGGCTGATCACGGCCACGGTGAGGGGCGCCCCGCCCTTGTAAGGCACGTCGGTAAAGTTGATCTGCAGCTTCTCTCTCATGATCAGGCCCATCAAGTGCCAGGTGGCGCCCGTGCCGGTATTGCCGACCCGCAGATTTTTTCCCTTGGCCCTGCCTTCGTTCACGAACTCATTGAGGTTTTTCAGCGAAACGCCCGCCTTCACCACCAAGGCCCCCGGACTGTTCAGCATGAGCGCCAGCGGTGCGAGGTTCGTGTAACTGACCGGAGCCAGACTGGCATACTTGTTGGTAATCAGCGAGGAAGTCGCAAGTCCTATCGTGTAGCCGTCCGGCTCGCTCGTGGCAAGCATTTGCAGCCCGACCGCCGATCCGGCGCCTGGTTTATTAAGAACCACCACGGTCTGCTTCAGGTCCCTGCTCAGCATGTCGGCGATCACGCGCGCCACCAGGTCGCTTGGTCCACCCGCTGGAAAGGGAACGATGAGTCTGATCGGCCGGTAGGGATACGTCTCGCCCTTCGCCGAACCCGGAGCAGACCCGGAACCCGTTGACGCAGCTTGCGCAGCCACCACCGTTCCCGTCAGCAACAACATGACGCTGAGTATCGTCGCTCGTTTCATGTGTCTCACTCCTCGAATAGTCGAACCATGCCTGACAAGCAGACCGGGCCGGTGAATTTGCGGGGCGATTTCTAGACGCAAGCGCCCTGTTTCACCAGCGTCGAGCGCAGCAGCTCGACGTCCAGCGCGCGGGGTGTGGTCCGCTCCCGGGCAGCGAGCGCCGCCGCGGTGCCCACGGCCTGGCCCATCGCGACGCAGGTCGGCATCTGGCGGGTCGAGCCGTGAGCCACGTGGCTGGTCGAGATGCAACGCCCGCCCACCAGGATGTTTTCCAGTCCGCGCGGCAGAAAACAACGGTACGGAATTCCATACGATAACCCGTCCTTGACGAAGGTGTGGGTAACGTGACCGCCCTCCGGGTCGTGAATGTCGACGGGGTATGCGCCCCTGCAAACGGAATCCTCGAAATCGCGGCCCTCCAACACGTCCTCCGTCGACAGCACGTAATCCCCGATGATCCGGCGGCTCTCGCGAACTCCGACCTCGGTGGCGGTGCCGGCGAGGAACGACTTTTCGAAGCCCGGCACCAGGCGCCGCAGGGCCTTCGCGACTTCGAAGACCTTCTTGCGCTCCTCAATCTCCGCGCGTGTCAGATCCTCGGCCTTGGTGCCGTCAATCCCGGTCGTCCGCGTGACATTGAGACGCAACTCGCCCGGACGCAGAGACCGGAATCCGCAAGAGAGTTCCGTCCCCTTCTCCAGGTCATCATCGATGATGATCTTCCCGCTCATCGAAACGTAGGAAGGCTGCGACTCACCCAACTTTGGCGCCTTCATCAGCCGGCTGTGCCACTCCCCCCACGTCCTCACGCGCACGTGGGCCCGCGAGTACTCGACGATCCGGTCGAAGTCGACCCCTCCCAGCGTGAAGAGCAGGGTTACGTTCTGCGCCTTCCCGTCGCCACGGCCGAACTCATAAGAGGCTCCCGCCGATGCGGCCACATCCGCGTCCCCGGAACAGTCGACCACCACCTTCGCCTTCCAGGCAGACCGCCCCGACTTGTTGTGAACCTCGACGCCCGTTACCGTTTGATCCGCACACAGCGCACTGGCGAAAAAAGTGTGCAGCATCATCCTGGCGCCAGCCTCGTCCACCATCCGCATGATCACGTACTTGAACGTTTCGAGGTCGTACGGGGTCTGGGAATACACGAAGTATTCGGGCACATCGTGCCCCCATTTCCCGCCCAGCAGATGGCCGGGAGACCCCTCTTCCGCAATCATCCGCCGAACCAGTTCTTCCCCGATGCCCTTCACGACCTGATTTCCGCGGCAGTCGAAGAAACCGTGGAAAACGTTTCCCGCCGTCGCCGTGCCTCCAAGGAAACCATGTTTGTCGATGAGGAGGGTCCTGGCTCCGTTACGCGCTGCGGCGATGGCGGCGATGGCGCCGGCGGTTCCTCCCCCCACCACGATCACATCAGCATCCCGATTCACCCTCATTCCCCCTTCCTGAACCGGGCCGGGACAAACTCCGGCAACGGCACGCGCAATCGTTCAGCCGTCTCTCGCAGGTCCTCGACCACGTTGGCCGGCAGCGGAATGCCTTCGGCACGTCGCAGTAACTCGGTGCGCCGCTCGGGCTCACCGGGCATCAGGATTTCCCCGACCCCTTCGGCGCGGGTCGCGCTCTTGAGCGCGGCGATCATGTCTTCCATGCGCGCGATGAACGCGTCGAGCGGCATGAAGCGCGTAATGTCGATGGCCATGAAGCAATGACCGATGTTCTGGGCATTTTCGAAATCGTGGTAGAGGTTGGGAATCAGGCGCCCGTAGTTGGCGCCGGACAGCACTCCGCCCAGAATGTCCACGATCATCGCGAAACCGGAGCCTTTCGGTCCCGCGAACGGCAGCACGAACCCCGCCTCGCCCTCGCGCGCGTCGGTGGTGGGCCGGCCATGGCGGTCGATCGCCCAGCCCTCCGGTATCGTCTCCCCGCGCTTGGCGCGCTCCACGATCTTGCCGCGCGCGACCACCGTCGAGGACATGTCGAGCACGATCGCGTCGTATTTGCCGGCAGGCACCGCATACGACATCGGGTTCGCTCCCAGCGCCGACTCGCGCGCACCCCATACCACGAGCGACCGCGCCGCATTGGTCGCGCTCATCCCGATCATGCCCCGCCTTGCGGTCTGCACCGTGTAATACGACGCTATCCCGTTGTGGTTGCTGCGGCGCGTGGCGGCGAAGCCGATGCCGTTGCTGCGGGCAAGATCGATCGCCACTGAATTCGCAAAGCAGCTCACGACCGCGCCGGGGCCGTTGCCGCCGTCAACCACGGCGCACCCGCCCTCCTGCCGTTCGATGCGCAGTTCAGGGCGCGGCGCGACCGCGCCCCTGAGCAGGCGCTCGACATAGATGGGGACGCGCGTCACGCCGTGCGAATCGATGCCCCGCAAGTCGGCAAGCACCAGGTTGTCGGCGACGGTCGCGGCATGCTCGGCAACGCAACCGGACGCGATGAAACAATTCCCGGCGAATTCCTTCAGTGCCTGGCTCGAAGCGAGGAGACTGCGTGCAGAGGTGCTCATATCCGTACCCGGGAGGTCACAGACGGATCGCGCGCAGCCGGGTCGCGCGCTCGCGCGCCGCCGCCATTAAGAATGCCAGATCGGAGCCCGACAGGATGAAACGCATGCCCAGGCCGATGTACTTCTCCATCAGGCTCGGATCGTAGACCCCGCCCATCCCGGGAAACTTGCCGTGCTTGCGGCACGCGGCGATCACTTTGGCGTAGGCCTCCGGCACGCGCGGATCGGCGAACTGGCCGTGTATTCCCATCTCGGCACACAGGTCGTTGGTGCCGACCAGCAGAACGTCCACGCCGTCGATCGCGGCAATCGCCTCGGCGTTGCCTATCGCGCGCGGTGTCTCCAGCATCACCACCACGAGCGTTGCATCGTTGACGCGCCGCGTGGCCTCCCCGACCGGAACGCTCTCGAACGCCAGCGCCGGCATCGCTCCCGCGATCGAGCGATGGCCGATCGGCGGGTACTTGCAGGCGTCCGCGACCCGCTGCGCTTCCTCGGGTGTGTCGACGTGCGGCACGACCACGCCAAGAGCGCCGTTGTCGAGGGCGCGCGCGGCGTGATAATGCTGATGCCCGGGCACCCGGACGATGGGGGTGACCCCCGTCGCGACGGCCGCCATTGCGATCTGGCAAGCGGTGTCCACGTCCATCGAGTTGTGCTCGGTATCGATGAACAGCCAGTCGAAACCGCAAGCGCCGGCGATCGTGGCAATGTCCACGGTTCGGGCCTGGCGCAACCCGATACCGAGCGCAAGTTCCCCTGCCTGCAGACGCGACTTCGTGCGGTTGACTGACGGTGCCAATTTGATCTCCCCTTGGGTTGGTTCGGTTCCTGTGCTAAGGCGCCAGCGGAATGGCAGCGACGGCTTCGCCGCGGCTGCCCAGGTTATCCAGCATGCGCCGCTTGCCCGCGAGTATGTGGGCCTCGAACGCGGCTCCCGCGCGCTCGGCGTTTCCCTTGACGATCGCCTCGAGAATCGCGCGATGTTCCGCCTGCGACTCCTTGAGTTGCGCCGGCCCCACGACCGCGTTGCGCAAATAGAGCTGCAGCTCGTTGCGCACGCTCTCGTTCATCGCGGTGAGCCGCGGATTTCCCGCGAATTCGATGAGCCGTGAATGAAACGCCAGATTTCCCGCGTAATAGGTCGCCACGTCGCGCACCGTGCATGCATGCTCCATGCGTTTGAAGGTGGCCCGCAGGCGCGCGAGCTGGGTCTTGGTCACGCGCCGCGCCAGCAGCCGGCCCGCTACCCGCGCCAGCCCCGCCCGGACGTCGTAGAGATGCAAGGCGTCATCGAGCGCGACCTTGCGCACGAAGACACCGCGGTTGGGGACCGCCACCAGCAAGCCGGCGTGCTCGAGGGCGCGCAACGCCTCTCGCACCGGCCCCCGGCTCACTTCCAACTGCGATGCCAGGCGCAGCTCGTTCACGCGCTCGCCGGCGGGGATCGCCCCCGTCAGGATGAGCTCCTCGACGCGCGCGCGTACGGCGCCACCCAGATGCCCGTGACGCGCGGCGGCCACGCTGCGGGGTCGGGACGATCTTACCATAATTGTCGACAATTATAATGATATTGATGACACTTTGCAACAGCCAAGGCGGTCGTGGAGGCGGACGCGACCGGCGTACGCGCCACATGCCAGCCGTCAACTACGCGTGGATGCCGCTCAGCGCTCGTGACAGGCAATGCCGTCGTGTTGCGCGGCAAAGTGCAAGACCTCGAGCGCGCAGGCCGCCGGCGCGATGTTCTGTATCGCGTGATAGCGGGAAGCGATGCTGACGATCCTGATGTTCGGCACGTTCTTGCGAAGCAGCCGGAGCTGCTCGTCATCGGTAATCGGACCCGACGACGCATAAAGCCCGAGCACCGGCGCGTTGATCCGCGGCAGGTAGGGCACGGCGCTTGCCTCGGATATCCAGCGGAACATCGCGACGAGCAGCTCGGCGTCGGCCCTGCCCATTTCGTCGACGTACCAGCGCAGCAGCCCGGGATCCGCGTCCGGCGGGAAGCGTCTCCCCGCGTTCGACGCCTCGGCCCATGCTCTCGACCCCATCTTGCGTAACGCCTCGCTGCGCGACGAGTATCCGTAGGTCGTGGATTCCTTGTCGTGATCGCTGATGTACACCGGGGCCGAGACCAGGCTCAGCGTGCGCACGCGCCCGGGATATCTCGCCGCGAATACCATGCCGAGGATGCCGCCAAGCGATTCGCCGCAGTAGTGCACGGACTCAACGCCCACATGATCGATGACGGCGTTGAGGTCAGCGAGATAGGCTTCGATGCCCAGCGTCGCGAAATCGAACCGGGCGGAGGAATTTCCGAGGCCGCGCAGATCCGGCCGTACCACCCGGTAGAAACGGCTGAGGTACGGAACCCAGGAATACCAGAAGCGCGAGTTGCGGCTGAAACCGTGCTGCAGCACGATGGCAGGGGCGTTCTTCCACGGGTCGGTGTAGTCGTCGAGGTCGTAATAGAGCGTCGGCTCGTGCGCCCTTTCAACATACGGCATGGATTCCTCCCCGTTTCGGTGACGCTGCCGGC
>JACQGO010000020.1 GCA_016199485.1 Betaproteobacteria bacterium
GCTCAACCATCCCGGGCGCATCGCTTCGATCACGTTGCTCAACACCGCTGCGAAGATGGGCGACGAGACGGTTTCCACCTACGCGATCGGCGAAGCGAACCAGGGAGCGGCCATCGAGAAATACGGCGTCGCCGAGTGGTGCCGCAGAACGTTGCAGTACCGGATGGATTTGAGCAAGGCGCCCCCGGGGCTCGATCAATGGGTGCCCGCCGAGATGGCGAAGACCCCGACCCACATCGCGGTGGCCGCGTTCAGGCTCTTCTCCACCGTGGACCTCATGCCGCGTCTGACGGAAGTCAAGGCGCCCGCGCTGCTGATCGTCGGCAGCAAATGCACCGAGCGCCGCAAGCGGCACATGACGGAGATGCGCGACAGGCTGCAACGTGCCAAGCTTGTCGAGCTCGCGGGTTACGACTACGGGATCCACTTTCTCGCCCCGGACGCTGTGGTCGCCGAAGTCCGCAAGTTTCTGAAAGAGAGCACGTAAACCATCACGCCGTGGAGGAACGCATGAAACTCGCGCTCAAAGTATTCGTCGCGCTGCTGTGCGGGACCGCGCTGCAGGTCGCATCGGCGCAGTCCTACCCGACCCGGCCGATCCGGCTCGTGGTGCCGTACCCGCCGGGCTCGAGCACCAACGACATCCTCGGCCGCGCGCTCGCGCAACGGCTGACCACCGCGCTCGGGCAGCAGGTGGTGGTGGACAACCGCTCGGGCGCAAGCGGCACCGTGGGCTCCGAGCTCGTGGCGCGCTCGACTCCCGACGGGTATACGCTGCTGATCGGCGTGGCCGGACCGCTCGCGGTCGGTCCCAGCGTGTACCCCAGGCTCGGCTACGATCCGGTAAAGGACCTCGCGCCCATCGCGCGGATCGCGACGATCCCCTATGTGATGGTGGTCAACCCGTCGCTCCCGGCGGCGAACATCAGGGAGCTGATCGCGCTCGCGAAGAGCCGTCCGGGCAAGCTGAACTTCGGCTCGAGCGGCAACGGCGGCTCGCCGCATCTGTGCGGCGAGCTGTTCAAGACCGCGGCCGGCATCGACATGGTGCACGTGCCCTACAAGGGCGGAGCGCTCGCCGTGGTCGATCTGCTGGGCGGGCAGGTCCAGATGTTGTGCACGGGCGTCACAGCGCTCGCGGCCCACATCAAGGCCGGCAGGGTACGCGCGCTGGGCGTAGCGTCGCTCCGTCGCACCGCGCTGATGCCGGAGCTGCCGACTATCGGCGAACAGGGGCTTACCGGTTTCGAAGTGAATTCCTGGACCGGTGTAGTCGCGGCGGCGAAGACGCCGCAGGCGATCATCCGCCGCCTGTACGCCGTGATCGCCCGCATCGTCAACGACGACGACATGAAGAACTTCATGCTGAGCCACGGCGCCGAACTGGCGCTGATGGATCCGCAGGAGTTCGGCGCTTACCTGAAGGCGGACATCGCCAAGTGGGCGAAGGTGGTCAAGGCCGCGAAGGTGAAGGTGGACTAGGGTCTATACTCAATTAAGGTAGTCCTTGCGGGTTTTCCGTGAATGTTATGTCTGACGCGCCAAATCCACGAAAAAATCTGAAGCCCCATACGTAAGAAGTGCCGCGCGCTGCAAACATACTGCCGTTTGTCGCCATATTGGCAGCCGGGGCGGTTTTCGCCGGATTCGGGGTTGGCGAACGTTTCGACCTCAAGCTGCTCGACGTGCAGTTCCGCGCGCTGCGCGCGTGGTTTCCGCAGCCCGCGCCGCGCGATGTCGCGATCGTCGGTATTGATGAAGACACCGCGAAGCGCTTTCCCGAGCCGATCACGCTGTGGCACAAGCATCTCAGCCGCTTCCTCGGCGCGATGGTCCGCGCCCAACCGGCGGCGGTCGGCATAGATATCGTGCTGCCCGATCGCAGCTATGAATCGGTGGCGCCCGGTCTTGACCGGGAACTCATGAGAGGCATCCTGGAAGCGCGCCGCGGTTTCCCGCTGGTGCTGGCGCTGACGGTGGATCCCGCGGGCAAGCCGCGCGCCGTCCATCCTCCTTTCCTCACCGTGGCCGGTCCGGGCGCAACCGGCTTCGCGCTGTTTCCGGTGGACCGCGACGGCGTGGTGCGGCGCTTCGACGAGCGGCTCGCCGAAGGCGGCAATCCGGTCCGCACGTTCGCGGGGGAGATCGCGCGCCGGTTCGGTATCACGCCCGCTGCGGGCTTGATTGACTACTGGCGCGGGGCGCGCTTCGGCTACGTGCCGCTGCACCACGTGCTCGAATGGCTCGACGCGGGGAATCAGTCTGCATTGGAGCGGGCGTTCAAGGGCAAGCCGGTGCTGCTCGGCGCCGTATTGCCGTTCACCGACCGCCAGGCAACACCGGTCGCGCTCGCTGCATGGGAGCAGGAAGCGCCCGACACGCCGGGGGTGCTGCTGCACGCGCAGGCGCTGCGCAATCTGCTCGGCGGCGGTTTCCTCCAGCGGGTGCCGGCCGCGGCGATCGCGGGGCTTGCCGCGGCCGCCGCGCTGCTGTGGTTCGTTTCGGCCTCCACGGCGCTGGTCGTCGTACTCTTTGTCGCGCTTGCAGCGGCGCTGTTCGCGGTCTCGACGGGGCTGATCACGCAAGGCTGGTTCGCGCCGCTCTCGGCCCCGCTGCTCACCGCGGCGCTCGCGCTGGGCGGCAGAAACGCCTGGGACACGGTGGCGATGCTGCGCGAGCGGCGCCGGCTGCGCGCTTCGTTTTCCGGTTACGTTAGCCCGGTGGTGATGAAGGAGATCCTGGCGGGCCGTATCCAGCCCGAGCTGGGCGGGGAGAAAAAATTCGTGTGCGTGATGTTCTCCGACATCCGCGGCTACACCACGCGCAGCGAGCGCATGAGCCCGGAAGCGGTGATCCGCTTTCTCAACCGCTACTTCGAGCAAGTGGTCGCGCTGATACACGAGCGGGGCGGAGCCGTGGTGAGCTTCATGGGGGACGGGATCATGGCGGTGTTCGGCGCGCCGCAGCCGCTCGGCAATCCCTGCCGCGAGGCGTTCGAGGCGGCGCGCGCGATCCTCCGGTACGTGGGCGAGCTGAACCGGCAGTTTCTCGCCGAGGGGGAAGCGCCCATGGACATCGGCGTCGGGCTCCACGCCGGCGAGGCGGTGATCGGGCACGTCGGATCGTCGACGCGCCACGATTACACCGCGATCGGCGATGTCACCAACGTCGCTTCGCGGCTGGAAAGCCTGACCAAGGAAGCAGGGTATCGCCTGGTGTGCTCCCGGGCGGTCATGGAGCGGCTGGGGGATAGCGGGGAACTGGCGCCGCTCGGGCCACTGGCGATCAAGGGTCATACGCCGGTGGAAGTGTATGGCTACCACAAAGTCAGCGTGTAGCTGTCAGCATTCAGCCGCCAGCTTGAAACAACACGTGAATCGGGCCAACCGCTGATCGCTCATAGCTGTATGCTGACAGCTAATCGTTAGCGGCTTCCCGGATGCCCAGACAGTCCAAGCCCGCAGCCGCACCGCTCTACTTCGGCCTGGAGCAGGACGAGTTGCGCGCCTTGTCGGCTCATGCAGCCGTGCAAAACTTTCCGAAAAATACCGTCATCATCAATGAAGGTGACCGGACGGACTCGATCTTCGTCATTGCTTCCGGGCGGGTCAAGGTGTACCTCCGTGGCGAGGACGGGAAGGAAGTGATCCTCAATGTTCACGGTCCCGGCGAGTACTTCGGTGAGCTGGTGCTCGACGAAGGACCGCGCTCCGCCTCCGTGGCCACGCTGGAAACGTCAAGATTCTTCATCATCTCCAAGGCCGATTTCCAGCGGTTCCTGTCCGCCCATCCCGATTTTGCGATGAAGCTCATCAACCGGCTGATACACCGCGTGCGGGCGCTCACGGAAAACGTCGGGAACCTCGCGCTGCTGGATGTTTACGGCCGGGTGGCGCGGCTGTTGCTGGAGCTTGCGGTCGAGCAGGACGGCAAGCTCGTCGTCACGGAGAAGCTGACCCAGAAGGACATCGCCGACCGCGTCGGGGCCTCGCGGGAGATGGTGAGCCGCATCTTCAAGGACCTCGTCGCCGGCGGCTACATCACGCTGGAACGCAAGCAGATCACGATCAACAAGGATCTGCCTCCGCACTGGTAGCGAAAGAACGTTCCAGGTTCCAGGTTCAAGGTTCAAGGTTCCGGGTTCCAGGTTCAACGTTCGGGATTCCCCTTTTCCGTCACTTCGTCACTGTGCACTTCGTCGTGCCCCATTTTCGAAGTGTGAATATTCAACAAGCTAACGTGCGGTGGTGCATGCCGCCCCGATCCCTTTACCGTGTACATTGGGTGCCGCCAGGAGAGCACCAAGCAAATGGTGCAATCTGTGCATATAATGTCCTTACGGCCTCCGTGGATAAGATGGGCTCTCAGCCGAGCCGCCCAGAACGAGTCAGAAACCGGTGAATGTTCAGGAGGATAGGAAACATGGTGCCATTCCCATCGGGCCGCGGGTGGTGCTCTCCGGTAATCGTTATCCTGATTGCGTCAATGCTGGGGCTTGTCGCGGTACCCGCGGTCGCGCAAAACGTGGCGCTGGTCACTGACGTTACCGGCCGGGTCACCGGGCAAGGCCCGGTCACGATCCTGTCGGAAATTGCGGCCGATGCGCGGGTGCAACTCGAAAGCGGGGCGCGGCTGGTCGTCATCTATTTCCGCTCGGGCGACGAGTACACCTTCACGGGGCCGGCGCACATCCAGTTCCGCTCCTCCGCGCCGCAGGTCGTAAGCGGCGCCACTCCGCGGAAGAGGGCGGCTTCCCTCGCGAAACGCGGCACGGACGTGACGATCAAGCTGAGCGGAGTGGCCCAAGCGGGGTTTGTCATGCGCGGCAGCCGCACGACGGCGCGCATCAGGCTGCTCACGCTCGCCGGGACGAAAACCCTGGAATCCTCGCCCGAGTTCCGCTGGCAGGGGAGCGGGCCCGGAATCCGTTACCACTTCAAACTGACCGATGACAGCGGCAAGCTGCTCCACGAGGCGGAAGTCGAGGACACGACGCTCAGGCTTCCCGCCGCCGTGAGGCTCCGCGAGGGGGTGAGTTACGCTTGGGAACTCTCGGCGCAGCTCAATGACGGCAGGCGCTACGTAAGCGTTGGCTATTTCAGCCTGGCGTCCCCGGAACTGCGGGCACAGATGGAGACGCTTCGCCCCGCGGAGAATGCGCCGGTTGCTGAGCGCGTGTTGTTCGCCGTGTGGTTGGAGCGATCCGAGCTGAGGGACGAGGCGCGCAAGTATTGGAAGGCGCTTGCCGCGGAGCGGCCCGATGATGCGGGGCTGCGCGCGCTGGCGGGAGAATCGACCTATCCCCCGCGCGGCATCCATGACATCCTGGCGTTGCTCGATCAGTATCAGCCCGACCCGGCGCGGGCCGGGAAGTGGCGCGCCGCGGCGGACCGCAAACCGCCCGAGACGCAGGACCGCCAGGACCTTGCTACGTTTTATTTCGAGCGCGGTGGAGCGGCCCGGGAAATCGGCCGCATCGGCCAGACCATTTCTGATTTCCGGCTTGCCGCCGAATACAGCCAGGCCGGACAGCGGCGCCGGCAGCGCATTTTCGATCAACTCATCGTCGCTGAGCTCACCGGCGGTAATTTCCTGAACGCGCTGCGGCTGCGCGAGTCATTTCCTGCCGGGCAGTCATATGCATGGCGCATGAACAGGCATGCCAACACCGCAGGGATGCTGGCGGGTATCGGCGACATCGGCAATGCCAGAAAGATTTTCGCCCAGGCCGAGGCGGTCTATCGTGAGGGGTCCCGCACCGCTACCTTTTATTTGGACCGGCATAACTGGACCGCGAACCTGGAACGCAACCGCGCGTGGATCCTGCTTGCCGAAGGCAAGCCCGCCGAGGCGGAAACGGCAATCCGCAAGGCGCTCGCGGCACGGGAGGCGGACATTCCGATGCTCAGCGAACGCCTGTCCCGCGGGTGGGACGTGTCGCCGCCGGAGTACCACGCGTTCTTGCGCGAGGGCGCAGAGCGGGACCTGGCGAACATCCTGCGCAGGCGGGAAAGATTTTTCGAGGCGGAGATCGTGGCGCGCGACAATCTCAAGCGCGTCTTGCAGCGGGTGGGCCGGGACTCGCCCGAAGCGGGTGCGGTGGTGCACCTACTGGGGGGGATCATGATGGATCAAGGACGTTATGCCGAAGCAGCGGCGCTCGCGCGGGTCTCGCTGGACATCAGGCTCAAGGCGGGCATGGTCCCCGAAGCGAGACCGCTCGCCGGCAGTCGCGAATTGCTCGCCACCGCGCTGGTCATGCGGCGTCAGTACGCGGAGGCAGTGCGGGAATTCGAGGCCAGGCAATCCGGGCTCGACACCGATCGCGATCTCGCGAAGCGGCTGCCACGCGGCAACCAACTTTGGGCGCTCGCCTTGACCAGAACCGGCCGAGCGCCGGAAGCGATCGCGATGCTGGAGCCGATCGTCGCCCGCATCGGTGAACGGCTCGGCGCCTCTCATTACAGCACGGCGCAGGCGCGAGGTTTTCTGGCCATGGCCCTGGCCGCGGACGGTCAGCGCGAACGTGCGTCGCGGGAATTCACCGCGGCGATTCCGGTGCTGTTGCAGCGCCGTCCTCGGGATTCAGGCGGGGAAGTCAGCGCGGTGGCGCGCGCCCAGCGTCTGGCGCTGATACTCGAGGCGTACGTCAGATTGTTGTTCGACCTGCGCGATACACAACCGGGCGCGGCCGAGGAGACGTTCCGGCTCGCGGATGCCGCGCGCGGGCAATCGCTGCAATCGGCGATCGCGGCGGTTGCCGCGCGCGCGGCGGTCGGCGATCGGGCGTTGGCGGAACTCGTGCGCAAGGAGCAGGACCTCAGGAACTCCGTCGGCTCTCTGCAGCAGGCGCTGCTGCGCATGCTATCTGCGCCACCGGAACAGCAGCTTCCCGAAGTCATATCCGAGATGCGCGAGCGCATCGCCGAGGCCACCAAGGAACGGCGCTCGCTGTTTGCGGCGCTGGAGAAACGTTTCCCGGCCTATATGAACCTGGTCAGTCCCAGACCCGCAACCCTGGAACAGGCGCGCGCCGCCCTGCGCGAGGGCGAAGCGCTGTTGAGCGTGCTCGTCACCGACGACCGTAGCTACGTGTGGGCGGTTCCCAAACATGGGGCGGTCGGATTTCATGCCGCGAATCTCGGCGAGGCCGAGGTCGGCAGCATCGTCGCGAACCTGCGCAAAGCGCTCGATCCGGGCCGGGTGGCGGTCGAGAGCCTTCCCGACTTCGACCTCGCCGCCGCGCATCGGCTTTACGCCGGGTTGATAAAACCCGTCGAGAGCGTCTTGAATGGCGCGCACACATTAATTGTCGTGGCGAACGGCGCGCTTGCCCAACTGCCGTTCACCGTGCTGCCGACCGAGCCGGCCACAGCTACCCCGCAGGCGCTGCGGTTCGAACACTACAAGAATGTGCCGTGGCTGATTAAGGAAGCTGCGCTCGTGCAGCTTCCTGCGGTGAATACCTTGGTGACGCTGCGCGCGCTGCCGCAGGGAAATCCCGCGCGTTTGCCGTTTGCCGGTTTCGGCGATCCGCAGTTCGGCAGAGAGATGCCTCAAGCGCCTGCGACGCAGCTCACGCTGCGCATGCGCAACCTTGACATTCCGCGGCCCGAGGAAGCGAAGGCCCCGGTGGACTGGATCCCGTATGCCCGGCTCGCGTCGCTCCCCGACACGCGCGAGGAAATCCTCGCGATCGCGGACGCGCTCAAGGCCGATGCGCGCACCGACGTGTTCCTGGGGCCGGCCGCGACCAAGCAGAATGTGAAGTCGGCTGACCTTTCGCGGCGCAGAATCATCGCCTTCGCGACCCACGGGCTGATCCCGGGCGATTTCCCCGACCTCGATCAACCGGCGCTCGCCCTGGCCGCGCTCGACGGCCGCTCGGAAACCGGGCTGCTCACGCTCGAGGAAATCCTGCAGCTCAAGCTCGACGCGGACTGGGTGGTGCTCTCCGCGTGCAACACAGCGGCGGGCAAAGGTGCGGGTGCCGAGGCGATCTCGGGGCTAGGGCGCGGTTTCTTCTACGCCGGCAGCCGCTCGCTGCTGGTCACGCATTGGCCGGTGGAGACGGTTTCGGCGCGGATGCTGGTGACGAACCTGTTCGAGCGTTACGCGCGGGAACCGACGATCACACGGGCGGAGTCGCTCAGGCAGGCGAGCTTGGCGGTGATGGAAGAGTCAGGGACCGATCCGGCGACAAACAAACCCTTTTCCTACGCGCATCCGATCTTCTGGGCGCCGTATGCGCTGGTGGGCGATGGCGGCCGTTAGCGCGATGGGAGGATAAGCCGTATACGCTCCGCACGCGTTGCTGACTGGGTCGCGCTGCGGGGGCGTTTGTTCGCTGCATCCAGCCCGTCATCTGAGCGGCCTGCACATCGACGGCTTGGCAGCCTGCCGCGCAATCCCGTCAACAGGTGTCCGATTCCGAGGTCCTGTCATGATGGATGAAGCTCTGCTCCGGGACGCGCTTCGCCTGTACGCCGGCGAGCGCGCGTTCGCGCGTCTCGAGGCATCGGGGCGTGCCGCGCTCATGCGCGATCTTGAGGTCGTGGAAGCCACGGTGCTGGTTCTTGAGCTTCATTCAGTCCGCGGGGATTTTGAGCACTTGTCGCCGCGCGACGTTTCGGGGCTGCTCAACGACTACCTCGATCACATGACGAACAAGGTCCTCACCCACGGCGGGGAGATCAGCGACTATCAGGGAGCCGCCCTTACGGCGCACTGGCGTGCAAGTGCCGACGCGCGCCACGCCGCCCGCGCCTGCGCCGCCGCGCTCGGTTGCCACGATGAAGCCCAGGCGTTGGTCCAACACGCAGGCGTGTCGCTGATCACTTGGGCGGGGGTCGCGTCGGGAAAGGTATCATTTGGCAACTTGGGATCGTCGACGAGGCTGAAGTATTGCGCGCTCGGCCCTCCGGTGAGCGACGCTTTTCGGCTTGCCGCGGCGAACGGCATGTTCGGCACGAGGACCCTGGCTGCGGAGGCGACCATCCGGGGGCTCGGCGAGGAGGTCCGCTACGTCTTCCGCGACGAAGTCGCGTTGAAGGGTGTGGCCCAGCCGCTGCGGGTTTATGAAATCCTCGCGCCGGTCGCGGGCGAGAAGGTTTTTTGTCAGAAGTGCGGCCAGGATGTAACCGACCAGGCGAACGGCGCTTTAGGCGACGCGCAATTCGGCGGTTACAACGTGATGAGCATTCAATATGCTCAGCCGTGGTCCGACGAGGCCAAGAAACAGTTCCTTCAGACCTACGTGTGCAAGAAGTGCAAGGAACTGCGCCACTCCTGAGCTTCGCGACACTGAGCGACACCCTGCTCCGTCACGCCGAGGCGGACCCACCCCGGCGAGTTCATCGCCACCCCTCCGTGGCAAGGAGGGAACCACCCCGGCGAGTTCATCGCCACTCCGCCTTGGCA
>JACQGO010000021.1 GCA_016199485.1 Betaproteobacteria bacterium
CGACATCCTGTGCTGCCGCTGCCATCGACGGCACCGCGGCAAGACCGACAACCACGCCGAGGCGTACGGCGCTCTTGAATGAGAAAACGCTTTCCATTTCTTTCCTCCTCCTTGTTATCGTGGAGCCGCGAGTTTCGCGCGGTCGAAACCACTATAGCGCCGTGCGTCACAATCTTCAACCGCCTGCCGCCGTCGTTCGCGCCTGATTCTCCTTCTCGCGCCCCCTTTTTTCGAGAAGCGGCGCATTCAGTTTGACTTGAGACCAGCGGCCTTGACGACCTTGGCCCACTTGTCGGTCTCCGATCTCATGAATTTCGCGAAATCTTCCGGCGAACGCGGCGCCGTCTCGATCCCCCGCGCGAGCAGCGGCTGGCGGATGTCGGACATCCGGAGCACCGCGACGAGCTCGCGGTGCAGCCGGTCGATGACGGGCCGCGGCGTATTGGCGGGCGCATAGACGCCGTACCAGTTGTACGCTTCGTAGCCCTTCAGCGCTGCTTCGGCGACGGTCGGCACATCGGGCAGCGGCTCCGCGCGTTTGCTGCCGGTCACCGCCAGCGCGCGCGCCTTGCCCGCCTTGACCTGCGGGACCGCCGTGGAGATCACGGCGACGAAGATCTCGATGTGCCCGGCGACGAGGTCGGTAAGCGCCGGCCCCCCGCCCTTGTACGGCACGTGGGTCATGTTGACCCTGGCCATGCTCTTGAACAGCTCGCCGGCGAGGTGCCCCGGGCTGCCGGTGCCCGATGTCGCGTAGTTGAGTGCGCCGGGCTTCTGTCGCGCGAGGGCGATCAGCTCCTTTAACGTGCGCACCGGAAGCGTGGGATGAACGATGAAGATGTTCTGCAGGTTCACCGCACCGGCCACCGGCGCGAGGTCCTTCAAGGGGTCGAAGGGCACCCTGGTGATCGCCGGGCTGATGACGAGCGCGCCCAGACCGCCCAGATGCAGCGTATGGCCGTCGGGCGCGGCCTTCACCACGAGCTCGGCGCCGATCACGCCGTTTGCGCCGACGCGGTTTTCCACGATCACCTGCTGTCCCAGCGACGCGGTGAGTTTGGGTGCGATCAGGCGGGAAACGAGGTCGGTCGCGCCGCCCGGCGGGAAGCCGACGACGATGCGCACGGGCCTGCTGGGAAATTCCTGCGCGCTTGCCCATGGCGCAAACGCGGTCATTGCACAGAGCACCGCGAGCAGCGCGCCCCGTCTTGCTTTGCCGGTACCGTTCATCTTTCCCTCCTCGTGATATGGCCGGTTCGCGCCGCTCCCTTATGGGCTGCGTCGGGCTTCGCGCCCTGGGCAAAAATCGTGACAGCGCACCGCGTGTTTCATTATGTTACGGGCTCTTAATTCGCCTTCAGCCCCGCCGCTTTGATTACCTTGACAGCAGGCAGACCGGCAAGTTACACCGCCAACCCCGGCCGCGGCAAGTGGCGCGCGGATCACGAGCGCAGCCGCTGCGCGTTCGCCCCCAGCCGCGCGCACAGCCGCAGCGCGTGTTCGAGCGCACCCGCATCCGCCTTGCCCTGGCCGACGATGTCGAACGCGGTACCGTGCGCGGGCGTCGTGAACACCGTCTTCAGCCCCGCGGTCACGGTGACGCCCTTGTTGAAGCCCAGCAGCTTGGTCGCGATCTGGCCCTGGTCGTGGTACATCATTACCACGGCGTCGAATTCCCCGCGCATCGCCCGCAGAAAAATCGTGTCGGCGGGGATCGGCCCGTGGCAATCGACGCCTGCCGCGCATGCCTCCTCGATCGCCGGTCTGATGATGCGGATTTCATCGTCGCCGAAAAGCCCGTTCTCTCCGCCGTGCGGGTTGAGCGCCGCCACCGCGATACGCGGTTTCCCGGGCTGCAGCGCCCGTATCGTCCGGTCGGCGAGCATTATCGCGGCGACGATTCTTTCCGCGATGATCAACCCCAGCGCTTCGCGCAGCGCGAGGTGGGAAGTCACGCGGAACGTCGCGAATTCCTTGATGACGTTCATCTCGCCGGAGAAGCCCGAGTGCCGCGTGAGCGCCGCGAACATCTGGTGCTCGTCGTGGTACTCCCAGCCCCCGCGGTGGAGCGCCGCCTTGTTGAGCGGCGCGAAGCAGATGCCGTCCAGTTTTGCCGCGAGCGCGAGGTCGATCATGTATTTGAGCGTCTCGCCCGCAAGACGTCCCGACTCCGCCGAGACCTCGCCGCGCCTGATGGATGCGGGATCGGTGTTGCCGAGGTCGATCAGGGGAACGTCGTCGCGGGGCCACGCGACCTCGTCAATGGCGCGGAACGCGCGCCACGCAAGACCGACGCCGGCATCCTGCATGCCCATCGCGAGCACGCGCGCGTCGCCGACCACCGCGACATGCGCGACATCGCGCACCGCGCCTGCGGCGAGCACCTTCGCGCAGATCTCGGGGCCGATACCGGTCGCATCACCGAGCATGAGGCCGATCACCGGCAGGCGGCCCGCGGAAAAACTGGAAGCCATTTCGTAGATCGCGTCAAAAACAAGAAACCAATAGACAGGATGAACAGGATGAGAACAGGATTTACAGGATTTTCAATAAGTCCAATTCAGTCCTGTGCATCCTGAAAAATCCTGTAGATCCTGTCCATTTGGTTTTTGACACCGCTCTTACTTGCGGCGCGGCGCCTTTTTTGCACCGCTGCGGGAAGACGCGGAAGCGCTGCGCCCGATCGCGAGCAGCCTCGTAAGCTCGCGGATGCTCTTGAGTTTCTCGATGCCGAACACGAGATCGATGACCCGTTCGGCGTTGTTCCTCGGCAGCCCGCCCCACGCCGCACATTCGCGGAACTTGTCGGCGAGCTCTACATCGCTCATCGGGTTGGCGGGGCTGCCTTTGCCGAAATCGGCGCGCCCGCTCACCTTGCGGCCGTCGGCGAGCTCGATGTCGATGATGGTGGTCATCTTCTCATAGCCGGCGGCTTCTGCGCCAGGGTGTACGCCGAAGTCGATCTTCTCGATCATCGCCTGCACGTCGCGGCGGTTCACCACCGCGTCGGTGAATTCGGCAAGGCCTGCCCTTCTTTCGATGAGCAGAATCGCCATGCAGAATTCCATGCTGAATTTCGCCTGCAGCTCGTTTTTCGGCCGGTGGTGGATCAGCGCGTTCGGCATATGCCGGTTGGTGCCGACCGAAACCTTTTTCACCTGCTCGGGCCGGATGTCGTGCTTGCGGACGAGATCGAGCATGAGCCCCATCCCGGGATGGGTGAGCGAGCCGCTGGGATGCGGCTTGATGGAGACGCCCGGGAACGCGAATGTCCACGGGTTGCCGAGCTTGCCTTCGATTGCCGCGGGATCGTAGCCGCCGCCCGCCGCCCTGAAAAAGCCGCGGCCGGCTTCGAGCACCACGGGGGTCGCCGTCCACCCGAGCTTCGCCAGCTCCACCGCGACGATGCCGCTCTCGGCGGAGCGGCCGGGATGGAACGGCTTGGTCATGGTGCCGAAGTTCTCGCGCAGGCCCGCAGCCTGGCTCGCGGCAATCCCCAGCGCGCGGCGCGTCTGCTCGGCGTTGAGCCGGGTGAGCTTCGCTGCCCCCGCAGCGGCGCCGAGCGTGCCGACCGTCCCGGTCGTATGAAAGCCGTGATCGTAATGCCGCGGATCAATCGCCTCCGCGATCTTGGTCTCGACCTCGACTCCCGCCTGGTAGGCGGTGAGCACGTCGAGGCCGGAGCGGTTGTCGCGCTCGCCCAGCGCGAGCACCGGGGGCAGCGCCGGCGCAGTGGGATGCGTGAGCAGCCCGTAGACGCGATCCTTGGCGACCGCGAGCTGGGTGTCGTCGTAGTCGTCGGCGTGGATCGCGATGCCGTTGGCGAATGCCGCGAAGCGCGGTGGCAGCTTCATCGCGCTGCCGATGACCGTTGCCCCCTTGCCGGTCGGGCAGCCGAGCGTGCGCAACAACTTGCGCACGAGATGCCCCGATTCGGCGGCATTGCCGGCGAGCGCGAGCCCGATGCCGTCCAGGATCGAGCGCTTTGCGAGGTGCATCACCTCGGCGGGAATGCCCGCTGCCCTGGTGTTGACGATGAACTCGGCGACACGGGCGGTGAGCGATGGTGCTGTTTCTGATTTCAAGCTGCGGCCTCCCCGGAGTGCGAAATCCACTTAATACCATAGTCCGCGGGCGGCGGCCAACCATTCGCCTGGCCGGGCTCGGAGTGCGGTATTACTTTGGCCGCATGCCCGGGACGATGTTCCGACTCCCGCTACCACCGGCGACGCGCGTTGCCCCGCATTTCCCGTGAGTGATCGGCAGCGCTCCTGTTCGGCGCGGCGCCGCCGGCAAAACCCTGATAAAATCCAGTTTGACCTTCGCGGTTGCGCACCGGGTTTCTCCAACCAGGTCGCACCGCCCGAACGTCCATTCCGGGGGAATCAGTGGGTTCGACCGTAGCCGAGAAAATCCTTTCTGCGCATGCCGGCGCGGCGCCGGTGCGGGCAGGAGATGTCGTCGTCGCCCGCGTGGACTTCGCGATGGTCCACGACGCGCGCGCGGCAAACGCGCTCAAGATGATCGCCAGGCTCGGCGCGGAGTCGCTGCCGTTCGCCGCGAAAACCGCGCTGGTGCTCGACCACTACTCGCCGCCGCCCAATCCCGAGGCGGCGAACACCCACGTGGCGATGCGCGCATTCGCCGATCAACACGGCGCGCTGCTCTATGACGTGGGCGACGGGATTTGCCACCAGGTGCTGCCCGAAGGCGGTCATTTCACTTGCGGCGACCTCGTCGTCGGCACCGACACGCACTCCACGACCTACGGCGCGTTCAACGTCTTCGGCACCGGGGTCGAGGGCACCGATCTATCGGCGGTGCTCGCGACGGGCAGGGTCTGGCTCCGCGTGCCGGAGACGATACGCGTGGGGCTTGCTGGGAGGCTCCAGCCCGGAGTGTGGGCGAAGGA
>JACQGO010000232.1 GCA_016199485.1 Betaproteobacteria bacterium
AGGGCGCGCGCTCCCAGCGCGGCAAGATACGCCGCCGCAAGGAATGCCCCGTAGCGGTGCGCCATTTGCAAAGCTTTGCGCGCCGGATCGTCCATTGCGGTCGCTCCCGCGGAGTCGAAGGGATCGAACGCCGCAAGCGTCGCGCCCTGCGGCCACCACGTCCCGTTGCAGTCGGGAAAGGTGGCGCACGCCAGGGCCGCGAGCCGTGCGCTGACCAGGACGCCGAGCGCGATCTGTACCGCGAGCACTGCCAGTCCGAGCCACGCCCATGGCGCCAGCCGCCCGCGCGACGCGATCGGCGGCGCGGTGGCCTGCAGCCGCAGCCACCACGAGAGCCCCAGCATCGCCATCCCGCCCAGCACATTGCCGAGCGTGACTGCGGGCAACGCCGCTCCTGGCGTTAAGCGACCGAGCACGGCAAGGAACACGGTCAGGGCGACGAGCAGCACCGCCGCCTGCGTGATCCCCGACGCGTACCGCCCTGCGCTTATGCCCACCACGGCAATGATTGCGGCGAGCAGGCCGACTGCTGCCGCCGCCACCCGGTGCGCGCCGCGCACCCAGTCCGCGCCGGTCTCGGGAGGCTGCGCGACGCCATAGCAAGCAGGCCATTCCGCGCAGCCGAGTCCGGCCTGCCTGAGCCGCAGGTAGGCGCTGGTCACGATGACCAGGAACACCAGCGTCGCCGCAAGCGTCGCGAGCGTAGCTACGAGACGCCGCGCGCGCCGCAGCTTTTCCGGGTGGTCAGCAGGCGCTCGCATCTACCCGGTGCGCGGCCGGCGCCATATTGCATGGAGCACGATCAGCACGAACAGCAGCCCGCCTGCGACCGCGACGAGCCCGCCGAGCCCCATCAGCCCCATCGCGGCGACCTCCTCGGCGCGCGAGAGCACCTGCGCCGCACCTGCGACCTTGCGCTGCACGCCGTAGCCGCCGGACCACACGAGGCCCAGGACGTGAAGCAGCTGACCCGCGCCATAGAGATAAGGCTGCAGCGTCGCGAGCCGCGGCGCGGGCGCGCCAAAGCCAAGCCGCGGCAGCAGCAGATAGGTGACGCCCATCAGGGCGAGCGTCACTCCGACGATGGAGCCGTGATAATGCGCCGGAATCTTGACGTTCGCTCCCTGGATCATGAAGCCGATCAGCCCGCCCACGCCGAACAGGACGATCGACGAGATCAGCGCCGCGCGCAGCGGGCGCCCCGCCTGCGGCACCGCCCCGCCGCGCAGCATCGCGGCGGCGACCGCCAGCGCGACCGGCAGTATCGCAAGGCCCCCGCCGAACTGCATCAGCCAAGTGAACAGCCGGCGATGCTCGCCGGAGGTCACGTCGTAGGCGAGATAGATGACCGGGGTCGCGAACGCCGCGGCAAGCGCGACGCCGAACATCAGCAGCGTCACCCGCGGCGTGAGCGGCACGCGCCCGCCGCACGCGCTCGCGAGCCACAGCCACGCCACCAGCATGAGCAGCGTATAGGTGAACTGGATCACATGCCCCCCGCCCCAGAACAGCAGCTCGTAGTACGCCTTGCCCGGAAGTCCGGCGGGGATCGCGAGGTACGACCAGACGAAGGCAAGCAGCGCCACCGCGGTCGACACCGCCGCGGCGTTCAGCCCGAAGCGCAGCGCCGCGGCCCCGTCCGGCCGCACGCCCACGCGCGGCACCGCCGCGAGGCTGCGCAACGTGAGCAGCAGCACGCCCTCGGCGAACACGACGAGTCCCCCGAGGAACAGCGCGTCATCGAGCACCGGCACGTAGTTGCTCATGACCGGCGCGCCGCGTCCGAGAAACGGCGCGACGCCGATGATCGCGGTGCCGGCCGCGGCGAGGATCAGCGCCGCGTACCCGAGACTCACCAGGCGCTCGGTGCTGTTGATGCTCCACAGCACCCCCGCGAGCGCCAGAAACCACACCAGTATCGACAGATCGACGTGCACCACGAGCGCGACGCGGAAGAAATCCGCCACCGGGAAAAGGTGTTGCACGTACGGGGTGCGCGCCAGCACCAGCAGCACCGAAAACACACCGGCGCCGATCAGCGAAACAAGCCCCAGCGTGAGCCAGCCGACCGCGAGCCTGCGGCGCGCCCCGAGCGGGACTGCGAGATCGTATGCGGTCGCCGGGGATACGGCGGCCCACGCGGTCCCGCGCGGCAGCTGCGCCGCCGCAAAGTCGTGTTGAGCGGTTTTCATGCGTCAGGCATTCCTTTCATCGACAGTGCGCGGCGGCGCCACGTCGCAGAGCGCTTCGCATCGTTGCGCGGCAGCGAGGCGAGCGAGGCGCAAAACTCGTCGAGCTCGCGCGCAAGCGTGCCTTCCTCGCCCGCGCCCGCCCACGCGAGGCGCAGCCGCCGCGGCACGACGTTCGCGCGCAGGTGCGGCTCACGCCGCCGCGCGAGCCGCTCGCCGGTCCACAGGTTGCCGAGCCGGAACGCGCAGTCGCTCCCGCGGCACCCCGTCACGAGCACGCCGTCGGCACCACTGCGCAGCGCGTACTCGACGAACGCGGGGGCAAGCTGGCCGACGCACAGCAGGCTGAAGGCCGCGACCCCCGGGGATTCGAGCCCACCGACCGCGGCACCGTGGTCGCAGCCGAACACGATGATGCGGCGGTCCGCACGCAGCTCGCGCAGCCGCCGCTCGAGCCTCGCGCGCAGCGCGTTCACCGGCAGCTGCGGCATGTCGATGCCGGTCACCAGCCGCTCGTTGCTGCGGAAAGGGGTTGAAGACGGGCACGCGCCGGCACAGATGCCGCAGGCCGCGCACAGGCCCGGGATCACCACCGCGTGTTTGTGCCCCAGCCGGCCGCCAGCGCGCGGTCGCATGACGATCGCCGCGTACGGACAGTCGGCAAAGCAGCGTGCACACCCGTTGCAGTTCGCGGGATCGACCTGCGCCACCGGCGCCTTCGCCGCGCGCGCGACGAACGGCAGCAGCAGGAGCAGCAACGTCGCCGCGCCGGCAAGCGCCCACACTACGCCCGACGACCACTGGTAGAGCAGCGGAGAGAGCGCGAGATAGAACCAGTCGAGAGCGAGCGGCTGCGGCACCAACGCAAGATTCGCCGGTGCGTGGCTCACCGCAGGCTTCGCCAGCGAGAGCGCGAGCAGCGCGGCAAGCGTGCCCCACGCAAGCGCGCGCGCCGGCTGCGTATCGGCGTGGTTGACGCGCTGGATGTGCACGAACATGCCGGCGAGCAGCGCGAGCGGAACGCCGATGTGGAGGAAGATGAGCAGCGTGAACAGACGGTCGCTGACGGCCTCCGCGGTCAGGAAGTTGCGCATCAGCGGCTCGCCGAAAAAGGGCAGCCAGTCGAACCATTCGCTCGTCGCGATTGCCACGAACTGCGCGAGCCCGTCCCACACCAGCCAGTAGCCGCCGATGCCGGAAGCCGCCGCGAGCCACAGCAGCGGCACCCCGCTCACCCAGGAAAACCAGCGGAACCCGGCGTAGCGGCCGCGCAGCCACTCTTTCGCGAGATGCAGCACCAGAGTCACAACCAGCGCGTCGGACGCGTAGCGGTGCAGGCTTCTCATCACCCCGCCGGCATACCATTGCCCGGCGGTGAGCCGCTCGACCGAACGATAAGCGCCACCGACGCTCGTGTCGAAAAACACGTAGAGATAGATGCCGCTCACGGCGACAATCCAGAAAAAGAAAAAGGAGAGCGCCCCGAGATGGCGCCAGGGATTGCCCGGGGCGTCGAATGCGCGGTCGAACAGCCGCTCGATTGCGCGCAATCCTTCCAGCATGGCGCCGCGCACCACCCCCTCGCACATGGCGTGTTGCTGCATCGATGTCCTGCGGCCGACGGTTGTCTCCAGCACCAACTTACAGGGCGCGCGCGCGGCCGCCCTTGATCTCCATCAAGATTTCGGGAGCCGCAGATAGTAGAATGGGCAAAGCGACGCGTCGCGAGCGGAGCCCGCGAGGTCGCGGACACCGCCACAGGAACGGGCTGCGGCGCGCGAGCCGCTACGACAGGGCGCTCTCGCTCCTCATGTTCGACATCGACCATTTCAAGGGCGTGTGCGAGTTTCGCGGCGACGACCCCAATGGCCTAGCAGCCTGTCGGACTCATGCGCTGCAGGGCATCGGCCGATTCGGGCAGAGGAGGCGGATCCTCAGCGAAGCGTTCCTGCCAGGGCAGGTGGTGCGCTTCGCGCCCCGTGGCGATGAGCGGCTCGATCCCAGCTTTCTCGCAGTGCTCGACGTTCTCGGCGCTGCAGTAACCGCTGTCGGCAAGCAGCTCACTCACCGCACCCAGCTCCTGGGGCAGCTGCGAGAGCGCATCGAGCATCAGCGCGATCTGCTGCTTGTCCATTGGGCAAACTCACTTCATGACACATGCGCCCTTCAATCGTTCCTGTCGGCTAAGTCCGACAGGCTGCTAGAATGGGAGATAGTGGTCGACGAGCAGCGCCGCGAATAGAGCCCACAGGTAGATGATCGAGAAGCAGAACGTACGCCGCGCCAAGGCATCGCTGTAGCGTCGGTGGAGGCGTACCGCATAGTGCATGAACATGGCCCCCAGCGCTAGCGCGGCGGCAAGGTAGGCCCGTCCGCTCATGCCACAGGCGAACGGGAACAGACTGCAGGCGACCAAAATCACCGTATACAGCAGTACGTTCAGCACGGTGTATTCGCGACCGTGCGTTACCGGCAACATCGGGAGCCCTGCACGGGCGTAGTCGTCGGTGCGATCCAGGGCGAGCGACCAGAAATGCGGCGGCGTCCAGGCGAAGACGATGAGGAACAGCAGCAGGGCTTCGGGCGCGATCTCCCCTGTCACGGCTGCCCAACCCAGCACCGGCGGCATTGCGCCGGATGCGCCCCCGATGACGATGTTCTGCGGGGTGAGCGGCTTGAGCACGACCGTGTAGATGATCGCGTAGCCGACAAAGGTGCCCAGGGTTAGCCACATCGTCAACGCATTGACGAAGTGATAGAGGATCGAAACGCCCACGCCGCCAACCATGCCGGCAAAAATCAGCGTCTGCAGCGAGGTGATTCTCCCGCGCGGAAGCGGCCGGCCGCGCGTGCGCACCATCAGCGCATCGGTCTTCTGTTCGACCAGGCAGTTCACAGCGGCTGCCGCACCGGCGACCAGCGCGATGCCGAGCGCTCCGGCGAGCAGCGCTTGCAACGGCACCATGCCCGGGGTCGCCAAGAACATCCCGGTCACCGCGGTGAAGACGATCAGCGACACCACCCGCGGCTTGCAAAGCTGGTAGAACTGGTTGAAGCGGGATCTGGCGTGCTGCCAACTCAGACTGATCGCCATCGGACACCCCGGAACGTTTTCGAAAGTGCGTGAGTTTAATGAATGTCCTACCTGGGGCCGCAAGAATAGCGTGCGGCATTAGTTAAGATGCTGTGTTTAGAACCTCCAGCCGAGGCCGATTCCCAGCACCCACGGGTTGAGGTTGAGATGGCTCACTTTCGCGCCGGTCGCTGCCAGCTTGAGATCGGTACCGATCCAGATTTTCTTCACGTCGACATGGCGTGACTTCCTCTTCGTTCCCGTTGAAAAATAAATCCAACATCTTTCCGTCCGAAAGGTTCTGACGACGTACAGCCAACAATGAATTCGCAATTTAGGTCAGGCGAAGCAATGTGAACTTGTCCGTTCCAGCTCGTCGTAGGCATCGCTGCGGGATGCGTTCACTGTTACCGATTGCCGTAAGCGTATGGATGCCAGTCTTCCGCGACTTTCGGAATTTCCTTCCAGTTTCCGGATGGCGGTGGAGTCGCCGTGGTCCACTCCAGCGATTTTGAACCCCACGGGTTGTCGGGCGCTTTTTCGCCTTTCAGCGCGCCGTGGATCCAGTTGAAGATGGCTAACGCGAAACCGAGCCCAATGAACAGCGCGCCGACCGTCATGATCTGGTGCGCGAACTCGAACTGCGGGAAGTGCGCGTAGTCGAAATAGCGCCGCGGCATGCCTTTGACGCCGATGTCCATCATCGTCCAGAACACGACGTTGGTCCCAATGAAGGTGATCCAGAAACCGAGCTTGCCGACTGTCTCGTTGTACATCCTGCCGGTCATCTTCGGGAAGTAGTAGTAAATGCCGCCGAAGATCGCGAAAGTGCCGGCAACCGCCATCACGTAATGGAAATGCCCTACCACGTAATACGTGTCGGACAGATGAATCGTGAGCGACGCCACCGCGAGCGGGATGCCGGTGAGACCCCCGATCAGGAAAAGGAACAGCGTGCCGAGCGCGTAGAGCATCGGCGTTTGGAAAGTGATCGCGCCCTTGTACAGCGTGCCGACCAGGCCGATGACGACCAGCCCGACCGGCACGCTGATCAGCAGCGTGGTCACCATCTGGCCGACGCGGATCCAGTCCGCCATGCCCGATACGTAGAGGTGATGCACCCACACCTCGCCGGTGAGCAGCACAATGCCACCGAAGCCGCCGTAGACCACCATCTTGTAGTTGAACACACGGTTCTTCGCAAAGGTGGCGAGGATCTCGTAGACGATGCCGATGAACGGCAGGAAGATCACGTAGACCGCGGGATGCGAGTAGAACCAGAACAGGTTCTGATACGTAAGCACGTCGCCGCCCTTGGTCGGGTCGAAGAAGGTGGTGCCAAGATACTTGTCGAACGTGATGAGCGTTACCGCGCTGCCGAGCACCGGCACGAAGATGAGCTGCAGGACGAAGGCGGCGAAGATCGACCACACGAAGACGTTCAGCTTATTCCAGGTAATGCCCGGCGCGCGCATGAAGGCTATCGTGGTCAGGAAATTCACCCCGCCCAGGATCGAGGCAAAGCCGATCAGCAGCACGGTGAAGGTGTAAAACGCCGTGTTGCCGCTGGTGATCGTGGAATAAGGCGGATAACCTGTCCACAGCACGTCAGGCGGATCCGGCATCACGAAGGTGGCAAGCGCCAGCACGATCCCGGCGTAGAACAGCCAGACGCTGAGCGCGTTGAGCCGCGGGAACGCCACGTCCTTGGCGCCGATCATCAGCGGCACACAGTAGTTGGCAAAGTACCCGGTGAGCACCGGAATCTGGAATCCCAGGATCATCGCCGCGCCGTGGAAATACAGCCAGACGTTGTAATCGTGCGGATTATTGGTGATTGTCGGGCCGATCGTGGTGTGCTCGATGCGAATCAGCATCGCCACGATGCCGGCGACCGCGAACGCGGCGAGTGAACCGATCAGGTAAAGAATACCCACCCGCTTGTGGTCGGTGGTGAAGATCCATTCCTTGAGCACGTTCATGCCGTGGCTCCCGTCGATTTTCCGTTATTTGGCTTGCGCGAATCGCGCGGCCTCCTGCTCGTACCAGGCCGAAAATTCCGCTTCCGGCATCACGATTACCTTGCCCACCATGTACGAATGCATGATTCCGCAGTACTCGGCGCAGGTGACGACGTGCTCGCCGGGCTGGCGCGGATAGAACCACATGTAGGTCACGCGTCCTGGCATCGAGTCTTCCTTGACGCGGAAATCAGGGATGAAATGGCTGTGGATGGTGTCGCGGCTGGTCATGCGCAGTAGCACCGCTTTCCCGGCCGGTACGCGCAATTCGTTCTGTGCGCGCACGCCGTTCGGATACGTATAGTCCCAGCTGTACATGCCGCTTTCGAGCTGGATCTCGATGCGGTTCGCGGGGACCTCACGGTAGTTGTTCCATAATTGCCAGCCGTTGCCGGCGAGGAAGAAGTCATCGGCGATGAATACGAACGCCGGAATGATTGCCCAGCCGACCGCCATCGCCGGGCTCAACCTCGGCGCGCTCCCCTCCTGGCCGGGGTCGCGACGGCGATAACGGATGAGGAAGTACGCCGCCACCGCAGCAAACAGCAGACCGAGAATCGTGATGTCGACGATCACTTCGAACCAAAGACGGTCCCATCCGCGCGCCGGATCGCGTACCGCTTCCGCGGCTTGGGCAACGACAGCAGCGAGCATGCTGATCCCGATGGCGGCCGCGCCGACAATCACGCGAACACGACAGTTAACCCGCATGAGAGGCCCTCCTTATTTTGCGTCGATACGCTATTGCACCGAACGCGATCAGTGAAATACCTAACAAAAGCGAGCCGGCACCCGCGAGCAGCGAGTAGTTGATCCGGTAGCTGCCGTCGGCGAAGTTGTAGCTGTAGCAGACCCCGGTCAGAATATCGATCACGGCTGCCGAGTTAGCGATGCGGTTCCAGTCTGCGTCGATCAGCGCGAACTCGATCGTTTTGGCGCTGGGGGCGGTGCCGTAGAGGTAACGGGCAATCCGCCCCTCGGGCGTCAGGAGCACGAGAGCATTGGGATGCAGAAACGCCTTGGCGGCATCCGACCAGAAAAAGCGGAAACCGACGGATGCGGTGAAAGCGTCAACGTCGACTTGGTGCTCGAACACCGCAAACCGCCACCCGCCGCGCATTTCGACAGGCACGCCGGTCATTTCGGCGAAACGCTCGGCGCTTTGCGGGGTGTCGTGCTTGTTGAACGATACGGTGAGCACGCGGTAGTCGCGGCCGATGCGAAAGCGCTCGACATCGGAAAGCGCGCGCGACAAAGCGCGGTTGATGAGGGGACAGGCGCCGTCGCAGTCGTAATACGAGAACAACAAGATGACCGGTTTGCCGAGCATGTCGTCCAGCGAGAATCGCGCGCCCGCGGCGTCGATCAGCCGCAAATCCCGGCGTAGCGGCGCGCCGAGGAAACGCGGCTCATCGATCTGCAGGAGCACCGGATCGACCGTCGATTCCGGCGCAGTCGGCCCGTGCGCCCCAGCGCTACCCGCGGCCGCGAGCAGGAGAGCCGCCAGCGCCACACCGCGCAGGAGCCGGTCTCCCGGCTGTGCAATTACTGCTCCGATCATGTCCGCCATCGCCGTGACCGCTTACCAGTAGTACACCTGCGATACGACGAACAGCCAGACTATGTCGACGAAATGCCAGTAGACCCCCGCGGTCCGGACGAAACCGTCGTTGGTGCGCCGCGACAGCGCAGGGACCAGCATAGCTAGAAAGATGCCGAGGCCGACTGCAACATGCGCGCCGTGGAATCCCGTGATGGTGTAGAAGACCGTGCTGTACGCGTTGGTCTCGAAGTTGAACCCCTGCCCGAACAAGTGCGCCCATTCGTAGAGCGACATGCCGATGAAGGCGCTGCCGAGGAGCATTGTAACCACGAGCCATGCCACGAAGCGGCCTCGGTCGCCGCGCCCGAGCATGACCTCGCCGGCGTGGAACGTGAGGCTGGAGGCAACCAGCGCCGTGGTCATGACCAGCGGCAGCACAACCGGCAATTCAGGCGTGCCGCCCGGCGGCCAGTCCGGCGCGGTGAGCCGCATGTACCAATAGCTCGCAAAAAACGAAACAAAGATCATCGCTTCGGCGAGGATGAACCAGCCCATGGCGGGCGCGCTCAGCCCTTCGCCTCCAGTGATGGCTTCATTGACCCAGCCCGCGACGGCGGCGATGATGAGTGGCACCCCGACACCGAGGCACAAAACCGCGGCGAGCGGCTGGTTGTAGGCGAACTTGAACGTGAAGCCGAGCGGCAGGGCGACCAAGATTCCGACCGCCATGATCAGCGGCCAGATACTCGTTTCCCAATGTTGCGGGTGCTCCTGCTGGATCGAGGCGTGATCTGACATACGCTATTCTCCGTGTAGCGCGTGGCGTGCCCGGCGGCTTGTTGAGGCTATCAAATTATCTTTGTGGAGTTGCGACGAAATACTGACGCAGATCAGTTTTTTGGCGCGGAAATAATGGAAAATCCGTCGTCTGGGGAAGGACCGGAACATGGAAAAGAATGTCATTGCAAGGTGCACCGTCGCTTGTTTGCTACTTTCGGGCTGGTGCGGCCAGCTCAGCGCATCGGGAAACCCTGCCGCGGGCAAGACCAAATCCGCCGCGTGCGTGGCGTGCCATGGCCCGGACGGCAACAGCCCCACGCCAACTTGGCCCAAACTCGCCGGGCAGGTTCGCGAATACACGGTAAAACAACTGCACGATTTCAAGGCCGGTCGGCGCACCGACCCGACGATGAGTCCGATGGCGCAGCCGTTAAGCC
>JACQGO010000222.1 GCA_016199485.1 Betaproteobacteria bacterium
AAGACTTACCTCGGGGTGCTTAGAGGGTAGTGGCGGACTGTTGATAGGTTGCTCGAACACTCAAGGGTCTTTGAGACTTGAACTCCGTACGACTTGCTAGTTACCGCGGCGCGCGTGGATCCAACGCCGGTGATGAGTTCCACGAGCTCTGGGCCCTTGAGCAGATCCTTACCCTTCTTGGCGCGAGGCATGGGTTGACCGCCGTCACCGTCGAGGGTATTCCAGCGACACAAAGAGCCGACGGGGAGGAACCGCACTGGGACAGTGTAGACTGCGGGCTCTTCTTCGGCGGCAAGTCCCTCGAGACCGCCGAGCGGGTCGAGTTCGCCCAACTCAAGTACTCGGGTGACCCCAATACAGCTTGGTCGCTCGCCCGCCTCACCGCGAGTTCGGCCAAGACCGGCAACAACTCGGTTCTTCGCAAGCTCGCCGACGACTTCAAGGCGGCGCGAACCCGAATGAGTTCCACCGCCGACTTGAGGCTGCGTTTCGTGAGCAATCAACCCGTCGACAAGAGGGTCATCGATCTTCTCCAGGCCATAGCTGCCGGAAGCGTTCGGAAATGGCACGCCGATCAGCAGGAGGACGTCGACACGATCGCCAAGGCGACGGGTTTGGGGGACGACAACCTAGCCGTTTTCGTCGCGAGTCTCGACTTTTCCGAGTGCGGGAGCGCGTCGCGCTTCTCTCATCGGGAGAAGGTCATCTTGGCAGTCGCCGACCTCGTCGAGGATGCCGTCTCGTTGGATGTGCCGCATCTCCGACAGAAGGTGCGGGAGCTGATGCTCCCCGAGCGCCGCCGTGAGTACGCTACCCGCAAGACTATCCTGGCCTGGTTCAACATTGCCGACGAGGGCGGTCTCTTCCCCTCCCCTCCGAAGATCGCCGCGGTCGAACGACCGGTCCCGCGGGACGCGGCGAAGCAGGTCGCCGACGCCCTCATTCGCGGGGAGCGGGTCGTCTGTCTCCACGGGCCGGGCGGATGCGGCAAGACGACATCGCTGCAGCAACTGCCCAGCTTCCTCCCGAGTGGGTCGTGCTTCATCCTGTTCGACTGCTACGGGGGCGGCAGCTACCTGTTCGCTGACGACAGGCGGCATCGTCCTGAAAATGCGTTCCTTCAGATCGCCAATGATCTCGCGCGCGAACTGGGTACCCCGTTCTTTCTGCTCCGCGACCGTTTGCGCCCCATCGAGTTGCCCGGATTCCTCAGGCGTGTCGCCGTCGCGGCCGACGTGGTCGCCTCGGCCCGATCCGGTGCGCTCCTCGTTATCACCATCGACGCGGCGGATAGTGCCGTTACGGCCGCCACCCGTGCGTCACGGGACGAGTCGTGTTTCGTTCACGAATTGAATGCGGCCAACCTGGGGGCGTTACCACCGAATGTCCGTGTTGTCGTCAGCGCGCGAACGGCACGTGTGGATAGCCTGCGTCTGCCTCGAAACGCGGCGCTGGTCGAATGCCCGCCGTTCTCACTTGCCGAGACCGCAGGGTACGTCGGTAGGTCGTGGCCCGTAGCGCCAGACGCATGGATCGCGCAGTTTCACTACCTCTCTGATGGCGTTCCTAGAGTCCAGCATTACGCGATCGAGTCAGCGGGAGACAACCCGGTGGACGCTCTCGACGCCCTGCGACCAAGGGGGAAGAAGCTCGACGACATCCTCCGGAAGCAGTTCGAGGTGGCCGTCGTCAAGCTGGGCGATGAGAGCGCGTTCGAGCGGCTCGTGGCAAGCTTGGCGGTGCTTCCGCCCCCGATACCGCGCGAGCACTTGGCGGCCGTATCCAGGACAACCCCTGCCTTAGTGGACGACCTGGTGCGAGACCTCTCTCCGGGACTGCGCTTGGACCGCGAAGGGATCTCCATCGCCGACGAGGACGTCGAGGACTTCATTGAGCGCCAGGCGCAGGCAGCGCTGGAGTCGACCAGGAGGGTTGTCGCAGAGCATTTCCACAGGCGCTGCCTCGATGACGCGTATGCGGCGACGCACATCGGGGACGCGCTCATTGAAGCCGGCCGCGGTCACGAGCTCCTTCGGCTGATCGAGGAGGAAGCGACGCTCAGCGCGATAGCTGATCCCATCGTGCGCCGCGAGGTGCAGGTCCGGAGGTTGCGCCTGGCACTGCGAGTGTGCCGAGGCACGGGAAGTAGCGTGGAGACGCTCAAGGTGATCCTCCTCAGCGCCGAAGCCAACAGCGAAGAGTCGGCTCTGCGAGAGGTTCTAGAAAGAGAAGTGGACCTGGCAGTCCACTTTGCCTGGCCAACGCTTCGCCGCTTGGTTCTCGCCGATCGCAGTGGTGCCGAGAAGCAGGGTAGCGTTCTCGCGCAGGACGCTGCCCGTGCAGCGCACGCCAGTGATCCTCTCACGGCTCGGGAGCGGCTCGCATCACACAATGCGTGGCTCAAGCGGCGCAACGACGTCCCGGAGGAAGAACGCGGTGAGTGGACTGTTTCCGTGGCCGACCTCGTAGCGCGAGCCGAAGCCGTCCTGGAATTCGCCGGGGCAGATGCGATGCTTGACGAAATCAAGGGGTGGAAACCTCCGACGGCCCGCTTGGCGGTGGGGCTTGAACTCGTTCCAGCACTGATCGCCGCGGGTAAGGAGGACGTGCTTTCCGACGTGCTCAACCGAGGGCTCGTGCGAGACCCCTGGAACCTACTTATATCCGTTGCGTTGGCGGTGGCTGGTCGTACGGTGGATCCCGTAAGCATCGCCCGATCGCTCGGGAAGATCAATCGCCGCCATATCCCGAGTGGCAGAGACCTGATGTCATGGTGGGAGTCGAATCAGTGGCAGCGGCAGTGGTTTGAACTCCTGTTGATGGCGTGCGAGCTGGCGGCCAGTCTTGGTGTCGAATCCAATGTTGTCCTCAGGGTGGTTCGCATGCTCCGTGCGCAACTAGGGCGGGAGGTGACGTCATCGCAGTCAGTCGCCATCGATGGGTTGGTTCGAACCTGGCTTCTTGAGCAGCACCTAACGGCATCGGCCACGTCCCTAGATACGTTGCTCGCACTGCTCCATCACGAAAATGAGGGCGACGATGGTGGGCCGAAATCGCCGAGCCGGCCACGCTCAGCAGCTCGTGATGACCGGAACGAGGAGTTGACCCGCGCCTTGCGCGTCGTATTCCCGGCATACCTGAGTCGCCTTGCCCTCGTTACTGCGGGTGATAACGCAGCCACGAGCGATGAGGTAGTGCAGCAGCGGCTTCCCACGCTAAGCCCGGACCAGTACCCATTCGACTACAGCCACTGGTCCGCGGAGCTCCGTTCCCGATTGGCGCGCAGCGTAGTCCAACTCATGTTTCTACCAGGGGGTCCACCCGGGACGCTATTCGAGCGCGCCACCGCGATGCTCAAGGGCAGATCTACAAGCCACTTCGGTACCAGGCTCATACCGCTGCTCGAGTACCTGCTTCTCAGGCCGGCCTCGCACCGATTGGTGATCGACAGCGCCGCTCAGGAGACTCGGGAAATCCGCGACGTCCGCTCGGCAGCGTCCGAGAAAGTCGATGGTCTTCTTCAATACAGCCGGCTGTTGCTTCGCGTCAGTCCGGGCGATGCCGAGGCGCTCTTCGCCTCGGCGGTCGAGCTTACGAAAGAGATGGACCAAGAGGCTTTTGCTAAACGTCAACTAGAATTGCCGGCGACGAAGATTAGAATTGCCGGTTGGGTGGGGAGCGGCGGCACGGGTAAGGCGGTCGAGGCAGAGGGTGAACCGAGACGCGGCCTCGCCGCGCGTCGCGGTTGAGCGGTGGGTGTGTGGACCGTTACAGGGGTGACACCTCCAGTTCCAGCAGCTCGCTGAGTACCACGGGCTGCTCGCAGTCCGGGCAGGCCCCGCCGAGCCCCACAACGCGACAGAAGCGGTTGCACTCGGGACACCGGCGCTCACCCAGGAAGCGGGTTTCGCAGATGGGGCACTCGTACACGGTGTGCTCTGTCAGCGTGGCCCGACGACGCAGGGCGTTCCTGAGAAGCCCGTCTTCGAACGCTGGCAGGGCGGTGTGGCGCAACCGGAAGGCCCGCTGGCGGCAGGCTGCCGAGCAAGAGCGGCCCCGACCGCTCAGGCGCGGGGCGTTGCAGAGCACACACGTCGCAGGCGGGCGAGGTGGGTAGCGCAAGGCTGGATCGTTACGCGTATCGTCACGCACGGGGAGTATGGGAGCGGGCGTAGCGGGCACGGTGGACGTGGTCATGCGTTCACGTTCACTTTCCCAGCACGCAAGGACCCGGGCGGCACCGCTGCCAGCACTGGCGCCGCCGGGATGGCACGCGCTTCCGGTAGCGGGCTGGCTCCTGACTGGCTGGCCGCGTGGGGCACTGCGTGCTGCGCGGTCGCTTCCTGGGCACGGTAGCTGTCCATGCCCATCAGATCGAGGATGACGGCGTGATGCACGACGCGGTCAATCGCGGCCAGTGTCGTCATGGGATCTTTGAAGATACGCTCCCACTCGGAGAAGACCAGGTTGGTGGAGAGGGCCACACTGCGGCGTTCGTAGCGTTCGGCCAGCAGGGTAAAGAGCACCTCCATTTCATCCCGCTCGTGCTGGACGTCGCCAATATCGTCCAGGACCAGGCAGGCATAGCGGTCCAGCCGCTTCAGCTCTTGGGGCAGGCGCAGGTCGCGCTTGGCCGCCAACAGCACTTGCACCAGGCTCGCCGTGGAGGTCCACCACACGGCCTTACCATGCAGGATGAGGTCATGGCCTACAGCGGCCAGCAGGTGACTCTTGCCCACACCTGGTTTGCCAACGGCGACGATATTGACGGCATCGCCGAGGAACGTGCCGCGGCGCAGGTGCGCGACCTGCTGCTGAATGACCGGAGGAAAGCGGTCGAGCTGCAGCGTTTGGAAGGTCTTTTCGGCCGGCAACCCCGACTGGCGGAGCAGGCGCGCCATGCGACGCTGCTCCCGCAGGACACACTCACACTGCACCACGTCGGCCAGGTAGGTCTCGTACGGGAGGTGGGCGGCCGCCGCCTTGAGCGCCAGGTCGGCGTAGGTGTCGGCCACGCCGGAGAGGTGGAGGGTACGCAACATGGTGCGGAGGTCGGGCTGCCCATCGGCGTGCCCATCGGCGTGCCTGTCGGCGTGCCTGTCGGCGTGCCTGTCGGCGTGC
>JACQGO010000235.1 GCA_016199485.1 Betaproteobacteria bacterium
CTGGTGAGCCGCCTCGTCGACGGCGACCCGGTCGCGCAGGGCGTTGCATTCGCGCGTGAATTTTCCGGCTTCAGCCTGCCGGTGCTGGGATTCGCGCGCGAGGCGGTGAAACGCGCGCTCGATACCCCGCTCAACGAGGGGCTCAAGATCGAAGCCGATCTCTCGACGCTCGCCTACCAGACGAAAGATGCGGCCGAGGGCATGAGCGCCTTCATCGAAAAGCGCAAACCGAAGTTCACCGATCAATGAGCGTGTTTGACAGGCTCGATACGACGCCGGAGCTTACCGGCGAGGAACGCATGCTCGTCGAAAGCGTGCGGAGCCTCGCACGCGAAGAAATCGCGCCCCAGGCCGCCCGTTACGACAGGACCGGAGAATTTCCCTGGGACAACGTGAAGGCGATCAACGCGCTCGGGCTGAACGCGATGTTCATTCCGGAGGAGTACGGCGGCGCGCCGATGTCGTACGCCGCGTACCTCGAGTGCGTGCGCGAGATCAGCAAGGCGTGCGCTTCCACCGGGGTCATCTGGGCGACCAATTTCCACGCGATGAGACCGGTCATCGAGTTCGGCGCCGAAGAACAGAAAAAAAGGCTGCTGCCGGTGATCGCGAAGGGCGGGCTTGCTTCGCTCACGATTACCGAGCCGACCGCGGGCTCGGATGCGACCGGCATGCAGACGCAGTTCCGGCCGCAGGGCGAGGAGGTCGTGGTGAGCGGCAACAAGACCTTCATCACCAACGGCGCGATGGCGGATCTCTACCTGCTGTTCGGCAAGTGGAGCGAGATCAGGGGCGGCAAGGAGTCGATCTCGGCGCTGGTGGTGGAGAAGGGCACGCCCGGGCTCAAGGTGATCCGCGAGGAGGACAAGATGGGGCTGCGCGCCTCCAGTACCGCGGCGCTCGCGTTCGACGGCTGCCGCGTGCCGCGCGCAAATCTCCTGGGCAAGCCGGGCGACGGTCTGAAGATCCTGCTCGCCTCGCTCAACCGATCGCGTCCCAGCATCGCGGCGCATGCGCTGGGGATCGCGCGCGCGGCCTTCGAGGACGCGGTCGCCTACGTCAACGAGCGCCGGCAGTCGGGACGCAGGATCATCGAATTCCAGGGCATACAGTTCATGCTCGCCGACATGGCGTCGGAGCTGGCGCTGTGCGAGGCATGGCTGTGGCACGTTGCGCGCCTGGTCGACGGCGGAGCGGCGGATTTCGGCGTAGAGGCGTCGATGCTGAAGATGCGCGCCTCCGACGCGGCGATGCGCATCACGACCGACGCGGTGCAGCTGCACGGCGGCTACGGCTACTGCAAGGACTACCGCGTCGAGCGGCTGATGCGCGACGCCAAGATCACGCAGATCTGGGAAGGCACGAACCAGATCCACCGGCAGTTGATCGGCCGCAGTTTTGTCAGGAGGCAATGAGCCACAGAGAGCACAGAGAGCACAGAGATCAAATCGAAGAGCGGCACCAAGCCGCCATCATCACGGAAAACGCTTTTTCATTTTTTCTCTGTGTGCTCTGTGGCTGATCTTTCAAGGAGTCTTTATGTCCGAAATCGCAATTGTCGGTGTAGCCGGCAGCGGCACGATGGGGGCGGGAATCGCGATCGTCGCGGCGCGCGCGGGCTTCCGCACCATCGTCTACGACACGCAGCAAGAAGCGCTCGCGCGGGCGCGGCGCCAGACCGAAGGCTTTCTCGCGAAGTCGGTCGAGCGCAAGAAGCTCACCGCGGAGCAGGTCGAGAAGATCCTGCGCGATCTCACCGGCACGACCGATGTCGACGCGCTTTCCGCGTGCGACATCGTGATCGAGGCGGTATACGAGAACCTCAAGGTCAAGCACGAGCTGCTCGCGGCGGTCAACCGGGTGTGCCCGCCGCATACGATCTTCGCTTCGAACACCTCGACGCTGTCGATCACCGAGATCGCTGCCGGCTCGGGGCGTGACGACCGCGTGGTGGGAATGCATTTCTGCCTGCCGGCGCAGCTCATGAAGCTCGTCGAGATGTCGCCGGGCATCAAGACCAGCGAGGAATCGTTCGGGAAAGCGTGGGAGTTCTGCAAGGCGCTCGGGCAGACTCCGGTGAGAACCAAGGACCATCCCGGGTTCATCCTCAATTACTTCCTGATTCCGTTCAACAACGACGCGATCCGGCTGGTGGAGGCGGGGGTCGCGGAGCCCGCCGATATCGACCGCGCGATCAAGGCGGGCCTGGGCTATCCCATGGGGCCGCTCGAGTTGCTCGATCTCGTCGGGCTGGACACGCATTTTCTGGTGTCGGAAGCGCTGTTTGCCGCGACGCATGACCCGCGCGCGGCGGTGCCGCCGCTGGTCAAACGCATGATTGCCGCCGGGCACCTCGGCCGCAAGACGGGGCAGGGTTTCTACGCGCACAAGGGCGGCGCAATGTTTGGAGGATGAACGCTGCGCGTTCATCTTATTGATCTTTGCGGAAATGGTTAACAAACCGTTTCCGCACCGTATCGTTCCCCTCTCCCTCCGGGAGAGGGGCAAGGGGTGAGGGTCGAGCGGCGTAAGGCATTTACGCAAAGCTCGATAAGGGTGAAGAGGGAGGATGCTGCTCGCACAGCCGGGGTCGATCGGCCCCTTGCGGTTGCGTAACCGGGTGGTGATGGCCCCGATGGGGACCAACTACAGCACCACCGACGGGCTTTCCACCGAACGGGACAAGCTCTACTACGCCGAGCGCGCGCGCGGAGGCGTCGCGATGATCATGACCGAGGCCATGGTCGTGACCGAGCACGCGCGCCCCCACCACAACTCGCTCTGCGTCTATCACGACCGCTTCATCCCCGGGCTCGCGAGCATCGTCGAGGCGATCAAGAATCACGGCGCCCTGGTGTGCGGCCAGCTCAATCACCGCGGCGCGCTGCTGCGCCGCTCGGTGCTCGACATGGAGCCGGTGGGTCCCTCGCCATGGAAGAACCCGAACACCGGCGATGCGGTACGCCCGCTCACGGTGCCCGAAATCGCCGAGATTCAGAAACTCTTCGTGGCGGCCGCGCGCCGGCTGTGGCAGGCGGGCTACGACGGCGTCGAGCTGCACGCCGGCAACGGCTATCTGTTTCAGCAGTTCCTCACCCCGCGCATCAACCGGCGCACCGACCGCTACGGCGGCTCGTTCGACAACCGCGCGCGCCTGCTGCTCGAGACGGTGGCGCGCGTGAAGGACGCGCTGCCCGATTTCCCGCTGGTGGTGCGGTTGAGCGCGCGCGAGTTCTGCGAGGGCAGCTACACCGAAGCGGAAATCGTCGAGCTGGCGCGCCGGCTCGAGCGCGGCGGGGTCGCGGCGCTCGACGTCTCCGGGGGCAGCAACGAGAGCCCGCAGCTCTCCAAGTACTGCATCCAGCCGCCTTCCTTTCCGCGCGGATGCCTCGCGCCGTATTCGCGGCCGATCAAGCAGGCGGTCTCGATCCCGGTGCTCATCGCCGGCCGCCTGGTCGAGCCCGAGGATGCCGAGGCGGTGCTGCGCGAGGGCTGCGCCGATTTCGTGTCCATCGGGCGCGCGCTCTACGCCGATCCGCATTGGTGCCTGAAAGCGTTCGGCCGGGTCAGGGCGCCGATTCGCAAGTGCATCGCGTGCAACGTGTGCTACGAACGACTCACGCTCGAGAAGGACGTCTCGTGCGTGCACAACCCGATGATCGGCACCGAGTTCGAAGCGCTGGAGCACGCCGAGCCGCAGCTTTTTCCGAAGTTGCGCGCGCGCCGGCCGCGGCGCGTGCTCGTGCTGGGCGCGGGGGTGAGCGGGGTGGAGGCGGCGCGCGTACTCGCCGCCCGCGGACATCAGGTGGAAATCTGGGAGAAGAGCGCGCGCGCCGGCGGGCAGATGCCGCTTGCCGTCGCGGCGCCCGACAAGAAGGAGGTCGAGCCGATCTGGAGCTACCGCTGGGGGCAGGTCCGCCGGCTCAACGTGCCGGTGAAGACGGGGATCGCGGCGACCGCGCGGGCCGTTCGCGAATTCAGGCCGGACTTCGTGATCGTTGCGACCGGCGCGCGCCCCGGCCCCGCTCCGTTCGATACCTCGGCGCTCGATCCGGCGGTGAGGGTCATGCACGCGTGGGACTATCTCGGCGATCCGCAACGCGTGCCGGCGGGCGCGCAGGTCACGGTGATCGGAGGCGGCATGGTCGGGATCGAGGCCGCGGATCTGCTCACCGAGCGCGAGGCGCGCGTCACGGTCATCGAAATTCTGGCGGCGCTCGCGCAGGGGATGCCGCGCAACAACCGGCTGGAGATCCTCGAGCGGCTCGAGCGAAAACATGCGACGCTGCTCGCCGGGACGTGGATCGAGAGCGCGCGCGGGAGAACGCTCGCCGTCCGCGCTCACGACGGCGCGCCGCGGACGCTCGATGTCGGCGACCACCTCGTGATCGCCACCGGTCCGCAACCCGACCGCGAGGCCGTCGCGACGGTCGAGGCTGCCGGGGTTCCCTATGCGCTCGCCGGCGACTGTTACCGCACCGGCGATTTCCTCACCTGTTTGCGCGACGCGTGGATGGTTGCGCTGAGCGTCGATCACCGCTTCCGGGAGACGCGCGCGGCGGAACGCACATTTGCCTGCGGGGGGGCGGTTGAATCATGACGATGCCGGCCTACGAGGTCTTCGCCATCCGCTACGCGCGGCGCGACGCGCGGCGGGCGGATCATTTCATCGGCGGCGATCCGCACGATGCGCCGATGCCCATGGACTATTTCGTGTGGCTGGTGCGGAACGAGGAACGCGCGTTTCTGGTGGACACGGGCTTCACCGCCGCGATGGCGGCGAAGCGCAAGCGCCAGTACCTGCGCACCCCGCGTGAAGGGCTCGCGCTGCTCGGCGTGAAGGCGGAAGAGGTGCGCGACGTAGTGATCACGCACCTGCACTACGATCACGGCGGGACGTTTCTCGATTTCCCGAATGCGACTTTTCACCTTCAGGACGCCGAGATGGCGTACGTGACCGGCCGCCACATGCGGCACGCGCGGTTCAATCACTCCTTTGAAGTCGAGGATGTGACGGGCATGGTGCGGATGGTGTTCGACGGGCGGGTCGCGTTTCACGACGGCGCGGCCGAGCTCGCACCGGGAGTGAGCGTGCACCATATCGGCGGGCACACCGCGGGGCTGCAATCGGTGCGGGTGCATACGCGGCGCGGCTGGGTCGTGCTCGCCTCGGATGCGAGCCACTACTACGAGCACATGGAAACCGGCCGCTGTTTTCCGACCGCGTTCCACCTCGGCCAGACGCTCGAGGGCTACGACACGCTGCGCGCGCTGGCGGAATCCCCCCGGCACATCATTCCCGGCCATGATCCGCTGGTGATGCAGCGCTATCCCGCGCCTGCGAAGGATCTCGACGGGATCGTGGTGCGGCTCGACGTGACGCCGCAGGGCTGAATCTGCGGGGACGGGGCTCGCAGGCGCATCTGTCGCCGCGGCGGGTCCCGTCCCGGAACAACAGGGAAGGAACGATGACCACCACTTGCGCACAACAACTGGCGCGCCGTTTCGCCGCGCTTTCGTATCACCATGTCACGTCTTACTCGCGGCACGCGATGAAGCGCCTGCTGCTCGATTACCTCGGCGTCGCGCTCGCCGGCAGCCGGAGCGAAAGCGGCCGCATCGCGAGGCGGTTCGCCAGGATGCAGGGAGGCCGGGCACAGGCGAGCCTGATCGGCGATGGCGGGCGCGTGCCGATGGCAGGCGCCGCTTTCGCCAACGCGATTTCATCGCACAGCATCGAGCTCGACGACATCGACGTGCTCGCGTTGTTTCATTTCAGCCCGCCCGTATTTTCCGCGGCGCTTGCCGTTGCCGAATTCGCCGGCGCGAGCGGCAGGCAGCTGCTCACCGCGCTTGCCGCGGGTTGCGAGATGATGGAGCGCGCGAGCAAGGCGACCAATCCGTCGCTGCGCGACCGCGGTTTTCACACGACGCCCGCCTGCGGCGTATTCGGCGCGACCGTCGCCGCGGGCAAGCTGCTCAGGCTCAACGAGGCGAAGCTCACCTCGGCATTGGGACTTGCCGGCGCGCAGGCCTCCGGGCTCATGGAGATGTACGGACCCTCGATGCAGAAGCGCTTCAACCCCGGCCCCACCGCGCGCAACGGCGTCACCGCGGCGCTGATGGCGCAACTGGGCTTCACCGGCGCGGATACGATTTTCGAGGGCGAACGCGGTTTCTGCCGCGCGTTCGCCGGCGAGGCGTTGCCCGGACGGCTCACCGCGGGCCTCGGCCGGCCATACCGGCTCGACATCGAGTTCAAGCCGTATTCGTGCGCGCGGCCGATCCACAACGCCATCGACTGCGCGCTGGAAATCCGCGGGAAGTCGAACGTCGACCCGCGGGCGATCGAGCGCATCCACGTCGCGCGCCATCCGGATTGGGCGCGCTATCACCAGAACCGGGCGCCGCGCACCTACCACGAAGCGCAGGTGAGCCTGCCGTTTTCGGTGGCGGTTGCCCTGATCGAGGGCCGGGCGCTGCTCGCGCAGTACAGCGACCGCAACATCAGGAATCCGCTGGTGAAGCGCCTCGCCGCGGCAACGGAGATCACGACCGATGCCTCGCTGCCGCGCGGGGTGTCGTGCAGGATGGCCGTGACGACGCGCGACGGCCGGGAACTGACGTCGCAGGTGGACCATCCGAAGGGCTCGATCCGGAATCCGATGTCTGACGACGAACTGCGGGCGAAGTTCCTGAGCCTGGCGCAACCCGTGCTCGGCGCGGCGCGCGCCGCGCGACTTGCGCAGCTGGTGGACGAGATCGAGCAATGCAGTCACGTGGGCAAACTCATGCGGCTTGCCGCAAAATCCGCGACGGGAATGCATTAGAAAGTGTGATGGCAGTTGATCAATTAATATCATTTGAGCCGATGGATTTCATGCGTCGATAATGGGCTGCAAACACGTTGCCGGCGCCGCGGCCGCACACCAGAACTACATTGCCACGGCGCGTCATCCCCCGGGCCGAAGGCTCGCTGAACACTGCAAAGGAGGACGATATGACACCTGTCACACGGGACTGGAGGGCATCGGCGTTTTGCGGGGCCGTGTTCGTGGCGATGACCTTCGCCGGGCAGTCCGCGGGATGGGCACAGACGATGCTTCAAATGCCCACCGGCGGCGTCACGGGCACTTATTACATGATCGGCGCCCCCCTTGCGAAATTCGTCAACGAGCGCTCCAAGCAGATCCGGGTTACGCCGAACACCTCGGGGGGAAGCGCGGAAAACATCAGGCGGGTGGATTCCGGCGCGGCGCAGCTGGGAATGACCCAGACGGACACGATGTACTCCGCGTGGCGCGGAGAGAAGCCCTTCGACAAGCCGATGCGCAACTGGAGGGTCATCGGCGTGGCTACTCCGATACTGGCGAATCACGTAGTGGCGCTGGCGAAGGACAGGATCAGGACCGCGTCCGACCTGAAAGGCAAGATCTTCGCCATCGGCGCGCCGGGCTCCGCGGCGGCGGTCCAGATGAATTTGTTTCTCGATCACTCGGGTCTCAAGAAGGGGCTTGACGCGAGGATGTTGCCGCACCAGGATTACCCGACCATGCTGCTCGACGGCAAGGTCCAGGCGATCAACCGCGCGAACAGCATACCCGCGGCCGTAGTCGATGAGATCGGAGTGCAAAAGCCGATCACGCTGGTCGACTTCGGAAAGGAGCTTGAGGCGAGCGGGTTCCTGAAGAAGTATCCCTATCTCCAGAAGATCGTGGTGAAAGGCGGCACCTACAAGGGCGAGAACCGCGACGTGACGTTTTTCGGTTCCGCCGGATACCTCATCGCGCACAAGGACGTGCCGGACGCAGTGGTCTACGAATTCACCAGGCTCGCCTATTCCGCGGACGCGGTTCGGCAGGTGAACATGGCGTTCGCCGGGGCGAATCTGAATCGCCGCGATCCCCTGACCGGCAACATCGGGCCGGTTCATCCCGGCGCGGCGAAATTCTGGAAAGAACAGGGCGTAACCGTTCCGGAGCCGCTGCTCAAGTAGTGGCGGGCCGGGCCAGCCGGGGGGTTGCGTGAGCGCACGAGCAGTCTCGTTCAGGGGCCGGGCGTGACGCACGAAACGGCCGTCAAGCCCAACCTGTTCCTGCGGCTCATCGAGGAGTCCGAAGGCGTGCGCCCGCTGCGCACGTTCACCGGAGCGTGGCGCGGCATCTTCAAGACGATGGCGGCGTGTTACAGCGTCGTGCTGATCTACTCCGTGCTATCCAACCAATGGAGCTCGTCGGATCTCCGCGGGCTGTTCATCATGTTCGTCACCTGCATGGTCTTCATGCGCTACCCCGCGACCCGGAGGTCGCCCCTCCATCGGCCGAGCGCGGTGGACTTCGTGTTGATCGTGCTCAGCGTCGCGGCGTTCGGCAACTTCGTCGTTGAGTACGAACAGATGGCGTGGCGGGCCGGCAGCCCGACCACGCGTGACGTGATATTCGGCGTCGTCGCGATCGTGCTGGTGCTGGAAGGATGCCGCCGCGCGATGAGCGTGATCCTGCCCGGCCTGGCTCTCCTCCTGCTCCTCTACGCCTATTTCGGGCCGTACCTGCCGGGTCAGCTGTTCAGCCACCAGGGCTTTTCCGCGAGCCACATCGTCGGGGATGTCTACGCCTCGATGAATGGCATCTTCGGTTTCGTCGCCTACGTTTTCATAGCGTTCGTGATGCTGTTCATCATCATGGGCGCAATTTTCGAGCGCTTCGGCGCCGGAGCTTTTTTCATCGATCTTCCCATAGCGCTGCTGGCGCGGTTCCGCGGTGGCCCGGCGAAAGCGGCGGTGGCGGCAAGCTGCCTTTTCGGCATGATTTCCGGGAGCGCCACCGCGAACACGGTAGCTACCGGCGCGTTCACCATTCCTCTCATGAAGAAAACCGGGTATCGGCCGGCGGTGGCTGGCGCAATCGAGGCTGCGGCCTCGACGGGCGGGATGTTCATGCCCCCGGTGATGGGCGCCGGCGCGTTTCTCATGGCCGAAATGCTGAGGATTCCGTACGTGGAGGTCGCCAAGATCGCGCTGGTGCCGGCGCTGCTGTACTTCTTCGCGGTGTTCGCCATGGTTCACGTCGAGGCCCTGAGGACGGGGATCGGCAGCGTTCCCCCTGAGGACCGCGTGAGCGCATGGACCGTGTTCAAGGGCGGCTGGCACTATCTGGTCCCTGTCGTCGTCTTGTTCTACATGCTGTTTACCGGAAGCAGCGTCTCGCTTGGGGCGTTCTACGCCATCATGATCTTCGTCGTGATCATGGCGATCAAGTATTTCGCCAGGATGGAGGTTCGGAAGTTTTTTGTGACGCTGTTCGATGCGCTGGCGGACGGCGGCGACAAGTCCTTGATCGTCGGCTCCACCGCGGGACCGGTAGGGATCATCGTCGGGATCGCGCTGCTCTCCGGCCTCGCATTCAAGTTCTCGGAGCTGGTTCTCTCTTATACCTTTGGCTACCAGTGGGCCGCGCTGCTGCTCGTGTTGTTCGCGACGTTCATCCTCGGCATGGGGATAACCGTCACCGCGGATTACCTGATCCTGGCGTTGCTCGCGGTGCCGGCCATGGGGCAGATAGGTATTCCCCTGATCGCCGCCCACTTCGCCGTATTCTGGTACAGCCAGTCCTCGAACGTGACGCCCCCCGTATGCATGGCGGCGTTCGCCGGCGCAGCCATCGCAGGGGCTCATCCGTACACGACGGGGTTGCACGCCATGCGGTTTTCGTCTTATCTCTACTTCATGCCGTTCATGTTTGTCTATTCGCCGATTCTCATGCCGGACGGATTCAATGCGGACGTGCTTTACTCCTGGATCATATTGTTCCTGTCGGTGATCCCGTTCGCGGCGGGGGCGATGGGTTATCTCTATGGACACCTGAACGCCTTGCAGCGCAGCGTGCTGATCGTGTCCGCCTTCCTGCTCATCTTCCCGTCAGCCATTGCGGATATCGTGGGTACCGCCCTTTTCCTCGTCGTTGCCGTTCCGCGGTACCTGAACTGGAGGAGGGCCGCCGCGGCACCGCAGGCGGTTCGGCGCACTTCGGCTTGAAGCAAACCGGGGGCATCGCTCACGTACCCATATTGAAAGCTCTTGGCATGGAAACCGGAGGAGAGGCGATGAGGCTGTGGTACCAAAGTCTGGCGCGGCAAACCGAGTCGACCCCGTACGGGGCGATCCTCAGAAAAGTCATCGATTCGTGCGCCGACCCCGGCACCAGCGTACACGTGCGGGGCGTTTCCGAGACCGCGGGCATCGGCGTGCATTACCGTTTCCTCGAATATCACGACACCAGGGAAGTCATCTATAACGCGATCCGCGCCGAGAAAGAGGGATTCGACGCGTACCTCATCGGGAATATCAGCGACGCGGGGATACGCGAAGCGCGGGAGATGGTCAACATCCCCGTGCTCGGCCTGTCGGAGACCAGTTTCCATCTGGCGAGCATCATGGGCGCGAATTTTGCGCTGGTCACGATCAGCGAAAAATGGACGCCGCGGATACTGGAAAACGTCCGCCGTTACGGGCTCGAGCAGCGGCTCGCGGGGGTGGAAGCGATGCGCACTTCCCCGCTCGAGCTGAAAAAAGCGATGGTCGACAAGGACTACCGGGAAACCATCGTCGCGCAGTTCATGGCTGCCGCCGAGCGGCTGCTCGCAAACGGCGCCGAGGTCATCATTCCGGCGGGCGGCGATGTCATCGTATTTCTCGCGGACGCGGGAATATACGAAATCGGGCGTGCGCCGGTGCTGAACGGCATCGTCGAGCTGATCAAGATGGGAGAAACCGCGGTCAAGCTGAAAAGAATAACCGGGCGCTTTACCAGCAAGCGCCTGGGCTACGCGACGCCGACGGGAGACTTTCTCGAACGCATACGGAGTTTTTATGGGCCCGAGATCTATCCCGGGGCGAAATAAACAAGAGGAGGAGAGAGCCGTGAGCAATGCGCCGGCGCGAGTCCGTGCCGCAGTTTCCAAAGTTGCCTTTGTCGCGATGATGCTGGCGTCTGCCGGACCGGCGCCGTCGGCTCAGGAGTTCCCGTCCCGTCCCGTCCGCTTCATCTCTCCCATGGCGCCCGGGGGCGGCGGCGACCTCAACGCGCGCCGGTTGGCGGATCAACTCCGGTCGAAGTGGGGACAACCCGTCATCGTCGAGAACCGGACCGGATCGGGTGGAAACAACGCGGCGGCCGCCGCCTCCGGGGCCACGCCCGACGGATATACGCTGTTTTTCGCGTCTCACCCGATCTTTGCGGTCAATCCGGTGCTTTACGAGGCACTGCCGTTCAACGCCGACCGCGATTTCACGCCCGTGGTCCTGGTGAGCAAGACCCCGCATGTATTGATCGTCAACGCTGCGCTGCCGGCGAAGGCGCTCCCGGACCTGGTCGCGCTGGCGAAGTCGCAACCGGGAAAGCTCAACTTCGGCTCCGGCGGCGTCGGAACATCGATTCATCTCGCCGGCGAGCTTTTCAAGAACCAGGCCGGTATCGACATGAGGCACGTGCCCTACCGGGGGGCGGCGCCGGCGATGGCGGCACTGGCGGGCAACGAAATCCAGCTGCTGTTCGACAGCACGATGACCGCGATCGGGCACGTTCGCGGGGGGCGCGCGCGTGGTCTGGCAATCGCGAGCGCGAAGCGATCCCCGGCGTTGCCCGACTTGCCGACGTTCGACGAAAGCGGGTTCCCCGGGTTCGAGGCGGGGGTTTCTCACGGCCTGCTGGTCCCCGCCAAGACGCCCGCTTCGGTGATCAAGGAACTCAACCGGGCCGTCAACGAGATCCTCGCCAGTCCCGATTACCGGAAGCAAATGGCTGAAAGAGGTGTCGAGCTCGTGGGCGGGACCCCCGGGGAGTTTCAAGCCTATCTGGCCGCGGAGCGCAAGAAATGGGCGAGAATCATCAAGGAACAGGGAATAAGGAAGTGATTATGAGCGAATCACGCCGGCACATACGGTCGGTGCATGTCCATGCGCTGAACATTCTGACAGGGGCTTTTTTTCTCGCGGGCGGCGCCGTCGTTCACGGCCAGCCTGCCGGCGGGGCGGCCAAATATCCCTCGAAGCCGATCCGCTGGGTGGTGCCTTCCACCGCAGGCGGCGGTAATGACGTCATGGCGCGCCTGATCGGCGCCAAGATGACTCAACACTGGGGACAGCCGGTCATCGTCGATAACCGCCCGGGCGCCGGCGGCATCATCGGCTCGGACATCGTTGCCAAAGCGACTCCCGATGGTTATACGATCCTGATCGTCGCCGGCGGATTCGCGATCAACCCGTTCCTCTACAAGAAAATGCCGTTCGATCCGGTGAAAGACTTTGAGCGCATCGTGTATCTCGCAAACGCTCCACTTGTGCTCGTCGTGCATTCTTCGGTTCCCGTGAAATCGGTGCAGGAGCTGATTGCCCGGGCCAAGTCCAGGCCGGGGGAGTTGAACTATGCAACTTCCGGGGTCGGCACCACGAGCTTCCTCGCTTCCGAACTTCTCCGATACATGACCGGAGTGCGGATGGTGCACGTTCCTTACAAGGGGGCCGGCGCTACAGCGGCGGCGGTGATTTCGGGGCAGGTGCATCTTGCGGCCACCATCCCCAATGCCACGGTGCCCCATATCCGGGCGGGACGCGTGCGCGCGCTGGGCGTGACCTCATCCAAGCGCCTCGGCATCATCCCGGAGGTGCCGACGGTCGCCGAGCAGGGTCTCGCCGGCTATGAGGTGGTCACGGCGTTCTGGGTCCTGGTTCCGGCGAAGACGCCGAAACCCATCATCAATGCGCTCAATGCGGAGATCAATCGCATCCTGCAAATGCCGGAAACCCGGCAAGAGTTCGAGGCCATCGGTTTCACACCGGTCGGCGGGACTCCCGAGGAGCTCACCGCCGTCCTGCGGTCTGAAATGGCGAGATGGTCGAAGGTCCTGAAAGAAGTGGGCGTGCGTCCGGAATGATGACCGTGAGGGCCGTACTCCTTTGGTGCATGGCTGGATCGCTCGCGGCATGGTGCGTGGAGCGGCCGGCCCATGCGCAGCCGGTGTATCCGCAGAAACCCGTTCGTCTGCTCGTCGGCTTCGTGCCGGGCGGCGTCACGGACCTGCTTGCGAGAGTTCTGGGACAGAAGCTTTCCCAGACACTGCGTCAGCGGATCGTGGTGGAGAACCGGCCGGGGGCCAACCAGGTTGTGGCGGCCGAGCTGACCATCTCGTCCGCCCCCGACGGATACACGCTGCTCATGGCATCCGCCGGACTCACGATCACTCCCCACCTGCGGAAGAAACCGCCGTTTGACCCGGTGCGGCATTTTTCCCAGATTTCCCTCGTGGCAATCGTACCCAACGTGCTCGTCGTCCACCCGTCGTTGCCTGCACGCTCGGTCAAGGAGTTGATCGCGCTGGCGCGCCTTCACCCCGGCCGCCTCACCCTGGCATCGGCGGGTGTGGGCTCCCCGGGACACTTGTCCGGCAAGTTGTTGAAGGTGCTCACCAGGATGTCTTTCGTGCACGTTCCCTATAAAGGATCAGGGCAGGCGTTTGGCGACCTGATCACCGGACAGGTTCAGCTTTCGTTCCCGACGATTCCGGCCGCGATACCGCATATCGAGGCCGGGAAACTGCGGGCACTGGCGGTCACCACGCCGAAGCGCTCTTCATCGCTGCCCGCTGTCCCGACCATCGGTGAAGCGGGCGTCAAGGGGTACGAGGTCACGGGGTGGTACGGCGTGGTAGGCCCGGCGAACATTCCCCGTGATGTCGTGCTGTTGATCAAGGAAGAACTCGTCCGCGCGCTGCAATCTCCGGATGTGCGTGATCTTCTTCTGAGTAAAGGCGCCGAGCCGGTGGGAAGCACGCCGGAAGAATTCAGTGCGGTCATCGCCGCCGACTCTGCAAAATGGGGCCGAGTGGTCAAAGCGATCGGCCTTGAACCGGACTGAGCGAAAAAACCGGAGAGGAGCGATGAACGGAAGTGCATGGGTGTGTGCAGCGGTGCTGCTCGGAGTAAACGCGGTGGGGACCGCTGGCGCGCAGGGCTACCCCGTGCGGGCGGTGCGCGTCATCGTGCCTTTTGCACCGGGCGGCGGGACCGACATCCTCACCCGCATGATGGCGCCCAGGGTGAGCGAGATCCTGGGCCAGCAACTGGTGGTCGACAACCGCCCGGGTGCGAGCAGCCAGATCGGCACCGAGCTGGTGGCCAGGGCCGCGCCGGATGGTTACACCATCCTCCACACCGACACTTCTTTCGCCAGCAATCCGAGCCTCTATTCGAAGCTGCCGTACGATCCGGTCAGGGATTTCGCGCCGGTTTCGGTGCTGGCGTCGGCGCCGGTGGTCCTGATCGTCCACCCTTCGGTGCCGGTGAAGTCGCTGAAGGAGCTGATCGCGCTGGCGAAAGCCCGGCCCGGCGAGCTCAATTTCGCCAGCGGCGGCGCCGGTGCCGCGACGCACCTGGGGGTGGAATTGTTCAAGGCGGCGGCAAAAATCGATCTGGTGCATATTCCCTACAAGGGGAGCGGTCCAGCCGCCGCCGCCGTGGTGGGCGGGCAGGTCGCCATGATGTTCGGCGGCCCTAGCTCGGCGAAACCGCATGTGGTGGCCGGCAGGCTGCGCGCGATTGCGATCACCGGCGAGAGGCGCAACCCCGCGTTGCCCCAGGTGCCGACCTTCGTCGAATCGGGGCTGAAAGGCGTTGATTCCGGAACCTACTGGACCTCGCTCGCGCCCGCGGCGACGCCGAAAGAGATCATCCACACGCTCAGCGCCGCGATGGCGAAAGTGTTGCGGATGCCCGACGTACGCCAGCGCTTGGTCGACCTCGCTTTCGATCCGATCGGCAGCACGCCCGAGGAGGCCGCCGCCAACATCCGCAGCGAAATCGCGAAATGGGCGAAAGTGGTCAAAGCAGCCGGGATCCGTCTCGATTGATGCCGCATACCGGGCCGCCCGCATGAAATTCGAGCCGCAGATGGAGAGCTTTCGCGCCGGCGACGGGTTGACGCTGCGTTATGTCGTCGATGACTACACCGATCCCTGGCGGCCGCCGCAGACGCTGTTCCTGCTGCACGCCGCGATGGGCAGCTCGCGGCGGCTCTACCGGTGGGTGCCGATCCTGGCGCGTCACTTCCGCGTGGTGCGCCCGGACATGCGCGGTCACGGCCGGAGCGACGTGCCGGGTGAGGGGCAGCTCTCGTTCGGGCGCCTGGTGCGGGATGTGGTCGAGCTCGCGGACCATCTCGGCTGCCGCCAGTTCCACATCGCGGGTTCGTCGGCCGGGGCGATCATCTCGATGCAGGTTGCGCTCGACCATCCGCAGCGCGTGAAGACCCTCGCCGGCTTTGCCTCGCCCCCGGGACTCAAGCGCACGATGATCGATCCGGGGAAGTGGATCTCCGCGATCAAGCAAAAAGGGCTGCGCGCGTTTCTCGAGGAGACGATAGACGAGCGCTTCCCGCCCGGCACCGACCCCGATTTCGTCCGCTGGTTCGTCGACGAAGCAAGCCGCACCAACGAGGAATTCCTCTGCCGTTTCGTGCCGGTGATGCGGGAGGTCGACCAGACCGCGCGCCTGCACGAGATCGAATGCCCGATGCTGGCGGTGGTCCCGGACCGCGATCCCCACATCACGCTGGCGCAGTACGAGGTGATCCGCGAGCACGCGCCGCGGTGCGAGTTCATCGTCTATCACGGGTTTCAGCACAACATCACCGATGTCGTGCCGGAGCGCTGCGCCGGGGAGCTCAAGCGTTTCCTGCTCGATCACTGCGGGTAGCGAGGTGGCCATGGCGGGCGGAAGGGCTGTGATGCTGGGATGTTTCAGGGGCGTGCCACGGGAGATCGAGGCCGGGTGGAACGGCTGGTACGAAAGCAGCCACATACCGGCGCGGCTCGCGCTGCCGGGATTCATCGCGGCGCGCCGCTTCCGGGCGTACGAGGGCGAGTGCGAGTACCTGACGCTGTACGAACTCGAAAGTCCCGAGGCGGTGACAAGCGAGTCGTATCTCGGATTGAAGCAGCGGGAAGCTGTGCTTCCCGCAACCAGCTTCGAGGCGCGCACGCACGGGTTTCATCTTTTCCCGCGCGGGGTCTATCGGCAGGTGTATCCGGATGCGGCCTATGAAATGCCCGATACCGAGTATCTGTTCGTGGTCGCGCACGACATTCCGCCGCACAGGGAGGACGAATTCACCGCGTGGTACAACACGGAGCATGTTCCGGCCATGCTGCGCGTCCCGGGCTTCGTTACCGCGCGCCGGCTCAAGCTCGCGCAGCCCTCGCGGGAGGCTGGCCGGCGGTCTTCGGGCCCGCAGTACGTGACGCTCTACGATCTCGCGGACAAGGATGCCGTGGAAAGCGAGCAGTTCCTGCGGGAGCGCGAATCTCCGTGGAGCGCCTGGGTCAGGAGCTGGTACACGCGCCGCCTGCGCATCAAGGCGCGGCGGATTTTTTTACCTTGCAAAGGAGAAGTCAGATGATCGTTGAGGAACGGATGTACACGCTTCACGTCGGCAAGGTGCCGGAGTTCATGGAGGTCTACGAGCGCGAGGGCCTGCCGATCCTGAAGCGCCACCTCGGCAACCTGTTCGGCTTTTTCATCAACGAGGTCGGTCCCCAGAACCTGATCGTGCATCTCTGGGCGTACGAGAGCTTCGAGGAGCGCGAGAAGCGCCGTGCGGCGCTGGCGGCGGATCCCGGGTGGCCGGCTTACCGGGCGAAAAATCAGCCGCGCATCATGTCGCAGGAAACCCGCATCATGCGGCCGCCGGCCTTCTTCGAGCCCGCGCTGAGAGCGATGCTGAAGGCGGGCGCGGCGTGACAAATGATCCGCGCGCCGGAAGTGGCGTGTCCGGCAGCATCGTGACTGTGCGGGCGGCGTCGGGAAGAATCGGTGAGTGAAATGGCCGAAGAGCGACGCGAGGACGTGGCAGTAGTGGGCGGCGGTATCGCGGGGCTGGTTACCGCGAATCGCCTGGCTCAACTGGGACTGCGCGCGGCGGTTCTGGAACAAGGCAGTGCAGAGCGTTACCTCTGCAACACGCGCTACACCGGCGGAACCTTCCACGTGTGCTTTCGCGACGTGATGAGCGACGAGGGCGCACTCAGGCAGGCCATCCTCGAGGCGACCGGCGGCTTTGCGGATGAGACTCTCGCCGGGGCGATTGCGCTCGAAGGCCGGCGGGTGGTGCGCTGGCTGCAGGACGAAGGCGCGCGCTTCATCAAGGCGAGCGCGGCCGAGTATCACAGGTGGGTTCTCGCGCCGCCGGGGCGTACCCGTCCCGGCCTCGACTGGGAGGGCCGTGCTGGCGACGTATTGCTGCGAACGCTGGAAGCGAACCTGAGCCGGCGTGGCGGATCGGTCGCGCGCAACACCCGGGCGCGCTCGCTGATCATCGAGCAAGGGCGGTGCCGTGGCGTGGTCGCACGACAGGGGGATGGTGAAATCTGTTTCCTGACGCGCGCGGTCGTGCTCGCCGACGGCGGGTTTCAGGGCAACGCCGCTCTCGTCCGGCAATACATCTGCGCGCGACCCGAGCGGCTGAAGCAGCGCGGCGCGGGAACCGGGCGGGGCGACGGCCTGCAAATGGCGATCGCCGCGGGAGCGAAGCTCGCCGGCGTGGATCGCTTCTACGGGCACGTGTTGTCGCGCGATGCCATGACCAATGACCGGTTGTGGCCGTACCCGTACCTGGACAGTCTCGCTACAGCCGGCGTAGTGGTCGGGCCGGCGGGCGAGCGCTTCGTGGACGAAGGCCGCGGGGGCGTCTACATCGCGAACGCAATTGCGCGGCTCGCGGATCCGCTTTCCGCGGCGATCATCTTCGACCACGCGATCTGGGAGGGCCCGGGGCGCAACGGCCTCATCCCGGCAAACCCGCACCTGCCCGCCGTGGGCGGGACATTGATCCGCGCGGGCGATCTCGAGGCACTCGCCCGCGAGCTTGGCGTTCCGCCCCGCCCGCTGCTCGACACCGTGCGCGGTTATGACGACGCGATCCATCGCGGCGCGCTGGCGTCGCTTGCTCCCGCCCGCCGCTCATCGCGCCACCGCGCGTGCCCGGTTGCCGTCGCGCCGTTTTATGCGGCGCCGGTTTGCGCGGGCATCACCAACACCATGGGTGGGGTAGCGATCAACGAACACGCTCAGGCGCTGCGCGAGGACGGCTCGGTCATTCCCGGTCTCTACGCGGCAGGGGCCGCCACCGGCGGGCTCGAGGGCGGCCCCGAAGTGGGTTATGTCGGCGGGCTCGTCAAATGCGGGGTCACCGGCCTGAGGGCGGCCGAGCATATCGCGCGCAGCGGCGAGTCGGAATGAGCTGGACGTTCATCCCGGCAGCCGCCGACGCGGCTCCAATCCGGCGGCTCGATCCGCCGCAGCGCCCCGCGTTAGATATGCAATCTTGATCAAAAACCATCAGACAATATCATTTGATCTGATAAGGGGCCGCTGTCATACTCCCCACGCGACGGGGCGCGTGGGTGCGCTCCAAGGAGAAAGCCATGTATTTCGAGAGGCTGAAGACCGCGGAACAGGAATGGAGGGAGCGGCACAAGGAAGAGATCGAAAAAGCGGAGGCCATGGCGCCCGCGTGTGAGGACGGCGTCCCGCTCAAGGTTCTGTACACGCCGCCCGATGTCACGGCCGATTATTACAAGGACGTCGGCTTTCCGGGAGAATTTCCCTTTACCCGCGGCATCGACGCCGCCGGCTACCGCAATAAACTGTGGACGATCAGCCATTACGCCGGGTTCGGGAGTCCCCGCGAAACCAACATCCTGTTTCGCCGGATGATCGAGCACGGCGGCGTGCCGCCGTACATGGCGCTCGATTTGCCGACGCAGCTTGGCCTCGATCCGGATCATCCCATGGCGCGCGGCGAGGTGGGGATGACGGGCACTTCCATTGCATCGCTGCGCGACTGGGAAATCATTTTCGACGGCATCAGGCTCGAGGATATCTTCGTCGGCACCGTCATCAACGCGCCGGCGGCGGTGATACTCGCGATGCACGTCGTGCTGGCGGAGAAGCAGGGCGCCGATCTCGGCAAGGTCCGCGGCAACCTGCAAAACGACATCCTCAAGGAATTCACCGCGCGCGGGAACTTCATTTTTCCGGTGGAGCCCTCGCTGCGCCTGGTGACCGATACGCTCGAATACTGCGCGCAGCATCTGCCGGCTTACTGGCCGCTGAACGTGTGCGGCGGCCACTACCCCGAAGCCGGGGCGAACCGCGTGCACGAGGTCGCTTTCGCTTTTGCCGACGCTTTCACCTACATCGAGGATGCGCTCAAGCGCGGCGTCGGCATCGACGGCTTCGGCAAGGGCATTTTCTTCCTCATGAAGTGCAACCATACCGATTTGTTCGAGGAAGTCGCGAAATTCCGGGCGATGCGCAAGATCTGGGCGACGCGCCTGCGCGATCGCTACGGGGCGAGAGACGCGGAGACGATGAAATGCAGGATCCTCGGGCACAGCGGAGGCTCCTTGATGACGCGCGAGCGGCCCGAGCTCAACATCGCGCGCACCACGCTCGCGTGTCTCGCCGGGGTGCTGGGCGGCATCCAGTTGATCGGGTTGCGCACGATGGATGAGGTGTTCGGCATCCCGACTGAAAAAGCGGAATTGATCGCGATCGGCACGCAACATGTCGTGGCGCATGAAACCGGCCTGCCGGACGTGGTGGATCCGGTCGGCGGTTCCTGCTACATCGAGGCGCTGACCACAGAATTCGAGGCCAGGGTGCAGGAGGAAATCGAGCGCATCGAACGCATGGGCGGGATGGTGAAAGCGATCGAGTCCGGCTACGTGCGCAAGGTCATTGCCCAGGACGCGTACCGGACGCAGGTGGATCTGGAAACGGGAAGGAAAGTGAAGGTCGGCGTCAACAAGTACCGCATTGAGGAGAACGAGCCACCGCGCCGGCCGTACCGGTACAAGCCCGAGGAAGAGCGACGCCAGATCGAGGCCGTCCGGCAACTGCGGCGCGAACGCGACAACGCCGCGGTGCAAAAAGCGCTCAAGCGCCTCGGAGCTACGGCGCGGCAGCCGGCGGGGTCCGGGAGCAATCTCGTCCCGCCGATCATCGAGGCGGTGCGGGCATACGCGACGATCGGGGAGATTTGCGGCACGCTCAGGGAAGTGTTCGGCGAGTACGCCGAGCCGACGACGTTCTGAGGGGCCGGCGATGGGCGCGCAGCAGCGGAAAATCCGGGTGCTGATGGGCAAGCCGGGCCTGTGCGGCCACGACCGGGGCATCGCGCTCGTGGTGATGGCGTTGCGCGATGCGGGGATGGAGGTGATCTATTCGGGCCGGCACAATTCTCCCGAGAGCCTGGTCGAGGTCGCCATCCAGGAAGACGTGGACGTGCTCGGAGTGAGCATCCTGTCCGGAGGGCACCTCGGCCTGTGCGAGCGCATCGCGCGGCTGCTCCGCGAGCGCGACGCCCGGGATATCGTCTTTCTCGCGGGAGGCTTCATTCCGCCGGAGGACATTCCGAAGCTGAAGGCGATGGGCGTCAGGGAAGTCTTCCGCGACGGGGCGAAGCTGGAGGATATCGTCCGCTACGTCGAAAAGGCGGCAAGGGAGCGCGCCGCGGCATAGCTTCATGATGCGCGGTCGGAAAAAAGGGGAGTAAAGATGGGGGTAACGGAGACACTAACGAGGTTCCTTTTACAAACGACGTACGAAGATTTTCCGCGGGAGGTCGTCGAGAGGGCCAAGGATTTGGTTATCGATTTTGTAGGAGGGGCTTTGGCAGGCTGTCAGACCCATGTGAGTAACATCTTCACCGATTACGTGAAGCAGATGGCTGCAAAACCCGAAGCAGTGATCATCGGAAAGAATTTCAAGACGACTGCTCAGTATGCCTCTTATCTGAACGGGATTTTCAACCATTCCACCGAACTCGAGTCCGTGAGCCAGCGCACCTCTCCGAACCCGCTGGCTGTGATTGCCACGTCTCTTTCCGTCGGGGACAAGATGAAGCTTCCAGGGAAAAAGGTACTGGAGGGGTTGATCCTCGGGTTTGAGATCCAGGGCAGGGTGGGTGGTCCGTCCTTGAAGGGGGTCAGCAAGAAAGGAAGGATCAGTATTTTCAATCATCTTGGGACGGCTTCCGCCGCCGGTAAATTGATGGGATTGGATCTGAATCAATCGAGAATGGCGATTGGCACCGCTGCTTTTCAGGCGGGGGGCTTGATCACCACCGTGGGAACGATGGCCCATGTCTCGGAACTGGCCTTCGGATCGCGAGACGGCATAGAGGCGGCGGAATTGGCAAGGAAGGGGTTTACTTCCCATCCCGACATCATCGAGACTCCCCAGGGGTTTTGCGATGCGTTGATCGGGGAGGGGGGATACGACCTGGGGGAGATGACCAGGGATCTGGGGAAAACCTTTCAGATCGTGAATCCGGGCGTTTCCATTAAGAAGTATCCGTGCTGTTATCGTGCCCATCGCGCCTTGGATGCGTTTTTCGATATGGTAGACGAACACCATATTTCCCATGGTGACATCGAGAAAGTCATCGTGGAAATGAACCTGTACGATTCCTATCTGATGAAATTCCCGGAGCCAAAAACCGGAGAGGAGGCGAAATTCAGCTTTCGCCATATTTTCGGGACGGCCCTCTTGAAAGGGAAAGTATGGATCGATTCTTTTTCGGATAAGGCCGCTTCGGATCGAAGATACGTAGAGGCCCGCAGACGGGTGGAAGAGGTCGTCCACCGCGAGTGGCCCCCCGGCCGGGTGGACGCCCGCATCCCCGTCACGATCAAGCTGAAAGACGGAAGGACCTTCTCAAAGGAGAATGCGTCTCCCCGCGAACCCACGTCGAGTCAATTGTTAGACAGGTATCGTGAGGGTGCTGAAGGGGTACTGGCCCCCGAGCAAACGAAAAAATCGATGGAGCTGTTGCTGGATATGGAAAACTCGCGGGATGTCTCGGAGATCATGAGTCTTCTGAGTGCCAAGTCTTGATGTCTTCGCCTTCTCCTGCAAAACGCGCCACACCTGCCCGAGCTGTCACCAGAAGCGCGTGCTGATCGCGCGCGCCCTGGCCGAATAAGGAGCGGACATGCCACAGACCATCGCGGAACGCCTCGCGCAATTCAGCTACGACCTGTCCTACGAGGACATTCCGCCCGAGGTCGTGGAGAAGACGAAGCGGCTGATCCTCGACACCGTGGGCGTCTGTATCGGCTCGACGCGGATCGATTTTGGCGTGGCTGCGCTGCGGCTCGCCTCGAGGTGGGGCGGCGCGCCCGAATCCACGCTCATCGGACGGCGCATGAAGGTCCCCGCCCAGCATGCCGCATTCTGCAACGGCGTTCTGGGTCACGGCCAGGATTATGACGACACTCATACGGAGTCGGTCGTGCATCCGAGCGCGGCCCTGGTTCCCGTGGCGCTCGCCGTGGCCGAGCGCGCGGGGCGTTCGGGGCGAGAGACGCTCGCGGCGCTCGCCGGCGGGATGGAAGCGACGATCCGGGTCGCGATGCCGGCGCTGAACCGGTTTCACCTGAGAGGTTTTCACACGACCTCGGTTGCCGCGACCTTCGGTGCCGCGCTGATCGCGGCGAGGCTCGAAGGGATCGGCCTTGCACGCACGGTGGAGGCGGTGGGCATCAGCGGCAGCTTTACTTCGGGATTGCTGGAATGTATTCCCGCGTCGGCGGGGGCGAAGCGGCTGCATGCCGGCTGGGCGGCGCTGTGTGGAATCGTCGCGGCCCAGCTCGCCGAGGGCGGCTACACCGGGCCGGCCACGGTGTTCGAGGGCAAGCTCGGGGTCTACAACTCGTTTCTGCGGGGCGAGACGCTCGACTTGAGCGTCGTCCTCGACGGGCTGGGGCGCGAGTGGGAAGTGCTCAACGTGCGCCCGAAGCTCTATCCGTGCTGCCATTATCTCCAGTCCTTTCTCGACGCTGCGGCGGCCTTGCGCCGCGAGCATCGGGTCCGCGCGGAAGAGGTAGCGAAGATCTCGTGCCGCGTCGCCGCGGGCGCGGTGAACATCGTGTGCGAGCCGTGGGAGAAAAAAGTGAACCCGCTGACCGGCTACGATGCGCGCTTCAGTCTGCCGTTCGCGGTTGCGCTCATGCTGGCGAAAGGGAAAGCGGGTGTTGCGGAATTCTCCGAACAGAGCTTCGCCGATCCGCTGATGCGGCGGCTCATGTCCAGGGTAAGCTACCAGGTGGACCCGGAATACCAGGTGAAGGACATGCCGGGCTGGATCGAGGTCACGCTCGACAACGGCGCGAAGCACGTGCGCGAGATTCCCGAGGTGCGCGGCAACGCGCGCAACCCGGTCGCGCTGGAGGAACTGCTGGACAAGTTCTACGCGAATACGGAATTCCGCGGGCGGGCAGCCGGCTCGCGCATCGCGGAAGAGATTCTCGCGATGGAAAAACTGCCCGAGGTTCACGGTTTCATGGGCCGGCTCTGCGAGCCCGAGGCCGCGGCGACGGCCGCGTGAGGCGCCCGGCGGCGCTTTCCCGGCGTTTACATCGGTCGCATTGGGAGAAACGGTCTCAAAAACCCGAAAACTTCAGCCACAGAGCACACAGAGGTCACGGAGTTTAACCATCAACCCCGTGAAGGGATGAGGCAGGCAGGCGCAATACGGGATTTTCCCGGTTTTCTCCGTGTTCTCTGTGCTCTCTGTGGCTACAGCTTTTCGCGTGAATCGATTTTGAGTGATTTTTGAGATGGCTACTGCGCACGCCGACGAAAAGAGCTTCCTGGCCGGCATCCTGCGGGCGGATCACAGGACGGTCGCGCGCGCGATTTCGGAAGTCGAGAACGAAACGGCGATCGGCCACGCGATCATGCGCGGCATCCATCCCCACCTTGGGCGGGCGCATGTTCTCGGCATCACCGGATCCCCGGGCGCGGGGAAATCGACCCTGGCGAGCGAGCTGATCGGCGAGTTCACCCGCCGCGGCAGGTCCGTCGGGGTCGTCGCCGTCGACCCCTCGAGCCCGTTCTCGGGAGGGGCGATCCTGGGGGACCGGATTCGCATGGAGCGCCACGCGCTCGCCGAGCGCGTGTTCATCCGCTCGCTCGCTTCGCGCGGCCACCTCGGCGGGCTTTCCCGCGCCATATTCAGGGTGGTCGACGTGCTCGACGCGGCCGGCTTCGCCATGATCGTCGTCGAGACGGTCGGCGCGGGACAGTCGGAAGTGGAGATCGCCGAAATCGCCGATACACGCGTGGTCGTGTGCGCGCCCGGTTTCGGCGACGACGTCCAGGCGATCAAGGCCGGCATACTCGAGATCGCCGACATTTTCGTCGTCAGCAAATGCGATCTTCCGCTTGCCGACGCGACCGAGCTGGAGCTGCGCTACCTCGCGGGCCTGAAAAAAGGCGGGGCCGGGGCGCCGCCGATCTTGCGCGTGACCGCGACCCGCGGTGAAGGCATCGCCGCGCTCGCGGACGCAATCGAATCGGCACGCGGCGCAGCCGGGCGCCGGCGCCAGCAGGGAGCGCGGGAACGGATGCGCAGGCTGATCGCGCAGGAGGCGGGGAACGCCGTCCGCGACTGTTTGTGCGGGATCGAAAGCAAAACGCTCGACGAGCTGTGCGCGGCACTGGCTCGTGGCGAGCTCGGGCACGAGGAAGCCGTTGCGGCGGCAATCCAGCTCGCCGTGAACGGCGGCGCGGGAAGCCCGCGCGGGAAAGACAAGTCATCTTGAGCGAAAGGAACGCACATGACTACGCTACTCGATTGGCTGCCGCGGGACAACGAGCTCAAGGAACCGTAGGTCAGGTTACGCCACCGGCGTAACCTGACATCCCTGGACGATCTCGGTGTCAGGTTGCTCGCGCAACCCGACCTACGCGCTGAAATCGAAGCTCCCCATATTCATGGTCGCTTCTTCTCTGCGAACGCTGTGCCCTCTGTGGCTAGAGTGGTTTGGCGGGGGTGTTATCGGCGTCGATCGGCGGCTTCAACCGGGGTTTTGAAACCACGCCGCTTCTGATTAATCAGCGTTCACCGGCGGTTTCGGATCCTGGGACGAGTCCCGGCCTTGCGAAAGGTGCTGCACCGCCGGGCGAGTTGCGCGATGGTGTGTGACAAAGGTTGAGTTTGACGTTTTTCGAACACCGCAAAGTATTCGAGGTCGGGCAGCCTCGGGGTGAGATCGAGGGCCTGGAGCCGGCCGCTTGCGACCTCGTGGGCGAAATGCTCGCGTGGCAGGAAACTCACGCCGAGCCCCGCGATCGTGAGCGCGGCGAGCACGCCGATGCTGTTGCAGACGTCCACCCGGCGCACGGTGGCGCCGCCCTCCTCGAACCAGGTGCCCAGCAGCTTGTGCAGGTTGGAGTGGCGGGTGAGAGTCAGGAACGGCCAGGCCTGAAGATCGCGCGGCGTCAGCCTCTTGCGCGGCACGCCGAGCTTGGGACTCGCCATCCAGGAAAACTCGACCGATCCGAGCGACACGTTGGCGAGCCCGGGCTCCGCAACGGGTCCCGGCAGCACGGCGACGTCGATGTCGCCGTTCTGCAGCTTCTGGAGCTGGTTCAGCGTCAGGTCGACATCGAGTTCGAGCACGATGCCGGGATAGTTTTCGTTGATCGCGGAGACGAGCTTGGGAAGCCAGGTCACCGCGACGAACTCGGTGACTCCCAGTCTGACGGTGCCCGACAGCACCCGCGGGTCGCCGATGCGATGCTGGATTTCGGTGGCCGCCGTCATCAACTGCTCCGCGTATTTGACCAGCTCCTGTCCCTTGGCCGTCAGCCGTGCGGAGCGCTGGCTGCGGTCGAACAGGGCGACCCCGAGGCTCGCTTCGAGATCCTGGATGCGCATCGAAACCGCGGACTGCGTGGAATGGAGGCGCTCCGCCGCGGCGGCGAATCCCCCGAGCCGGCACACCCAGTAAAACGTTTCGAGCTGCTTGAGCGTCATCGCATAAGCGGATCTGATTGGATTCGATCAGATAATATCATTTGATTTGATGCATGGTAAGTCGTTGCGGCAACCGACGGAGGACTGCCGACATGCTGGTAAACAAGCTCGGGCAATTCGTATCGCAAACGCGCTGCCACGCCTTGCCTGCCGAGGTCGTCGATGCGACAAAATTGCGCATTCTCGACCTTCTTGCGGCCGGTCTGGTGGGCTTCCGCCTCGGCAGTCACAAGCTGCTGCTTCCGATTGTGGCCGGCGCGGGTCCGGCAAGCGTCTGGGGTCTGGGGGCGAAATTTCCGTTGCGCGATGCCGTCCTGGTCAACAGTTTCCTTGCGCACTCGACCTATCTCGACGACGGCTCGCGCTATACCGGCGGGCACCCGTCCTCGGTAGTCATTCCCGCCGCCATTGCGCTCGCGGAGACGGAGCGCGCGACCGGGCGCGATCTCATCGCTTCCGTCGCCGCGGGGTACGAGGTTTTCCTCCGTCTGGGACGCGCGATTTATCCGTCGACCGTCATGCGGGGTTTCCAGAGCACCGCGGTGCTCGGGGCCGTGGCCTCGGCTGCCGCCAGCGCGAACATGCTGCATTTCACGCCCGAGCGCGCGAAGAACGCGATGGCGATCGCCTGCAATCTCGGTGTCGGGCTGAAGGAAGCGCTCAAGTGTTCCGCCAGCCAGCCGCTGCAGGTCGCCCGCAGCTGCGAGGGAGGCGTGCTGGCGGCGATGTTTGCGAGGCAGGGCGCCGAGGGAGCGGACAGCATCATCGAAAACGGGTTCATGAAGGCGTTTGCCGACGACGCGGCCGTTGCCGGCGTGCTCGCGGAACTTGGAACGCGCTTCCGCATCTTCGAAACGTATATCAAGGTTCACGGCGGCTGCCGCGGCAACCATGCCCCGGTCGACGTGGTCCAGGATCTGGCGAAGGCCCATGCGATCAGGCCGGAGGACATCGAGCACATCGCGATCCGTGTCGATTCGGTCACTTTTGCGGCGGAGATCCACGAGCCGCGCAACGGCAATCAGGCGCAATTCAGCGTCGCTTTTTCGGTGGCCGTGGCGCTGCTGGAGGGCAATGCCTCGATTTTCCAGTATACCGATGAAAAGATCGCGGACCCTCGCGTCCGCGCCATGATGGCGAGGATCCGGGTCGAAGTGGACACCGGGCTCGACCGGGGCTATCCGGACAAGCGTGGGGCAGCGGCTGAAATTGCAGTGAGGGGCGGGCGGCGCTGCCGCGGGTCCATCGAAAACGCCAAGGGAGAGCCGGAATACCCCTTGACCCGCGCGGAAATCGAAAACAAGTTCGTGATGCTGACGACGGAGGTGCTCGGGGAGCGCGCCGGGCGCGTGCGCGACATGGTGATGGAACTCGAAAAGCTCGCGGACATCAGTCTGCTCACCGGGTGCCTGAAATCCGACCCCCGCCCTGGTATGCCCCGCTAGATGAAGTTCTTCCAAGATGTCCGTGGCTACCGTGTCTATTTTGCTTGCCAATTGGAGTGTAAGCAGTAACGTCTGCAGCATGTGTCATTCCCGTGGAAACGGGAATCCATACGGCGTTCAACAATGCTTCGTACGCTGACATTCTCCGCGGATCGCATATGCAGCTTGCCATCGAAGAAGCCACCGACCTCGCCATCCGCGCCCTGACGCGCAACGGCGTGCCGCAGAAATACGCGCGCATGACTGCCGAGCACCTCGTGGACGCGGCGTTGTGCGGCCATGAATTCTCCAGCCTGCCCCGGTTGCTGGCGATCGTGGAGGAATTACGCCACAAGCCACCGGCCGGGGAAATACGCGTCGTGCGCGAGAGCGCGAACTCCGCGTTGATCGACGGCGGTGACAATATCGGCTATGCCGTGTCGCTCGTGGCCGTGGACAAGGCAACCGAGCTCTGCGAGAAGAGCGGCGTGGCAATCGTGGCTGCAAACAATACGTGGTTCAGCGGGCGTCTGGCGTATTACGTGGAACGCGCCGCACGGCGGGGGTTTGTGGCTCTGCACACCACGAACACTACCGCGCGCGTGGCGCCGTTCGGCGGCATAGACCGCTTGATGGGGACCAACCCGTTCGCCATCGCCTTCCCGGGCGAAGATGATCCTCTGGTCATAGACATCGGGACCTCGGCCACCACGTGGGGGGAAGTGGATTTGAGCAAGACCAAAGGCGAAGCATTGCCCGAGGGTGTGGCGGTAGACCGCAACGGACGACCGACCATTGATCCCGATGCCGCATTGGAGGGAGCGTTCCTGGCATGGGGCGGACATCGCGGATCGGCTCTCTCGCTCGCAGTCCAGCTGCTGGGGGTACTGGCCGGCAGCGATGTCGTGATCAAGGATACCGGCAATTACGGTCTTTTTTTCCTGGTCGTCGATCCCGAATTGCTCATACCGGGCAAGCAGTTCAGGGCGCGCGTGTCCGAGCTCAAGAAGGTCATCGCGTCCACCCGGCCGGCCGCCGGAGTCGCGGGGGTGCGCGTTCCGGGCGAGAGCAGCCAGCAGCGGCGCAAGCGCGCGCTGGCGGCCGGTGTGATCCAGGTGGATGACAAGGTATACTCGCGCATACTCGAGCTGTCGGCCCGGTGACACGATGAAAAAATCGCTCGAGGTCCTGCAGCTTTATCCCCCGCATGACTACACGCTGCACGGCGCGTTCCTGAGCCGGATGCAGCGTGACCCGCAGCGCCCGTTCATCCTGTATGGCGACAAGACCTGGAGCTGGGCCGGGTTTCACGAGGCGGTCGGGAAGGCCGCCCGCATGCTGGTCGCGCGCGGCGTAAAGCACGGCGACCGCTTCGGGGTGATCGCGCGCAACGGCGACGGGCACCTCCTCCTGCTCTTTGCGCTTTCGCGCATTGGGGCGATCATGGTGCCGGTCAATCCGGAGTTCGGCGTCTCCGAGGCGCGCTATGTGCTCCATCACGCGGGCGTTGCCGCCGTCGCGTGCAGCACGGATACGCTTGCCGTCGCGCGCGAAGCGTGCAAAGGGCTCGACCCCCACCCGTGGTTCACGCTGCTCGACGGCGCGGAGGAGTCGGCGCCCAACCTGCTCGATCTCATAGCGCGGGCGCCGCGGGTCGCGCTGCCGGAGGACGTGCGCGCCGAAGACACGTGCCTCATCGTCTATACCTCGGGCACCACCGGATTTCCCAAGGGAGCGATGCACAGCCAGGCGAACTTCGTGATCTGCGGCGAGGGCTTCGTCGAGCGCGTGCATCTGCAGCCCGACGAGCGCGTGATGATCGTGCTGCCGCTGTTCCACATCAACGCGCTGTTCTATTCGGTGGCGGGAACGCTCGCCGCGGGCTGCTCGATGGTGATCGTGCCCAGATTCTCCGCCTCCACGTTCTGGGACCTGGTGGTGGAGACGCGCGCGACCGAGGTCAACATCATTGAGGCGATCGGCACGATACTGAAGAACCGCCCGCGCGGCGAATTCCGCCCCGGCCACACGCTGCGCAAGATCTACGGAGTGCGCCAGGCGGTGGCGGACACGTTCCGCAACGAATTCGGCATCCCGCATCTCATTGGCGGCTTCGGCATGACCGAGATTCCCGGGGTGACCTGCAACCCGTTCGACGGGCCGCAGAAGCCCGGCAGCATGGGGCCCGCGGGGAAACATCCCGCCCCTTCCCGCCCGTGGGCGGAATGCCGGGTGGTCGACGAGGAAGGCCGCGACGTCGGCGTGAACGAGGTCGGGGAACTGGTCGTCAGGACGCCGATCATCATGCAGGGTTATTACCGCGACCCGGAGCAGACGAAGGCTGCGTTCCGCGACGGCTGGTTTCTGACCGGGGACCTCGTGCGGCGCGACGAGGACGGATATTTTTTCTTCGTCTCGCGCAAGAAGGACATCATCCGCCGGCGCGGCGAGAACATCGCCGGGGCGGAGCTCGACCGCGTGATCGGTGCGCATCCCGGCGTGCACGAGGCCGCGGCGATCCCGGTTCCGGCGGAGCTCGGCGAAGACGAGATTCTCGCGGTGGTGGTCGCCAAGCCCGGACAGCGGCTCGCGGCCGGGGACATCGCGCAGTGGTGCCGGGAGCGGCTTGCGCCGATGAAGGTTCCCCGTTACGTGCTGTTCGTCGACGAGCTGCCGCACACGCCCACGCACAAGATCGCCAAGGCGGCGCTGCGCGAGGATCGCACCCTCGTTGCGCGCGCGGTGGACCTCGAGGCGAAGCGCGCCGCGAAGATCGCCAACCGGAGGTAAGAGCCATGTTCGGACGTTTACGCTTTGCGCTGTGCGCGCTGCTGCTGGGATACGCCGCGATCGCCGTCTCCGCCGAGAGCTACCCTGCGCGTCCCATCCGCTTCGTCGTTCCTTATCCGCCGGGCGGCGGTACCGACATCGTCACGCGCCTCATCAGCCCGCCGCTTGCCGAGGGCCTGGGGCAGCAGATCGTGATCGACAACCGCGGCGGGGCGGGCGGCATCATCGGCACCGAGATCGTCGCGAAAGC
>JACQGO010000227.1 GCA_016199485.1 Betaproteobacteria bacterium
CACGCCTTCTTCCCAGGTGTAGGGCTCGCCGCAGCTCACGACTTTCGCGAGATCCATGCCCGCAAGACCGGGAAACTCGCGCGCGGCCGCAAGCGCCGCCTCGACGTCGGTCGCGCCGGCCATGATGCAGCCGTCCTGCGCGCCTTTTTCGCGCAGGATGCGCGTCAGCCTGCGGGTGTCCAGCTCCGCGATCGCCACCACCTGCTGCTGCCTGAGGTAGTCGGAGAGCGTCTGCGACTTGCGCCAGCTCGAGGAGAGCACCGGCAAATCGCGGATCACGAGCCCTGCCGCGAACACCTTGTGCGACTCGACGTCCTCGGAGTTGACCCCATAGTTGCCGATGTGCGGGTAGGTGAGCGTGACGATCTGGCGGCAATAGGAAGGATCGGTGAGGATCTCCTGGTAGCCGGTCATCGCGGTATTGAACACCACCTCGCCGACGGTCATGCCCTCCGCGCCGATCGCAACGCCGCGGAAGACCGTGCCATCTTCGAGCACAAGGATGGCGGGCGGGCGCTGCGGCACTGAAAACTCCTTGAATCGGGGCCAGATGTGGAAAGCGGGACGGACTTCACGCCCATCCCGCTTCGCAGGCTGGAATTATACGTTAAAGCCCGGCGTGCTTCAACGCGCCCCCCGCCTCGCCTCCTTGATCCTGCGGCGGAGCCCTCAGCGCAACCCCAGCACGTCCCACATGTCGTAGAGCCCCGATGGCTTGCCATGCAGGAAGCGCGCCGCGCGCACGGCCCCTTGCGCATAGTTGGCGCGGCTCGAAGCCCGGTGCGTGATCTCCAGCCGCTCGCCCGACCCGATGAACATCGCCGTGTGATCGCCCACGATGTCGCCTCCGCGCAAGGCGGCAAATCCTATCGCAGCCGGTGCCCGCTCGCCGGTAACGCCTTGCCGGCCGTAGACCGCGCATTGCCCGAGGTCGCGGCCGAGCGCCGCGGCAACCACTTCGCCCATGCGCAGCGCGGTTCCGGAGGGCGCGTCGACCTTGTGGCGGTGGTGTGCCTCGATGATTTCCACGTCGTAGCCCTCCCCCAGCGCTTTCGCCGCAAGCTCGAGCAGCTTGAAGGCGACGTTCACGCCGACGCTCATGTTGGGCGCGAGCACGATCGCGATGTCGCGTGCCGCCTCCGCGATCTCGCGTTTCTGCCCGTCGCTGAAGCCGGTGGTGCCGATGACCATCCCGACGCTGCGCTTGCGGCACGCAGCGAGGTGCCGGACCGTGCCTTCGGGCCGCGTGAAATCGATAAACACGTCGCACCCCGCAACGCCGCGCTCGACGTCGTCGCCTATGCTCACCCCGCACGGCGAGCCGAAGAGTTCGCCCGCATCTTTCCCGATATGGGGGTTACGCGCCTGCTCCAGCGCCGCGGCAAGGCGCATGTCCGGACTGCATAGCACCGCTTCGAGCAGCGCACGGCCCATGCGCCCCGAGCTTCCCGCCACTGCCACATTGATGGTTGTCATGATGAACTGGACCTCGCACTCAGAGTCCCTAACATAATGAAACACGCGGTGCGCTGTCACGATTTTTGCTCAGGACGCGAAGCGCGACGCGATCGCGCATCATAAGCCGGTTTTTCAGTTACGACGCAACCCGAAGATCCATCTCCCCCGATAGCCCGGTTCAAGTTGACAAAACGCTACGCGCGAAAGCCGTCAGAAACCAAGCTTCTCCAGCATGCGGCCGAAGAAACCCCTTTCTTCCTTCGGTTTGTCCTTGTTCGCCGCCGCCGGTTCGTCAGGCTTGGGCGTTTGAGTGTCCGCTGACTCGGGTGCCGCCCCCGGCTTCGCGGCGTCAGACACCGCCGCGTCGGGGGACGCAGGTGGCGGCTGCGGGGCCGCGGCCTGGGGTGCTGCGGGCTGCTCCGCATCCTTGCGCACCGGCGGGGCCACGGGCTTTGGCGCCGGCCCGGCACCTTTCGCGGCATCCGGCACAGGCGAGGTGCGCGCCGGCACCACGTCGCCCTCAACGCGCACCAGCTTGTCGCCTTGGAAAATCACCGCGATCCGGCGTTGCTCGGGCGTGCCCCCGCCTTTCCGGAAAAGGTAGACGTAATCCCAGCGGTCGGCGTGGAACGGATCGACCACGAGCGGCGTGCCCAGGATGAACCGCACCTGGTTGCGGGTCATCCCGGGCTTGAGCTTCGACACCATCTCCTGGGTCACGACATTGCCCTGCTGGATGTCGATCTTGTACGGCCCGAGCGTGGGCAGCGTCGGGACTTCCTGGCAGCCGGCGAGAAGCAGCAACGCAAATGGCAGGATTGTGCGCATCAAGTGCAGAGGCAGCGGTCCGTTTCGATGATGGGCGCCCCATTGTGTTGGCGGGGGCAAAACCCTAAGCGGCGCGCGGTTTGCAAAGTGGTCAAAAGCTTATATGATAGCCGACGCCTGCCGAATATCCCAAGGAAGCGCTTTGAGCTCGTCGAGTGATCTCAAGACCATAGGCCTGAAGGCGACGTTGCCGCGCCTGCGCATCCTCGAACTGTTCGAAAAGAGCGCGGTGCGCCACCTCTCGGCTGAAGACGTCTACAGGATGCTGCTCAAGGAAGGCACCGACACCGGGCTCGCCACCGTCTACCGCGTGCTCACCCAGTTCGAGCAGGCGGGCCTGCTGGTGCGCCACCACTTCGAAAGCGGCAAAGCGGTGTTCGAGCTCAACCAGGGCGGGCACCACGATCACCTAGTATGCCTGCAGTGCGGGCGCGTCGAGGAGTTTCTCGACCAGGAGATCGAAAAGCGACAGCATGCGATCGCGAAGGAGCGCGGGTTCGACATTCAACAGCACTCGCTCTACATCTACGCCGATTGCGCACGGTCCAACTGCCCGTACCGGTCCAAAATGGATTGAGGATATCCGGGTGCGCCCCCTGCCGCGCCGCCGGTGTGGCGAAGACGTGTCGTCGGGTTGCTTCTACCAGAGGTAAAACATCTCCACCCACAGCCACGCGATGGCGCCCAGGCTGGCGACCACGCCGCTGACGGCTGCGAGCCTCGCAGCCAAGCTGCGCCCGCGCACCATGCCCCAGGCGAGCCCCACGCTCCACGCGAGCCCGAGCGCGAGCATCCCGCCGCGAGCCGAACCGATCCAGCGCAAGGCGAGCCCCTCCGCTCTGAGCAGCGTTACGGTAAGGGCGGAGAGTCCGAGGAAAACCGATACGCCGGCAAACGGAAGGAGCGCGTAGGCGAGCCTCCACGCAGACACCCTCGCCAGAATCCCTCCAACGACGAGCCAGAGCGCGATCCACGCGCTCACGAACGCTGCCGTCGCGGCCATGTACGCGATGATCAGCGCGCCGTCCAGCCACGTGAACACTTCGTTTTTCTCCGGATAGTGCGTCAGCACCCACCAGGGCGCGTCGCTTTGCAGCGGCCACATCCATCCCCGATCAATGAGCCACGTCCCCAGGTGCTGCTTGATCGCGACGAACCAGGGCGAAGCGCTCCACTGGAATGCGCCGACGGCGATACCCAACACGCCGAACACCAGCAAAGCGACTTCCCAACGGGAAACGCGGTCGTGCGGAGCGCTCAACTCGGCGTTCGGCGAGCGCAGACTCAGGCGCACCGCGTTTCGTTCGCCGGCGCAGCGCCCGCACATGTGGCATGGGGAAGCGGTTTGCATGCGCCGGATGTCGATGAGCGGCGCGCAGTTGACCGCGCGGTCGCGGCTGGTCCTTGCGCCGCGCGGCGCGGTATCCCAGGCCCATTGGTCGATCTGGTAGTGAACCGGCGCGAGCTTGGCGAGCAAAGCGAAGACGCCGCTCGCGGGACATAGATGGCGACACCAGACCCGTTTGCCGCGTCCGTAGAGTAGCCCGACAGTCACTGCCGCGAGGGTCGATCCGCCCAGCACCAGCGCCGCGGCCTTCGGATACTCATAGACGCTGACGAGCTGACCATATACCGTCGTGCACAGAAACGCGAGGAACGGCCAGCCTCCCCATTTCATCCACCCGGGAACCCCGCGACTGAGGCCACAACGCGAAACCCACTCGCTGAGGGCTCCTTCGGGGCAAAGTACGCCGCACCACACCCGGCCCAACAGCACTACCGAGACCATGACAAACGGCCACCAGATACCCCAGAACACAAACTGGGCGAATCGCGTGAGGCTGTCCAGGATGCGGGCCTCCTCGGGCGGCAGGGGCCGCGTCGCAGGGATGATCAGCAATACCAGGTAAAAGAAAACCACCGCCCACTGGATGGCGAGAATCGCCGTGCGATGCCGGCGCATTGCGATCCCGAGCATTTCGAGCGCGCGGGATACGGCTCGGAATCCCCCGTTGTCGACCGCAGCCAGTCCGCACTGCCGCGGCAGCGGTTCAGCCGACGCGCTCGATTGCAGACGGGCCATGGCCGGGGACGCGATTTGCACGTGCGATCAGCAGCGACACCACCGCCCAGTAGGTGAGGTAGGCGAGCACGAGAGCGAGCGACGGCCGCGCGCGGTAGCCGGTGAAAGCCGCAACGAGGCTGCCGGCGATGCTGCCGTCGTCCAGCACGGCCGAAGTATTCCAGAGCGGCTCGACGATGGGCGGCACCCATTCCAGGCTGATCAGTTTCTCGACGCCGCCTGTCATCAGCGAAGCGGCGAGCAACAACAGCAGGATTTCAGTCGCCCTGAAGAACGCCCGCCATGACACGATCTTCCGGCCTTTGGCGATCAGCCAGGCGGTAAGCAGCGCGAGCAGGAAACCCAGGGCTGCGCCGCCGAGGAGAGAAACGAGTTCGACGCCGCGCCGCTCCAGCCCGAGGCCGTAGAGGAAGAGAACCGTCTCCGATCCCTCGCGGCCGACGGCGACCGCTGCCAGCACCGCCGCGGCCGGCCCTCCCGTGCCGGTGGCCGCGCGCTGCAATTCCGCCTCGAGCTCGCGTTTCATCTGCCGCCCGTGACGCCGCATCCATAGCACCATGTGGGTGATCAGCGCGGTCGCCGCAAAAACGATCGCCGCTTGAAAGGCCTCAAGCGCCGTGCCCGCGAGCTGCGTTTGCACGCTGAGCATCGCGACCGCCAGCAGCGCCGCGAGGCCCACGCCGGCCGCTACGCCGATCCAGAGGTGGCGCAGCCCGATACGGTCGCCGCCGCGCTCGCGGATCCAGGCGTAGAGGATGCCCACGATCAGGATCGCCTCGACGCTCTCCCGCCACACGATGAACAGTGCATTGCCCATGTTGTCTCCCAGCGAACGGCGATAACGATCACTTCACGACGATGCGCCCCTTGGCGGTGTTCTTGTGAAACTCGCCGAAGAAGGTGTAGATTCCGGGCTTGAGCGGCGCGAACACGATCGTCCGGGTCACGCCGGGCGCAAGCACCAGTTCCTTGCGCAGCTCCAGGCTCTCGAATTCCTCGGGGCCGGCGTTCTGATTGGTGACCTCCAGGCGAAACCGCTGCCCGGCCGGCACTTCGATCGTCTCCGGGTAGAACCTGCCGTCTTTCGCGATCAGCTTGAAGGTCAGCGTCTCCCCCGCGGAGACGGAAACCGCTGCGCTCATGCAGAGCAGCAGGACGAGCGTGCGACTGAAGCAGGTCACCGCGTTCACGACTCCTGTCCTCTTTCAATAGCCGCCTTTCTTGCCGACGCCGACATACGTGAAGTCGAACTCGACATCGAAAGGTTTGAACCAGGGCCGAACGCCCGTCAGGCGATCGGTGTGACGGCCGAAATAGACACGCTGATTGAAGCTCGGAGGAAAGATCGAGTACTTAAGATGGTACTTGCCGGGACCGAAGAGTTTGACGTTCGCCCCGTAATGCGGGCCGTCGTTGGCCACCATCGGCATAAAATCCCCGTTCGCTTTCTGGTTGGTGCCGATCTTGGTCAGCTCGTATTTCACGATCAGATACGGAATCCATGCCCCCTCCGCGAAGCCGTTCGGGTTGCTTGCGGTCGCTTGAATGTCGGCTTCGAGATGGATGTCGGACTCCGCAGCCTTGCGCATCATGCCTTCGGGGTCCATGGCGATGGGCTGAAGATACACGGCCACAATCTCCATGCCGTAGCGATGCTGGGGAGTCCCGATCGGGTACTCCGCCCCGTGGGCGTGTCCCGCCATGAGGCTCGCGGCGATGGCTCCAGTGAGGAACCGGGTGAAATGGGTCATGATGGCCTCCCGCAAGTGACCCAGCCGTGCCCCTCACACGAATCGGATCTAAACGAAACAGCAATACGAATATTTCTTGTTATCGTATAGCTTTTCGCTAGCGGGACTTTGACATAGATCAAACAAATTGATCGCCGCTCGCAATCGGGAGATCCGGCACGCGCAGCCTCGCAGGACTTGCTTGGCCAAACGATCGCGGCTGGGGACCGCGGCTACCTCAGCGCGGTAACCCGGCCGGTACGAGCGAACGGGGTGGTGAGGGCGCACGCGCCCGCCTCAGGGGGCAGCCGACCACGCGCATCGTCAGCATGCCTCTCGCCGGGGAGCGCGTCTGCTGCTTTCGGCGTTTAGAGTCCCAGCATCTCCGCCGCGTGCTTGCGCGTGGTTTCGGTGATCTTGACGCCCCCTAGCATCCTGGCGATTTCCTCCACGCGCCGTTGGCCGTCGAGCACCGTGACCGTCGAGAGCACTCCGCCGTCGGTCTGGCTCTTGGTGACCTGCCATTGCTGGTCGCCGGCCGCGGCGACCTGCGGGAGATGCGTGACGCACATCACCTGGTGCTCGCGCCCGAGCTGTTTGAGCATTCTGCCCACGATCTCCGCGACGCGCCCGCCGATCCCGGTGTCGACCTCGTCGAAGATGAGCGTGGGCACCTGCGCGACCCGGCTCGTCACCGTCTGGATCGCAAGGCTGATGCGCGAGAGCTCCCCGCCCGAGGCGACCCTGGCGATCGGCCGCGGCTCCATGCCCTTGTGCGCCGCCACCAGGAATTCGACCTGCTCCAGCCCGTGAGAATTGCCCTCCGCGAGCACGGTCAGGCCGACGTCGAACGCGCCCCCCGTCATGGCGAGCCTCCGCATCGCCTCGGTCACCTTCTGCGCGAGCTCGCGTGCCGCCTTCCTGCGGCCTGCGCCGAGCTTCTTCGCCTGCGCCAGATAGTTCTCGCGAGCCGCCTCTTCCTGCCGCCGCAGCGCTTCGATATCCCCGCCGCCGCCCAGCTCCTCGAGACGCGCGCGAAATCGCGCGAGCGTCTCCGGCAGCGCCTCCGGCGACACTCGGTGCCTGCGCGCCGCGGCGTGGATCGCTTCCAGCCGGCTTTCGACCTCGCGCAGCCGCTGCGGATCGAGCTCGATGCGCTGCTGGTAATGGCGCAGGCTGTAGACCGCCTCCTGCACCTGGACCTGCGCCGGCTCCAGGATCTCGAGTATCCCGCGCAGCGCCGCATCGTACTCGACCAGGTGATTGAGGCGCGAGATCACATCGTTCAACTGCGCAAGGCTCGCATTCTCTCCTTCCGAGAGCGCCTCGAGGCCGTATTGCGCGGTCTCGATGAGGGCGGCAGCGTGCGCGAGCCGCGAATGCTCGGCGCCGAGCGCCTGCCACTCCTCGACGGTGAAGTTGAGCGCCGCAAGCTCGCGTATCTGCCACTCGAGCTGTTCCCGCTCGGCGGCATACGCCGCCGCGTTGCTTTCCAGCGCGAGGCGGCGCGCGTGCGCCTCCTGCCAATGACGGAACACCGCAGCGACCGCCTGCGCCGGCCCGCGCAGGCCCGCGTAGGCGTCGAGCAATTCGCGCTGCGCGGCGCCGCGCGTCAGCGACTGATGCACGTGCTGCCCGTGGATATCCACGAGGAACTCGCCGGCCTCCCTGAGCTGCGCGAGCGTCACCGGCCGGCCGTTGATGAACGCGCGCGAGCGGCCACCCGCGTCGATCAAGCGCCGCATCAGGCACGTCCCGGGATCGTCGGCAAGCTCGTTATCCGCGAGCCAGCGGGCGAGCGCCGCAGGCGTCCCCGCTTCGAATTCGGCGCTGATCTCGGCGCGCTCCGCACCCTGGCGCACCGCCGCCGCATCGCCGCGCTCGCCCAGCACCATCGCCAGCGCATCGACCAGAATCGACTTGCCCGCCCCGGTCTCGCCGGTGAGCACGGTGAATCCCGGCGCAAACTCGAGATCCATCCGGTCGACGATCACGAAGTCGCGGATGCTGAGACTGCGTAACATTCGAAATCAAGGGATGAAGGCGGAACGATGAAGCGCCACGCGCGAGCGCAGCGGCGCTTTCATCCCTCAGCCTTCACAAGAACTCGCTCCAGTGCAGTTTCTCGCGCAGCATATTGTAGTAATTGTGGCCCACCGGGTGCAGCAGCCGGATGGTGTGCGAGTTGCGGCGCACGATGACGCGGTCCTGTTCCCGCAGGTCGAAGCGCGAGTGGCTGTCAAAGTGCGCGCGGGCGTCCGCCGCGTCGTGGATGATGATCTCGACCATGCAGTCGGCGCTGATCACGATCGGGCGCGCCGAGAACGTGTGGGGGCAGATCGGCACCAGCACCATCACCGAGAGCGAGGGGTGCAGGATCGGCCCGCTGGCGGACAGGGCATAGGCGGTGGAACCCGTGGGCGTCGCGACGATCAAACCATCCGAGCGCTGGGTATAGATGAACTGGCCGTCGATGCGGACCTCGAACTCGATCATGCTGCCCTTGATGCCCTTACTCACCACCACGTCGTTGAAGGCCAGCACGCCGAACACGCTCTCCGCGCCGCTCACCACCTCGGCGCCGAGCAGCATGCGCTCTTCGGTCACGTAGTTGCCGTCGACGATCGCGCCGATGGTCTCGGACATGGTATCGATCGAGATGTCGGTGAGGAAACCGAGCCGGCCCTGGTTCACGCCGATCAGGGCGACGTCGTACGGCGCGAAGGTGCGCGCGATGTTGAGCATGGTGCCGTCGCCGCCGATCACGATCGCGAGGTCGGCCTGCTTGCCGAGATCCTCGAGCGCCAGCACCGGGAACCTGCAACCCTCGATATGGGCGGCGGTCAACCGGTCAAGCAGGACCTTGATCCCGCGGCCTTCGAGGAACCGGGCGAGCTCGAGCAGCGGTCCGGCGATTTCGGGGCTCTTGTATTTGCCGATCAGCGCGATGGTCGAAAATGACGAATTCATGGGCGCATTAAACCATATTTCGAACGCGAGCGGTGAGCCGCCGGCGCCGGGCGGCGCAGGGAAAAACCGTTTGCCGTTCGCCGGTTACCGTTCCCCCGGCGCCACCCGATTTGTGTAGAATAAACTCATGGCAAACGACAACCCGGTACCGGGCGAACGCGCGCGGATCCTGCTCAAGACGCTGATCGAACGCTACATCGCGGAGGGCCAGCCGGTCGGTTCGCGCGCGCTGTCGAAGTACTCGGGTCTCGACCTGAGCCCGGCGAGCATCCGCAACGTGATCGCGGACCTGGAGGAAATGGGGTTCGTCGCGAGCCCGCACACCTCCGCGGGACGGGTGCCCACCGCGCGCGGCTACCGCTTCTTCGTCGACACGCTGCTCACCATCAGGCCGCTCGATACGGTGGAGATCAACCAGCTCGAGGGCCAGCTCCACGCCGAAAGCACGCAGAAGCTGGTGACCTCCGCTTCGCAGCTCCTGTCGGATCTCACGCGCTTCGCCGGCGTGGTGATGACCCCGCGGCGCAGCGCCGCGTTCCGCCACATCGAGTTCCTGCGGCTCTCGGACAAGCGCACGCTGCTGATCATCGTCACCCCGGAAGGCGACGTGCAGAACCGCATCATCTTCACCGACAGGGCGTATTCGCCCTCCGAGCTGACCGAGGCGGCGAACATCCTCAACCAGAACTACGCGGGGCTGACGTTCGACGAGATCAGGAAGCGCATACACGCCGAGCTGAGGCGGCTCACCGAGGACATGACGCACCTCATGACGAAGGCGCTGGAGGCAGGCAGCCAGGCGGTGCATGAATCGGCGGACGACGTCGTGATCTCCGGTGAAAGCAACCTGCTGGAGATCCAGGACCTCTCTTCCAACATGATGCGGCTGCGAAAGCTGTTCGACCTGTTCGAGAAGAAGACCGGGCTGCTGCAACTGCTCGACGTAAGCAGCCGCGCACACGGCGTGCAGATCTTCATCGGCGGGGAGTCGGGGCTGGTGTCGCTCGACGAGTGCAGCGTGGTCACCGCCCCCTACGAAGTCGACGGCAAGGTCGTCGGCACGGTGGGCGTGATCGGCCCGACGCGCATGGCCTACGAGCGGGTGATCCCGATCGTCGACATCACCGCGAAGCTGCTCTCCAGCGCGCTGTCGCAGCATTGAGCGTGAATGCGTGAAGGGTAAATGCGTGAAGGGTAAAACCAGCCCGTCCGTCCGGCGTTATCCCGCTTCCCTTCACTCTTCACCCTTCACCCTTCACCAATGATGCCGGAACCGCCTTATCAACACGGCACGCCGAGCAAGATCGGCGTGCTGCTGGCGAACCTCGGCACGCCGGAAGCGCCGACCGCCAGGGCGCTCCGGTCCTATCTCGGGGAGTTCCTCTCCGATCCGCGGGTGGTGGAACTGCCCCGCCTCGTGTGGTGGCCCGTCCTGCACCTTTTCGTGCTCAACAGGCGCCCCAGGCAGTCGGCGCAACGCTACGCGCAGGTATGGACGCCCGACGGCTCTCCGCTCAAGGCGCACACCGAGCGGCAGGCCCGGCTGCTGCGCGGCTACCTCGGGGAACGCGCGAAGTTTCCGCTCGCCGTCGAATACGCAATGCGCTACGGCAGGCCGTCGATCGCGGAGACGCTCGACGCGCTCAAGCTCCAGGGCTGCGACCGCGTGCTGATTCTCCCGCTCTACCCGCAGTACTCGGCGAGCGCCACCGCGAGCGCGCTCGACGCGGTGTTCGCGCACCTCGTCACGATGCGCAACGTGCCGGCGCTGCGCACCGTGAAACACTTCCACGATCATCCAGGCTACATTGCCGCGCTCGCCCAGAACGTCAGGGATTACTGGATGAAACAGGGACGCCCCGAGCGCCTCGTGATGAGCTTCCACGGCGTACCGCGGGCCTCCCTCGAGCGCGGAGACCCGTACCACTGCGAGTGCCACAAGACCGCGCGGCTGCTCGCGCAAGCGCTGGCGCTCAGGCCCGAGCAGTACCTGGTCGCATTCCAGTCGCGTTTCGGGCGCCGCGAGTGGCTCGGCCCGTATACGGCCGAGGTGCTCGCCGAGATGGGCGGGCAGAAGTTGAGCCGGGTCGACGTCGTGTGTCCCGGTTTCGTCTCCGATTGTCTCGAAACGCTCGAGGAAATCGCGATCGAGGGCAGGACCACCTTCATACAGGCCGGGGGACGGGAATTCCATTACATCCCCTGCCTCAACGAGCGCGACGACTGGATGCACGCGCTCACCGACATCGTGCTCAACCAACTGCTCGGCTGGGTGGCGGCGGAGCCCTCCGCCGAGCAGCTCGAAGAGTCGCGGCTGCGCGCCCTGGCGATGGGAGCGAAGGGCTAGCAGGTTGATGCAAGAAGGGTCGTCACTCCCGCGAAAGCCTGCCCTCGAATGCTCTAATCGGGGGCGGGAGTCCATAAATCCGCTCGCAAAGAAATCAAACACTTCTGAATTCCCGCTTTCGCGGGAATGACCATCGTAAACACTGTCGCGGGCTTTTGCATCAGGCTGCTAGCCCGGACGTTTCATCGGAACGCGGGATGATGGCGCGCTGCTCTCATGCGCGCCTCCGCGGTCGCATCCCGCAAACGGGTCCCTGCTCCACGCTCAGGCGTGCCCGCGTAGGCCGACGGTGCAA
>JACQGO010000229.1 GCA_016199485.1 Betaproteobacteria bacterium
GAGGGGAACCACCCCGGCGACTTCGTCGCCACCCCTATTTGGCATGGAGGGGAAACACCCCGGCTACTTCGTCGCCACCCCTCCTTGACAAGGACGGGAACCACCCCGGCGACTTCGTCGCCACCCCTCATTGGCAAAGAGGGGAACCACCCCGGCGACTTCGTCGCCACCTCTCCTTGGCAAGGAGGGGAACCACCCCGGCGACTTCGTCGCCACCCCTCCTTGGCAAAGAGGGGAACCACCCCGGCGACTTCGTCGCCACCCCTCCTTGGCAAGGAGGGGAACCACCCCGGCGACTTCATCGCCACCTCTCCTTGGCAAGGAGGGGAAGACTCTCCTCGTTTCTCTGAGGAGGGATCGCACGCAGCGCGGGGTGGGGTGAATGGATGCCGCCTGCTTCCGCAGCCGTGAACAGACACTACTCCCCATTTCGTCCCAAATGGCGTAACATCCCTCGGTTACCTGGGGTGGGGGAGCGTATTCGACCGTGACGCTATCGACATGCCTGCGCATCCGGCGTTAAGCCATCAGATTCTGAAGACGGTACCGTTGTTTTCCTCGTTCAGCGACGAGCTGCTGAACACGCTCGCGCCGTGCATCCAGTTGCGTTCGTATCCGCGGAACGCCTTCATCCTGCGCGCCGGGGAGGAAACCGATGCGCTGTACGTCGTGCTGTCGGGACGGGTCAAGGTGCTGATCCCCGATGAAGAAGGCCACGAGGTGATCCTGTCGATGATGGGGCCGCAGGATTTCTTCGGCGAGATGGGACTCCTTGATGACCAGCCGCGTTCCGCGAGCGTGGAAACCCTCGAGCCGTGCGAGATGCTGCGCCTGTCGAAGGCGGGGTTCATCAACTGCCTCAAGGACAACTTCGAGCTGGCGATGGTGATCATCCGCAATCTGGTGAGGCGGCTGCGCGATGCCGACCGCAAGATAGAAAGCCTCGCGCTGGTGGATGTCTACGGGAGAGTGGCGAGGCTGCTGCTCGACATGGCCGAGAACGTCGACGGCAAGCTCATGGTTCCGCATGCGCCCCCCAAGCAGGAAATCGCGCGCATGATAGGCGCATCGCGCGAGATGGTAAGCCGCGTCGTGAAGGACTTGCAGGTGCGGGGCCTGATCCGGGCCGAAAAACGCCGCGTATTCATCCTCGACAAGCCTTCGATGAGTGCTCGCGCGCTGCGACACTGAACATCCCGGGCGGTCGTCCCGCAGTGCCGTCGTGCGTTTTTAGGGATATGACTGACGCGCCGCGTCACTTGAGTGACGGAAAGCGTAAGCTCCTTTGGACCGGCGCGTTTCGAGCGGTTTGCGTTGAGGAATTTATCACGCGGAAAATTGATTCCGGCGAGAACTAGTTCACAGCGCACGGCGTTGATTTCTGGTATAAATATTGCGTTTAACGGGGTGCGATCGACGGGCCGCACGATAATCATTTGCCAACGATCTGCGGTTATCGTCAACATGACGGGGAAGGAGGCACCATGAAAATCGAGAGAAGGGTTCTTGCCAGTTGCTTGGTGCTGCTGTTACTCAGCGCGGGAAGCGGGATTGCGATCGCTGCGGGAGCGGGCACTGTGACGCACCTCAGCGGCACGCTGTCGGCGCAGAAACCGGACGGCAGTGTGCGCATCCTGTCGCAGAAGTCGGACGTGAATCCGGGCGACGTGCTGACCACGCAGAGAGACAGCTACGCCCAGATCAACTTCACCGACGGCAGCTCGATGACGATGCGACCGAACACGCAGCTCAGGGTCGAGGCGTATCACTTCGTTCAGGACAGGCCGCAGGAAGACAACACGATCTTCAGGCTGATCAAGGGCGGCCTGCGAACGGTGACCGGGCTGGTCGGCAAGCGCGGCAACCAGGACGCATACCGGATCAACACGGCTACCGCGACGATCGGCATCCGCGGGTCCTCGGGCGATACGCTCGATTGCTCGCAAGGCTGCGAAGGCGTGGTTGTCGGCGGCGACAAACTCGAGCAGGGCGTCTACCACACGACGTACACCGGCAGCTACATCATGAGTAACGACGCGGGTTCGACGATCATCGGTGAAGGTCAGTTCGGCTTCGCCAGGGATTCGAAGACGCTGCCGGTGATCCTGCCGGGTGATCCGGGACTCAACCTGCAGCAGTTGCCGTTCGTGCTCGGCGTGAGCGCCGGAACGATCCGTGGAGGGCCGACCCAGGAGTGCATCGTTCGCTGAGCCGGTCCTGCCGCTGCACACAAACCCCGCCTCGTGCGGGGTTTGTTTTTTGGGCGCTCCGACTTTTCCGTGAGTGTCATTCCCGTGGAAACGGGAATCCATACCGCGTTGCCATCGCCTGATACGCTCCCATTCCCTACGGTGAAGCTCGCAGGAATTCGCATTGAGAGCACTTTTGTCATGGACTCGTCCATTGGGCGCCCCATGGATTCCCGTTTCCACGGGAATGACAATCCCGCTGAGGATGCTGCTTCGCCTCCTATATAGGCAACGGTACCCGCGGCAAGCCCGGAAGGTTTTTTGGGCGCGGCGCGCCAGCCGTGCTCCGCAATTCGAGATGTGTACGCTGTTGGGCGCTTACCGGTTGTTTTGATTCCATAAACTGCTGCATATCGCGTGTTTTGGGGTGTCGCCTTTCGGGATATAATCGAATGGCACCATGCCGTCGAGCGAAAAGACATCTTCCCAGCGGGCAGCGAAAAACCCCCTGCCGCCCAAGATTGCGGCCCTGTTGCGCGAATCTTGGTGGCTCATGCTCGTGGCGGGCGCGCTGTACCTGTTTCTCATCCTCTACACGTACCACGGGGACGATCCTGGCTGGTCGCATAGCGTCACCGCCGCGCACATAAACAACGCCGGCGGGCGGATCGGCGCGTGGATCGCGGACATCCTGCTGTATGTTTTCGGCATTTCGGCTTACTGGTGGGTCGTGCTGTGCGCCGCCGGGGTGCGGTGGGGATTCCACCTCATCGAGGCGGTTCCGGCGACCGACCGCCGATCGTACTTCGTTGCGCTCATCGGGTTCGTCATCCTCTTGACCGGCAGCTCGGGGCTCGAAGCGGTGCGGCTGCACAGCCTCAAGGCGGTGTTGCCGCTCGCCCCCGGCGGCATGCTTGGCGCGGCCGCGGGAGATGCATTGTCGGGCGCGCTGGGCTTTACCGGCGGCACGCTGGCGCTGCTGCTGTTGATCGCTGTGGGATTGAGCCTCTTTACCGGCGTGTCCTGGCTTGCCGTCATCGAACGTTTCGGGGCGGCGCTCGAGACCGTCTATCTCCTCGTGGCCGAAAAATGGCGTGAACGCGAGGACCGGCTTGCGGGCGAGAGGGCGGTGAGCGAACGCGAGGAGGTGGTGGAGGAAGGCAAAAAGCGGCTCGAAGTACACGAGCCGATCCGCATCGAGCCGCCGGCGATCGATATCCCGAAATCCCCCCGCGTCGAGCGCGAGAAGCAGGTGCCGCTGTTCGAGGATCTACCCGATTCGCCGTTGCCGCCGCTCCATCTGCTCGACGAGCCCGACAAGAACGTCGAGGTATTGAGCGCCGAGACGATCGAGTTCACTTCGCGGCTCATCGAGAAGAAGCTCATGGATTTCGGCGTCGAGGTGAAAGTGGTCGCGGCCTATCCCGGGCCGGTCATCACGCGCTACGAGATCGAGCCGGCGGTCGGGGTCAAGGGCAGCCAGATCATCAACCTGGTGAGGGACCTCGCGCGCGCGCTGTCGGTGGTGAGCATCCGGGTGGTGGAGACCATCCCCGGCAAGACCTGCATGGGGCTCGAAATCCCGAATCCGTCGCGCCAGATCGTGCGCCTGTCGGAGATCCTGAGCTCGCAGCTGTACGCCGACATGAACTCGCCGCTGACGCTCGCGCTCGGCAAGGACATCGCCGGCAATCCCGTGGTGGCGGATCTTTCCAGGATGCCGCACCTGCTGGTCGCGGGCACGACCGGCTCGGGCAAGTCGGTGGCGATCAACGCGATGATCCTGAGCCTGGTCTACAAGTCGTCCTGGCAGCAGGTGAAGCTGATCCTCGTCGATCCCAAGATGCTCGAGCTGTCGGTCTATGAGGGCATACCGCACCTGCTCGCGCCGGTGGTGACCGACATGCGCCAGGCGGCGAATGCGCTCGGTTGGTGCGTCGCCCAGATGGACCTGCGCTACCGCCTCATGAACGCGCTCGGCGTGCGCAACATGGCGGGCTTCAATCACAAGGTGCGGGAGGCAAACAAGAGCGGCAGGCCGATTCCGAATCCGCTCGTCACGCCGGGGGAGGACGCCGAGCCGCTCGCCGAGCTGCCGCTCATCGTGGTCATCATGGACGAGATCGCGGACCTCATGATGGTGGTCGGCAAGAAGGTCGAGGAGTTGATCGCGCGGCTTGCGCAGAAAGCGCGCGCTGCCGGGGTACACCTGATTCTTGCGACGCAGCGCCCTTCGGTGGACGTCATTACCGGCCTGATCAAGGCGAATATCCCGTGCCGCATTGCATTCCAGGTCTCCGCCAAGGTCGATTCGAGGACGATCATGGACCAGATGGGCGCCGAGGCGCTGCTCGGACAGGGCGACATGCTGTTCCTGCCGCAGGGCACCGCCTACACCCAGCGCGTGCACGGTGCGTTCGTCGCCGACCACGAGGTGCACAAGGTGGTCGAATATCTCAAGGCCCTGGCGCAGCCGCAGTATAAGGAAGGCGTGCTCGAAGGACCGCCGGGCGATGCGGAGAGCGACGCGCTGATGGACGCCGGAGACACCGAATCGGATCCGCTGTACGATCAGGCGGTCGCCATCGTGCTCAAGACGCGCCGGGCCTCGATTTCGCTGGTGCAGCGGCACCTGCGCATAGGTTACAACCGCGCCGCGCGGCTGGTCGAACAGATGGAGCGGGACGGCATGGTATCCGCGATGCAGCCCAACGGGAACCGCGACGTGCTGGCGCCCGCGCCGGCCTCTGAAGAGCGCTGACCGGCGACGAATTGTCGTCCCGCCCTGCGGTCCAAATGTTAGCGGCTCTTGACACGCAACCGTACCTGACATTCGAATTCGCGATGGTGCAACGCTGGGCGTTATTGTTGGCATTGGCGATGAGCGGTGCCGCGTGGGGGCAAGCGTACAAATGGGTCGATGAACACGGCGTCACCACATACGGGGAAAGACCGCCCGCCGGCCGCCCGGCCAAGCCCGTCGCGACGCAGCCGTACGGGGTTGAAAGCGATGATCTCAAGGAATGCCACACGATCCTGTGCCAGGGCGAGCGGCTGGAGGCCGAAAAGCAGCGCGCCGTGCGGGAACAGGCCGAGCGGGCAGAGGCGTATCGCGCCGCCGCGACGGCACCGGTGCGCGGCATGGATTTCGCGGTGTTCATCCGGCTGCAAACCGGAATGAGCGAAGGCGAGTTGCTGCTCCGCGCAGGGAAACCCGATCACGAGAGCACCGAGAACATCAGGCACGACATCGTGAAAACCTATTACTATCTCCCGACCTCGGCAGATCCCTACATCACGGCGATCACGCTGCGCGGCGGACGGATCGCCAACATCGAGAGGACCAGGAAATTCTGATGCGAGCCCTGATACTGTTCGTCCTGTGGCTGCCGTGTGCGGCCGGCGCCTCGAGCCTGGACGCGCTGAAGAACTTCATGCAGCAGACGACTTCGGTGCGTGCACGCTTCGCCCAGATCATCGTCGACAAGAACCTGAGGAAATTGCAGCAGGCGACCGGCACCATGCAGTTCCAGCGGCCCGGAAAGTTCCGCTGGGAGTACGAAAAGCCGTATGAGCAGGTGATCGTCGGCGACGGCACCCGCCTGTGGATCTACGACAAGGACCTCAACCAGGTAACGGTGAGAAAGCTCGAGCAGGCGATCGGCGGGAGCCCGGCCGCGCTGCTTGCCGGGAGCAGCGAGATCGAGAAAAACTACACGCTCACCTCCATCGGCATCCAGGAGGGGCTCGACTGGGTGGAAGCGGTGCCCAGGACGCAGGACACCGCGTTCGAGAAAGTGCGCCTCGGCTTCGGTGCGGCGGGCCTGGAGGCGATGGAGCTGCGTGACCAGTTCGGCCAGATCACGGTGATCCGCTTCTCCGGGCTGGAACGCAATCCCAGGCTCTCGCCCGAGCTTTTCAGGTTTGTCCCGCCCAAAGGCGCGGACGTCATCAGTGAATGATCTGTTCAAGAAGCGCGAACCGCAGGCACCGCTCGCCGATGCGCTGCGCCCGCGCGACCTGTCGGAATTGGTGGGGCAGGAACATCTGCTGGGCGAGGGCAAGCCGTTGCGGCTTGCGTTCGAGGCGCGCAAGCCGCACTCGATGATCCTGTGGGGGCCGCCGGGCTCGGGCAAGACCACGCTCGCGCGTCTGATGGCGCAGGCGTTCGACGCCCAGTTCATCGCGATCTCGGCGGTGTTCTCCGGCGTGAAGGAGATCCGCGACGCGGTGCAGCGCGCAGAGCTTGTGCTGCAGCAGTCGGGCCGCCACACGATACTGTTCGTCGACGAAGTGCACCGCTTCAACAAGGCGCAGCAGGACGCGTTTCTTCCCTATGTCGAGCGGGGACTCATCACGTTCGTCGGCGCAACCACCGAGAACCCCTCGTTCGAGGTGAACAGCGCGCTGCTCTCCCGCGCTGCGGTTTACGTGCTTGGGCCGCTCTCCGACGAGGAGCTGGCGACGCTGTTCGAACGGGCGCGGGAACGGGCGCTCGGCGGCCTCAGGTTCGTGCCGGCAGCGAAGCAGCTCCTGATCGGCTACGCCGACGGCGATGCACGGCGCCTGCTCAACATGCTGGAGCAGGTCAAGACCGCCGCTGACCGCGCGAGCCAGGAGGAAATCGGCGAAGACTTCGTCAAGAGCGTATTGACCCAGGCGCTGCGGCGCTTCGACAAGGGCGGCGACGCGTTCTACGATCAGATCTCCGCGTTGCACAAGTCGGTACGAGGCTCTTCGCCCGATGCGGCGCTCTACTGGATGTGCCGCATGCTCGACGGCGGCGCCGACCCGCTCTACATCGGCCGGCGCTTGATCCGCATGGCGGTGGAAGACGTGGGGCTCGCAGATCCGCGTGCGCTGCGCGTTGCGTTGGACGCGGCGGAGACCTATGAGCGTCTCGGCTCCCCCGAAGGCGAGCTTGCTCTTGTCGAGGCGGTGCTCTATCTCGCGATCGCGCCGAAGAGCAACGCGACCTACATGGCGTACAACGACGCGCGCGAGCTGGTCCGCAACGACAAGTCGCGACCGGTGCCCGAGCACCTGCGCAATGCGCCGACGCGGCTCATGAAGGAGCTCGGCTATGGGCGAGACTACCGCTACGCGCACGATGAGCCGGATGCGTACGCGGCCGGCGAGGACTATTTTCCGGATGGCATGGATTCGGTCACGTTCTACCGGCCCACTGACCGCGGTCTCGAGGCGAAGATCGCAGAAAAGCTCGCCCACCTGCGCGAGCTCGACGCGAAAGCGGGGAAAAAGTAGGGCGGGAGCGGCCCCGTGATGCGGTAGAACCGGTCTCAAAGACCTGAAGACTTCAGCCACAGAGCACACAGAGGTCACAGAGTGAAACCATCGAACCCGTGAAGGGATGAGGTAGGCAGACGCAATACAGGATTTTCCCGGTTTTCTCCGCGTTCTCTGTGCTCTCTGTGGCTAGAGCCTTTTGGGTTGAGGCGGTTTTGAGTGATTCTTGAGATGGCTTCCAGACTCGTCGCGCCCTTTGGCCGCCTCGCCAACGTAATGGAGAAGTAATGCTCGATATCCAGTTGCTTCGCACCGACCTGCAAGGAATCGCCAGGCGGCTTGCCGATCGCGGCTTTGTTTTCGATACCGCCGCGTTCGAGGCGCTCGAAGCGCGCCGCAAGAAAATCCAGACTGAAACGCAGGAACTGCAGGCGAAGCGCAACCAGCTGTCCAAAGCGGTCGGCCAGAAGAAGGCGAAAGGCGAGGACGCATCGCAGCTCGTCGCCGAGGTCAACGCGCACGCGGACCGGCTGAAATCCCTGGAGGAGCAGCTTCCCGAGGTCCAGCGGCAGATCGAGGCGTTCCTGCTGGGCATTCCCAACGTACCGCACGCGAGCGTCCGGGCCGGGAAATCCTCCGAGGACAACCCCGAGGTGAGGCGCGTGGGAGAGCCGCGCAAGCTCGATTTCGCGGTGAAGGATCACGTCGATCTCGGCGCGGGCCTGAAAGGGCTCGACTTCGATGCTGCGGCGAAGATCAGCGGCGCGCGCTTCGTCCTGATGAGAGGGCAGGTCGCGCGGCTGCATCGCGCGCTCGCGCAGTTCATGCTGGACGTGCACACGCAGGAACACGGTTACCTCGAAATCTACGCTCCGTATCTCGTCAGCCCCGACACGATGCGCGGGACGGGGCAGCTTCCCAAGTTTCACGAGGACCTGTTCTTCATCGAGGCCGACAATTTCTATCTGATCCCGACCGCCGAAGTGCCGGTGACCAACATCGTTCGCGACGAGATCGTTCCGTTCTCCGATCTGCCGCTCAAATTCGTGTGCCATACACCGTGCTTCCGCCGCGAGGCGGGGTCCTACGGCAAGGACACGCGCGGCATGATCCGCCAGCACCAGTTCGACAAGGTGGAGCTGGTGCAGATCGCTCATCCGCAGAAGTCATACGATGCGCTGGAGGAGCTCACGGCGCACGCCGAAGAGATACTGAAGAAGCTCGAGCTCCCGTATCGCGTCGTTTGCCTCTGCACCGGGGACATGGGCTTTGCAGCCGCCAAGACCTACGACATCGAGGTGTGGCTGCCGGCGCAGGACGCCTACCGCGAGATCTCCTCGTGC
>JACQGO010000230.1 GCA_016199485.1 Betaproteobacteria bacterium
GCCCACGCCCGGGCCGCCCCCGGGTCTTCCCCCCCAGAGCTGGTGGTGCAGATCAAGGCCATCGCCTGTGAACTGCCCGCCACGCGTGGGCTGCCGCTGTCGCGCTTCAGTAGCGCCGATATCGTGCGCGAGGCGCAGCAGTGCGGCATCGTTGCGCGCATCAGCGACACGACGGTATGGCGCTGGTTGCACGAGGACGCCATTCGGCCCTGGCAGCACCGCACCTGGATCTTCCCGCGCGATCCGGATTTCGCGCTCAAGGCCGGGCGCATCCTCGATCTGTATGCCAAGCAGTGGGAAGGCTAACGGCTGCGCTGGGACGAGTTTGTGCTCTCCACCGACGAAAAAACCAGCATCCAAGCCCGCATCCGCAAACATCCCAGCTCGCCGCCCCGCCCCCACTGTGCGGCTCGCGTCGAACACGAGTACGCGCGCGGCGGGGCGTGGGCCTACTTGGCTGCACTCGATGTACACCGTGCCAAGGTCTTTGGTCGTTGCGAGCAAACCACCGGCATCGATCCATTCGCTCGCCTGGTCACCCAAGTCATGACTCAGCCGCCCTATCGCGACGCACGGCGCGTGTTCTGGATCATGGATAACGGCTCCTCGCATCGTGGCCAGCCCTGTGTGCGACGCCTGAGCGAGGCCTTTCCCAACTTGGTCCCTGTTCACGGCCCGGTTCACGCCAGTTGGCTCAACCAGATTGAGATCTACTTCTCCATCGTCCAGCGCAAGGCACTCACCCCCAATGACTTCTCCTGCCTCGCGGAGGTCGAAGATCGACTGCTGCGCTTCCAGGACTACTACGAAAGCATGGCTACGCCCTTCGACTGGCGGTTCACACGAGATGACCTCGCAAGACTAACCGGAAAGTTCCTGGCCCAACCCTCCACCTTGCGTCTTGCGGCCTGACATCATACGTTGCCGAATTTATGAACCAGACTACTAAGGTTCGCCAGCACCCAAGCATCAGTCAACGCCCCGTGCAGGCTTTTGGCGGTAAGGACATTGACCAGCGGCCCCTCGGCGATCTTCAGATCCTCGATGAAGTCAAAACAATCCACCTCCGCACGCCCTGTGGCCACTTCGGGCAGATACCACCCTTTCGGCGGAGCCGGCCGGCGAATCCGCCGCGCAGCATCCTGCAGGCCGTGGCGCGAGAGTATCCGATTGATGGCGGCGCGCGACGGCGCCTCGGCAGACAGTTCCCGCTGGATCGCATCGGCCCCATATTCGCCCAGGACGCTGTGTTCGCGCAGGCTGTGGCGAAGCTCTATCACGCGCTGCTCAACCTCGCTCGCCGTGCGGTTCCAGCCGGGCACGCAGCCCGGAGGTCGATCCGCGAACGCCACCCGGTCCAGCCGATGCCCGGCAGCACGCTCCACCCACAAGGCCACCGTGCTCACGCTCACCTTAAACCGGGCAGCTACGGCATGCATACTCCCACCTGCACGTACCGCGCGCACCATCGCCCGGCGCGCTTCTTCAATACGGAGTTTTTAGTCATGACCAAACCCTCAAAAAAGCCTCAACCCTACATCAGGTGTTCGGCGATCGCTGAGACTCCACTGTTCGGCGATCGCTGAGACTCGCCCCTTCATGCTTCACTTCAACGCTTCTTTCACGATGTCATCGAGCAGCCGGTCGAGCTCGCGCAGCGCTCTCGCCGACCGCTGCGAGCCGAACGCGACCGGCCTGCGGTACGAAAGGTAAACCTTGTCCGGCTCCTTGGGCAGGACATAGATCGCGATCGCGTACGGGCAGAACACGATGTTGCGCGGATCCGCCTCCATCGTGTCGCGCGAGATCCCGGCGCTGCAGAATTCGAGCATTTCGGCCCTGGCGTAAATCTGGCGCTCGCGCCCGATATCCTTGCCGGTGCGTTCCAGCATGTCGCCGATGCGCGCGGTGTAGTTGAGCACGAGCCCGCGGTTCTCGATCGCGAACGTTACGCGTTCCTTCACCTCGTCGAAGCTGCCCCTGGTCGAGTAGATCGCAACCGGCGCCGCCGCCCACGCCGTTCCCTGCGCCGCGAGCAACCACGCCATCATCATCCCGCAGGCCAGTCCGCCTTTCATGAACGCCTCCATCCGATGATCACCGCCCGTTGTTCGGCGGTTCCGGGCGGGCCGCCGGCCCGCCCTGAAATCCAGCGAGCACTATAGCGGCGCGCATGTCGCGCGATATTGACATAGCATGGAGCAAATCGGAATTACGCGCTCCGCACAACGGCTAAGGGAGCGGGTTCCTCACGCGGGTTATCCACAGGCAACGCCGCCTGCGTTCACCGAGAGCGAACAGCGCGCACACCTTCCATGGCAATGTTTTGAAAGAGAAAAAGACACCCGCCGCGGCGCCAGGACAGGGGTGCGCAGCCTCCCTTCCCCCGCCGTTTCGACTTGATTGGCGGGTGAACCTTCGGTATCTTTGTCCTTTCCTGCCGATTCGGAAAGGGGTTGAACCCAACGCCCGCGGCTAAGCGGCTGGCATCCTCGCGGCGGCAGACCCGCCGCGGGCATTGTGTCGAAGCTAGGGCCTGTTGCCCATCGGAAACGGCCACGCTCCCGGGATGGAAACCGGTCGCGGCGCCACCGGCGCTGCGGCAGGTGCCGGCGCGGGGGCCGCTGCGGGTTTCGCGGGTGCGGCCTTCTTTCTGACGACAGGCTTCTTAGCAGCTTTCTTAGGCTTTTTCGCTGCCTTCTTCTTCGCCGACTTCCGAGTCGGCTTTTTTTTGCCCGCTTTCCTGGAAGCGGGCCTGCGGGCAGCTGCCTTTTTCTTAGCCGTCTTCTTTCGCCCTACCTTTTTTTTCTTTTTCTTGGACGTCTTCCTCGTTGCCTTCTTCTTCGCTGCCTTTTTCCTTGCTTTCGCCATGTAAGCCTCCTGTCAAAGTTACACGGGACACCGCGCCCTCGCGGGCACGGCGCCTCTGCCTACGGCGTCGGGGCGAAACGCCCTTTCCGCCGACCACCACACCACCCGGATTGCCGCGCCGTGCCGCCGCCTGCGTTCCGGGGTTTGCAGCAGTTCAGTGCAAAGCCGACTGCGCTTTGCTCGCCAGATCACGGTATAGCACCTCCGGATCCAGGTTGATTCCGCCCTCCCAGGTCACCGTGTTCGATACCGGGTCGATCGCGACGCGGCTGAAGGTGTCTTCGTCGCACAGCGCCCGGAATGTCTTGGTGGCCACCAGCTCACCGAGATAGACGCGGCCCTCCAGGCCGTCGTCGAACCTCAGCCAAAGCGTGTAATTGTCCTCAGCGCGGCATTCGGTGACGGTGTGCATGCCCAGCTTGCGATTACGATAGCGCCGGTATTTGAGGCTCGTTCCCAAGAAAGCGTGCCTCCCCGTCCGGGGTTCAGCGATGCGAGGCGCAGCAACGCCCTTGTGCCACGCCTAATCCCAGGATAACGCGCCACCTGTCTGGTACTCGGTGACGCGGGTTTCAAAGAAGTTCTTCTCCTTCTTGAGGTCGATCATCTCCGCCATCCACGGGAAGGGGTTGGTCGCGCTCTCGTAGAGCGGATCGAGACCGATCTGCTGACATCTGCGGTTGCAGATGAAGCGCAGGTACTCCTTGAACATCGACGCATTCAGGCCCAGAACGCCGCGCGGCATGGTGTCCTCGGCGTAGCGGTACTCGAGCTCGACCGCGGTGCGGAACAGCGCGTGGATTTCGTCGCGGAAATCCGGCGTCCACAGCTGCGGATTCTCGAGCTTGATCTGGTTGATCATGTCGATGCCGAAATTGCAATGCATCGATTCGTCGCGCAGGATGTACTGGTACTGCTCGGCCGCTCCCGTCATCTTGTTCTGGCGTCCGAGCGCCAGAATCTGCACGAAGCCCACGTAGAAGAACAGCCCTTCCATCAGGCACGCGAACACGATCAGGCTGCGGAGCAGCTTCTGATCGTTCTCCACACTGCCGGTCCGGAACGCGGGGTCGGTGAGCGTGTCGATGAACGGGATGAGGAACTCGTCCTTGGCGCGGATCGAGGGGATTTCGTGGTAGGCGTTGAACACTTCGCCTTCGTCGAGCTGCAGGCTCTCCACGATGTACTGGTAGGCGTGGGTGTGGATCGCCTCCTCGAACGCCTGGCGCAGCAGGTACTGCCGGCACTCGGGCGCGGTGATGTGGCGGTAGGTGCCGAGCAGGATGTTGTTCGCCGCGAGCGAGTCCGCGGTGACGAAGAAACCGAGGTTGCGCTTGACGATGCGCCGCTCGTCCTCGGTCAACCCGCCGGGATCTTTCCACAGCGCGATGTCCCGGCTCATCTGGATTTCCAGCGGCATCCAGTGAATGGCGCACGCCGCGAGAAACTTCTCCCATGCCCACTTGTACTTGAACGGCACGAGATGGTTGACGTCGGTCTGGCCGATGATGACGCGCTTGTCCTCGACCGAGACGCGGCGGTACTCGTCGCCGCAAGCGTGGTGCCGGTCGACCGCGTGCGGCGCCGCCCCGGCGGTCGCCTGCAGCGCCGGGCTCGCGCCGGCGCTCCCTTTCATCTGCTCCTCGAACAGCAACACGTCAGTCTCCTTTATCGATGTTGTGGGTGGACAGCCATCGCGGCGCCTTTGTCGTGTCGTGGGTGGAGCCGCCCGGCGCTGTGGTATCGCCTGCGATCACTGGCATGCCTCGCATTCCGGGTCATCGATCCTGCAGAACTGCGGCACCTCCGCCCCGGGCATCCCGCCGTCGGCCGGCACGGCGTTGAGCTGCCCGGCCCTGACAGTCGATTTCTCGGCATGGGTGGCGCCCAGCGTGCGCAGATAATAGGTGGTCTTGAGCCCGCGGATCCACGCGAGCTTGTAGACCTCGTCGAGCTTCTTGCCCAAAGCGCCCGCCATGTAGATATTGAGCGACTGCGACTGGTCGACCCACTTCTGCCGGCGTGCAGCACACTCGACGAGCCACTTCGGATCGATTTCGAACGCCGTCGCATAGAGCGCGCGGATCTCCGGCGGTATGCGGTCGATCCTCGCGAGCGAGCCGTCGAAGTACTTGAGGTCGGCGATCATCACCTCGTCCCACAGGTTGAGCTTCTTGAGATCCCGCGCCAGGAACTCGTTGACCACCGTGAACTCTCCGGAGAGGTTCGACTTGACGTACAGGTTCTGGTAGTTCGGCTCGATGCACTGCGAAAGCCCGGTGATGTTGGCAATCGTCGCGGTGGGCGCGATCGCGAGGCAGTTCGAATTGCGCATGCCGACCCGCCCGATGCGCCTGCGCAGCGCCTCCCAGTCGAGCGTCGAGGACGTGTCGCTTTCGACGTAGCCGCCGCGCTCCTCGGCGAGCAGCTTCAGCGTCTCATGCGGCAGTATCCCTCGGTCCCACAGCGAGCCCTTGAACGTCGAATACGGCCCGCGCTCCTCGGCGAGGTCGGTCGAGGCCCAGTAGGCGGTGTACGCGATACTCTCCATCGAGCGGTCGGCAAACTCGACCGCGGCGTGCGAGCCGTAGGGGATCCGCAGCATGTGCAGGCAGTCCTGGAAGCCCATGATGCCGAGACCCACCGGGCGGTGCTTGAAGTTGGAATTGCGCGCCTTGTTGACCGAGTAGAAGTTGAGGTCGATCACGTTGTCGAGCATCCGCATCGCGCTCCCGACCGTGCACTTCAGCTTCTCCATGTCCATGCGCCCGGTCGAGACATCGACATGCGCCGGCATGTTGAGCGAGCCCAGATTGCACACCGCGATCTCGTCGGCGCTGGTGTTGAGCGTGATCTCGGTGCAAAGGTTGGAGCTGTGCACGACCCCCACGTGGCTCTGCGGGCTGCGGATGTTGCACGGGTCCTTGAACGTGATCCACGGGTGCCCGGTTTCGAAGAGCATCGAGACCATCTTGCGCCACAGCTGCACCGCGGGAACCTTCTTGTGGAGCTTGAGTTCACCGCGCGCCGCCTTCGCTTCGTACTCGACGTAGGCCTTCTCGAACGCGCGCCCGTGTTTGTCGTGCAGGTCCGGCACGTCGGAGGGCGAAAACAGCGTCCAGTCCGCGTTTTCCATCACCCGCTTCATGAACAGATCCGGCACCCAGTTCGCGGTGTTCATGTCGTGGGTGCGGCGGCGGTCGTCGCCGGTGTTCTTGCGGAGCTCGAGAAACTCCTCGATGTCGAGGTGCCAGGTCTCGAGGTAGGAGCACACCGCGCCCTTCC
>JACQGO010000017.1 GCA_016199485.1 Betaproteobacteria bacterium
CCCAGCGCGAGCGCGACCAGCGTGATCGAGAGGATGCCGGTCCAGATGTAGAGGCTCACGCCGAAATACGGGGTGAGGATGCGGGAGGCGAGCAACTCGAGCGCGAGGACCGCGCCGCCGGTGACGAAAATGACGGTGTAGAGCAGGATCACGTGCGCTGCAGCGAGTCGGGTATAATTCGTCTTTTTTGATAACGGCAAATCTACCAGAGTTGGCACGCCGGCGCGAGCATCGATTCGCGCACGTGAGGGAAGGGGAACGGGCTATGCGGACGTGGCGGCAATCCGATGATGCGGGATCCGGGAGGAGAAACGCGGCGGTGCGCGTATTCACCCGTGCCGGCGCCTGGGCGCTCGCGGCGGGCTGCTTCGGCGCCTCTTGGGGCGGGGAGCCGACGGTGCCCTACGTACCGACGCCGCAGGAAGTGGTCGAGAAGATGCTCGAGATCGCGAAGGTGGGGCCGCAGGACTACGTGATCGACCTCGGCTCGGGCGACGGCCGCATCGTCATCACCGCGGCGAGGAAGTACGGCGCGCGCGGCTTTGGCGTGGACCTCAATCCGGAACGCATCGAAGAGAGCCTCGCCAACGCCAGGGCCGCCGGGGTTACCGGCAAGGTCGCGTTCTACCGGCGCGACTTGTTCGAAACCGACCTTTCCGAGGCGACCGTCATCACCATGTACTTGCTGCCGCGCGTGAACCTCGCTTTGCGCCCGAAGCTGCTTGAGCTGAAGCCCGGCACGCGCATCGTCTCGCACGATTTCTCGATGGACGAGTGGAAGGCCGACCGCCACGTGTCGATGGAAGCCAAGGCGAAATACGGCGGTTCGGGCGGCCGCAGCGACATCTATTTCTGGATCGTGCCGGCGAAAGCGGGGGGCGTGTGGCAGTGGCAGATGCCGGTCGGCGGCCGCACCTTGAGTTACGAAATGACGCTCGATCAGAAGTACCAGATGGTCTCCGGCAGCGTCAAGGTCGGCGGCCGGACGGTGAAGCTGCGGAGCGCGAAGCTCACCGGCGACGAGATCGGCATTGCGTTCACCGCCGAAATCAACGGCCAGAAGGTGAAGCACGCATTCTCCGGCCGCGTGGCGGGAGACACCGTGGAAGGCAGGGCGCGCCTGTCCGGCGGCCGCCTGGAGAGCCAGGTCGAATGGACGGCGAAGCGCGGCGCGCGGTCCGCCGGAGCTGCCGCTCCCCGGGATGCTCTGCTGTCCGCCGCAAGCGCCGCGCGCTGACCGCCGGACCATTCCTTCAGCTTGATGATGACATCGAACATGAGATCGCCGCTTCGCAGCGCGCTGCGCTGCACGGCGGCGCTGGCGGTGTTTGCGCTGGGGGCCGTCGCGCCGGCACAGGACTACGGCGACACGCCCTACGTGCAGACGCCGCAGAACGTGGTGGACAAGATGCTCGAGATCGCGAAAGTCGGTCCGCGCGACTACGTGATCGACCTCGGCTCCGGCGACGGGCGCATCATCATCACCGCGGCGAAGAAATTCGGCGCCCGCGGCTTCGGCGTCGACCTCGACAAGCGGCTGGTAACGCTCGCCAACCGGCTTGCGGCGCGCGCCGGGGTCGCGGACCGCGCGGTGTTCTACACGCGCGATCTCTACGATACCGACGTGAACCGCGCCACGGTGCTGACGATGTATCTGCTGCCCGAGGTGAATCTCATGGTGCGGCCGAAGCTGCTGGCGAGCCTCAAGCCCGGCACCCGCATCGTCTCCCACGATTACGACATGGGCGACTGGCCACCCGACGCGCAGCTCGAGCTCGATGCGCCGGGGAAGCCGGTGGGCCGTGACCAGAGGAGCAAGGTCTTCTACTGGGTGGTGCCGGGGAAAGCGGCGGGCAAGTGGCGCTGGCGGCTGCCGGTGGCCGGGGCGAACCGTGACTACGAGCTCGAGCTCGACCAGCGCTTCCAGAAAATCAGCGGCAGCCTCAAAGTGGACGGGCGCGTGGCGGCGCTGCAGGACGCCAGGCTCACCGGTGAAGAGATCAGCTTCGCGGCCGTGCTCGACATCGGCGGCACGCGGCTGAGACACGGGTTTTCGGGGCGCATCTTCGGCCACGAGATCACCGGCAAAGTGCGCGTGTCGAACGGTCCGGCGGTAAGCAATGCCCGGTGGGAGGCGGCGCGCACCGAGCTTCGTGAGCCGCAGCACGCCTCGGCACCGGTGCGCTCGCCGTGGCAGTAGACGCGGTTTCAAACAACCACAGCGTCGCGGGCCGCACGATGAAAGGCACCGTGCGCTCCGGGCTCGGATCGGCACAGGTCGGGAACCGCTGGCGCGCGACGCGGATCGACGCGCCCGGGAGGGGATAGCTCGCGATGGGACGACACCCGGGGCTGCTCGTGATGCTCGCAGCGGCGCTTGCCGGCGGTGCGCTCGCGGCCGAGCCGAGATATGACGTGCCGTACGTGCCGACGCCGCAGGTGGTGGTGGACGAGATGCTGAGGATCGCGAATGTCGGCCCCGGCGATTACGTGATCGATCTCGGTTCGGGAGACGGCCGCATTCCGGTCACCGCAGCGCAGAAGTTCGGCGCGCGCGGGCTCGGCGTCGACCTCGATCCGGAGCGCGTCGCGGAGGGCGAAGAGAACGCGCGCAGCGCGGGCGTCGCGGAGCGCGTGCGCTTCGTCCGGCGCAATCTGTTCGAGACCGACATCCGCCCGGCCACGGTGCTCACGATGTATCTGCTGCCATCGGTCAACCTCAAGCTGCGTCCGCGGCTGCTCGCGGAGCTGAAGCCCGGCACGCGCATCGTGTCTCACGATTTCGACCTGGGCGAATGGCAGCCCGACCGCAAGGCGTATCTGCGCAAGAACGTCTTCCTGTGGATTGTTCCCGCTCAGGTGGCGGGACGCTGGCGGGCGGCGATCGCGCTTCCCGCCGGCGAGCGCGGCTTCGAGATCGAGTTCAGGCAGAAATTCCAGGAGATCGACGGCGTCGCTACCATCGACGGCAAGCACGCCCCCGTGTGGGAACCCAGGCTCTCCGGCGAACGGATCAGCTTCGTGATCGTCGACTACACCGGGGCCGAGGAGGCGAGCCTGTATTTCGAGGGAACGGTGGACGGAGGCTCGATGCAGGGCGAGATCCGCCGCGGCGTGGGCAGCGCGCAGACCGTCATTCCGTGGCGTGCGGTGCGCAAATGAACGTGGAGCGCGCCCTGGAACCGGCCCGGCACGCCCTGCGAAGGCTCGCGGCGCGAGCGGCGCTCGCGTTCGTGCTCGCCGCCGCGTGCGGCGCGCCCGCGCAGCAGCGGAGCGATGTGCCGTACGTGCCGACGCCCTGGAACGTGGTCGAGGCGATGCTCGAGATCGCGAAGGTAGGCCCCGGCGACTACGTGATCGATCTCGGTTCCGGGGATGGCCGCATCGTGATCACCGCGGCGAAGCGCCGCGGCGCGCAGGGGTTCGGCGTCGATCTCGACGAGAACCTGGTGCACACGGCGCGGCGCGAGGCGGAGCGCCAGGGCGTGGCCGGCAGGGTGGCGTTCTACCCGCGCAACCTTTTCGATACCGACATCAGCAGGGCGACCGTGCTCACCATGTACCTGCTGTCCAGCATCAACCTGCAACTGAGGCCCAGGCTCTTGGCCGAGCTCAAGCCCGGCACGCGCGTCGTGTCGCATGATTTCAACATGGGCGAATGGCAGCCCGACGCGCAGCTGACGCTTCCGGTGCCGGACAAGTCGTACGGGCCGCCGTCGAGCGAGATCTTCCTGTGGATCGTGCCGGCGAACGCCGCCGGCCGATGGCAGTGGCAACTGCCGCTGGCGGGCGCGGCACACACGCACGAGCTCGCGCTGGCGCAGAAGTTCCAGGCGCTGTCGGGCTCGGCGCTCATCGCGGGAAGCAGCGCGCGCCTGGACGGCGCCAGGCTCACCGGAGACCGGGTCAGCATCACGATCGCGGGCGAGTTCCAGGGCCGCGCGCTGAGGCAGCGCTATGCCGGGCGCATCGCGGGCGATGCGATCACGGGGAGCGTGAAACTCTCCGGCGCGGTGGAGGCGGAGCTCGCGTGGCGCGCGAGGCGGGTCGGGCGCGGCAGCATGGAGACCGGGATAATGCGACACCCGGCGGAAAACGTCGCATACGATACACGGTAGTAAAGGAGACAAGTATGAAAATCGTGCTCAACTGGGTGCTGGCGTGGCTCGCCGCCATTACGCCGGCGCTCGCGCAGGAAGGCAGGGGCGACGTGGTCTACGTGCCCACGCCGCAGATCGTGGTCGAGGAGATGCTGCGCATGGCGAAGGTCGGCCCCAACGACTACATCATCGATCTCGGCTCCGGGGACGGCCGCATCGTGATCACCGCGGCGAAGAAATTCGGCGCGCGCGGCTTCGGCGTGGACCTCGATCCCGATCTGCTCAAGATGTCGCGGGAAGCCGCGCGCAAGGAAGGAGTCGCCGACCGCGCGATGTTCTACGAGCGGAACCTGTTCGAGACCGATCTCAGCGCGGCCACCGTGATCACGAGCTACCTGCTGCCGGAGATGAATCTCAAGCTGCGCCCGAAGATCTTCGCCCTGCGGCCCGGCACGCGGGTGGTGGCGCACGACTACCATATGGACGAGTGGTATCCGGACGAAGAGAAGACGATGATCGTGCCGGAAAAAGAGGTCGGCGATCCCGGGAAGAGCTATGTTTACCTGTGGATCGTGCCGGCCCGGGTTGCGGGCAAGTGGCAGTCGCAGCTCGCGCTCCGCGGGAAGCCGGCGCCGTACGAGTTCGAGTTGCGGCAGACGTTCCAGAAGATCGACGGCACCGCGCGCGTCGGCAGCCAGACGGTGAAACTCCAGGGAGGAAGGCTCTCGGGCGAGCAGATCAGCTTCACGCTCACCGCGAGGGTCGATGGCGCGATGCTGCGGCACAACTTCCGCGGGCGGGCCAGGAGCGGCGCCATCGAGGGCACCGTGACGATAGGCGAAGGTGCAAAGCAGTATCAGGTGCCGTGGAGCGCGAAGCAGACCGTGTTTGGTGAGATGCAAACGAGCGGGCTTGCGCCGTTGCCGCTCGCCGCAAGGTGAGCGCGATGGCGGACCACGGCACGGCGGCCGCCCAGCCGCGGCCCACTCTCTCGACCGCCGACGCGGTGGCGATGATCGTCGGCATCGTCATCGGCGCCGGCATCTTCAAGGCGCCCTCGATCGTCGCGGGCAACGTCGGCAGCGAGACCATGTTCTTCCTGCTGTGGCTCGCGGGCGGCGCGATTTCGCTGGTGGGCGCGCTGTGTTACGCCGAGCTCGGCAGCGCCTATCCCAACGCGGGCGGCGAATACTATTTTCTCAACCGCGCCTACGGCAGGGCGGTCGCATTCCTGTTCGCATGGACGCGCATGACGGTGGTGCAGACCGGGGCGATCGCCGGGATCGCGTTCGTGTTCGGCGACTACGCGTCGGTGCTGCTGCCGCTCGGCCAGGGCGGCTCGGCGATCCACGCGGGGCTGCTGGTGATCGTGCTCACCGCGCTCAACGTGGCCGGCACCCGCCAGAGCAAGTGGGTGCAGAACCTGCTCACTACCGCGCTCGCTCTGGGCATCCTGCTGGTGGTGGTCGCCGGCCTGCTGATCGCGCCGGGAGCGCCTGAACGCGTTGCCACGCAGGCGGCGGGCACCCCGATGTTCTCGGGGCTGGCGATGATCCTGATCCTGCTTACCTACGGCGGATGGAACGAGGCGGCGTATCTCACCGCGGAAGTACGCGACGCGCGGCGCAACATCGTGCGCGCGCTGCTCATCGGGATCGTCATCATCACGGTGCTCTACCTGCTGCTCAACTACGCGTACCTGAACGCGCTCGGGCTCGCCGGCATGCGCGAATCGAAGGTGGTCGCGGCGGACCTGATGAAGGTCACCCTGGGCGAGAGCGGCGCAGTGGTGCTGAGCTTCCTGGTGATGGCTGCCGCGACTTCGACGGTGAACGCCACGGTGTTCACCGGCGCGCGCACCAACTACGCGGTCGGGCGCGATTTCGCGGTGTTCCGCTACCTCGGCAGGTGGGATGAGCGCGCGGCTTCCCCCGTGAACGCGCTGCTGGTGCAGGGCATCATCTCGCTGGTGCTGGTGGCGCTCGCCTCGTTCACACCGGACGGGTTCCAGACCATGGCGGCGTACACGGCGCCTGCGTTCTGGCTGTTTTTCCTGCTGATCGGCGTGTCGCTGTTCATCCTGCGGCGGCAAACGCCGGTCAACAACGACGCCTTCCGCGTGCCGCTGTACCCGCTGACGCCGGTGCTGTTCTGCGCGACCTCGGCCTACATGCTGCACGCGAGCTTCGACTACGCGGCGAGCTTCGATCCGGGAAGCGCAGGCGCGCTGCTCGGCATCGGCGTGCTCCTCGCGGGCGTCCCGGTGCTGTTTGCCGCGCGCCCGAACACCGGCCGCTGAACGCTGCGCCCGGCACGGGCGAGGTCCGCCTCACGCGCCGAGCATCTTCACCTGCGCGGGGTTGATCCCCACCTTGACCGCGTTGCCCGGCGCAAATCCGGGCTCGCCCGCAAGATGCGGCTGGTCGGCGATCAGGTCGGCGTCTCCCGCCCTGATCCGGTAACGCACGAATTCTCCCAGGAACTCGCGCTCGGCCACGATACCGTCGACCCAGATCCGGGCAGGATCGGGAGCCGCGCCCGGCGCCGCGAGCGCAAGCGCGTGCGGACGCACGGCGATTTGCACTGCGCCGGCCCGCGCCGGCGGTGCCGCGAGCGTGATTCTTCCCGTCAGCGGCGATTCGAATACCGCGCCCTGCGGCGCCGGCTCCACTGTTCCCGCGAGCAGGTTGACCGTGCCGACGAAGTTCGCGATAAAGCGGTTCGCGGGGCGGTCGAACAGCTCCATCGGGGTGCCGACCTGCTGGATCACGCCGGCTTCCAGCACCGCGACGCGGTCCGAGATCGACAGCGCTTCCTCCTGGTCGTGGGTGACGAAAATGGTGGTGATGCCGAGCTTGCGCTGCAGCGCGAGGATCTCCCCACGCATGTGGACGCGCAGCTTGGCGTCGAGATTGGACAGCGGCTCGTCGAGCAGCAGCACCTTGGGCTCGATCGCGATGGTGCGGGCGAGCGCGACGCGCTGCTGCTGGCCGCCGGAGAGCTGGTTGGGACGGCGCCCGCCGAACTCCGCGAGCCCCACAAGTCCGAGCGCCGCGGTAACCTTGTCGCGGATCACGTCCCTCGGCAGCCTGCGCTCTTCGAGCCCGAACGCGACGTTCTCCGCGACCGTCATGTGCGGCCACAGCGAGTAGTTCTGGAACACCATGCCGAGGTTGCGCTTCCACGGCGGCACGCGCGTGACGTCTTCCCCCCCGATGAGAACCCTGCCCGACTGCGCCTGGGTAAATCCGGCGACGAGCCTGAGCAGCGTCGATTTTCCGGATCCCGACGGGCCGAGCAGCGCGAAGAACTCGCCGGGCTCGGCGGTGAGGCTCACCTCGCGCAGCACCTCGACCCTGCCGTAGGAGAGGCTCACGTTCTCGATCTCTACCCTGACCTTGGTTTGCATGTTCCCGACCCGATATTTCTAGAGTCTCGCCTCCAGCTCGGCGGCGCGCGCTTTGAGCACCCGGTTGGAGAAATAGGTACCGAGCGCGACCAGCGCGACTGCGATGACGCCGAGCGCCGCGCCCGGCCCGCGCCCGGCGATGCTCTGCATGTAGAGATAGATGCCGTACGACATCGGCGCGTCGTCCTGGGAAGTGACGAGCATGATGGTGGCGGAGAGCTCCACCGCCGCGGTGATGAAGCTGGTGACGAAGCCGGCGAGAATGCCGCCCGCCATCAGCGGCACGACGATGCGCGCCACCGTGCGCCGCTTGTTGGCGCCGAGGTTCTCCGCCGCCTCCTCCAGCGAGACGTGCAGCTGCGTGAGCGCCGCCATGCACGAGCGCAGCGCGTAGGGCAGCCGCCGGACCACGTATGCGAACATGATGATGATCCACGAGGAAGTGAGCGGCTCGCCCATGAACGGCAGTTCGATGCCCCTGAAGGTGCGCAGATACCCGATGCCGAGCACCACCCCGGGAATCGCCAGCGCCGCGCTCGCCATGAAGTCGAGCAACTGCCGGCCCGGAAGCCGCGTGCGCAGGATGAGGTAGGCGATGCCGGTGCCGAGCACGACGTCGAGGGCGGCGGCCGCCCCGGCGTAGAGGGCGGTGTTCGCGATCATGCGCGGCGAGTCCTCGAACACCGTGACGTAATTCGCCAGCGTGTACATTTCGGGCAGCACCGAGTAGCTCCAGACCCGCGTGACCGAGAGCAGCAGGATGCCGGCGTGCGGGGCGAGCACGAGCGCGAGCACCAGGACGATCCAGCCGTAGGCGAGCACCGCCTGCCACGGCGTGAGACGGCGCCTGGCGAGCGTGGAGCCGCCGCGCTGCAGGGTCGCGTACTCGCGGTTTTTCAGCACCAGCGCGGACGCCCACAGCGCGAGCAGCGAGAATGCCACCATCAGCACGCTGATCACGTAGCCGACCGGATCCTCGATGCCGATCGAGGTGATCCTGAGATACGCCTGCGGCGCGAGCATGTTGGTGACGTTGAGCACGAGCGGGGTGCCGAGGTCGTCGAACACCTTGATGAACACCAGCGACGCCCCCGCGACGTAGCCCGGCATCGCCAGCGGAAACACGATGCGGCGGAACAGGCGGAAGCCGCTGGCACCGAGGTTCTGCGCCGACTCCTCCATCGCGCTGTCGATGTTGGCGAGCGCCACCGTGAGGTTGAGCAGGATGAACGGGAAGTAGTGCAGCGCCTCGACGAAGATCACGCCGTTCAGCCCCTCCATGATCGGGAGATTGATGCCGAACCATTCGCCGAGCAGGAGGTTCAACGAGCCGCTGCGCCCGAAGATGAGCTGCATCGCCACCGCGCCCACGAACGGCGGCATCACCAGCGGCAGCACGCCGAGCGTCTGGATCAGCAGCGCACCGCGGAACTGGAAGCGCACCGTGAAATACGCGAGCGGCAGCGCGATGAGCGACGCGATCACCACCGAGGCGAACGCAACGATCAGGCTGTTCCAGAACGATTCGCGCATCAGCGACAGCTGGAAAAACGAGAACAGGTGCGAGAGCGTGAGGCTGCCGTCGGGGTTGGTGAACGCGACGTAGATCACCGTCGCGACGGGAATGAGCAGGAACACGGCCAGGAAGGCCGCGATGGCGAGCGCGATCGTTGCCTGGGCGAGACTGAACCGGGAGATCATGGGGGAGCGGGAACCGCGGACAAACGCCGATCGGGGCCGATACCCGGCGGGTTGACGCAAAAGCGTTCGTCACTCCCGCGAAAGCCTGCCGTCGAATATTTAAATCGGGGGCGGGAGTCCAGAAACGCGCTCGCAAAGAAATCAAACTCCTCTGGATTCACGCTTTCGCGGGAATGACAGTGAGACACTCCGCCGGGGCTTTTGCATCAGGTTGCTGGGCGCTGCTTCGTTGCCGGTTCGGCTCCCTGTGCGATCCTCACCGCGCCGCGTGCCGCACTTGACGCAGGTCTGCGGACTCTTCGCGTCCGTTCATCGGCGGTTCATTTCGCCAGCGCCGTGGCCTGCTTCGCGATCTCGACCGCCTTCGCGTAATTCTTGCGCGCTTCGCTGTTCCAGTATTCCTCGAGCACGGTCATCTTCTTGACCTTGGCCGCGTCGCGCTTGGTGGCGCGGAAGATCCCGAGAAATTCCTTGTCTTTCGCCTTGTCTTCGGAGACCACCGGCGTGTAGGCGTACTGGCGCGCCTCGTCGAGCAGTTTCTGCGCCCGGGCGTTGGGCTTCCCGGCGAGCCTGGCTGCCGCCTCGTGTATCGCCCGGGTCGCCGCGACGAGTTCCTTGTGGCGGAAAGTGATCGTCTGGTCGAACATCGCGCTCACCAGGTAATAGCGCGATTCCGACAGCTCCGAGTCGAAGTTCACCTTGGGCTTGATGGTGCCCGCAAAGGGATTGGGAAAGCCCTTGGGCGCCTTCGCGTAGACGCCCGGCACCACGGGCAGCCGGCTGATCTTGGGATCGAACAGCAGCTCCTGGCCTTCGGGCGACAGAGTGAACGCGATGAACCTGCGCGCGTTCGCGGCATTCCGGGCCCCGGCGATCAGCCCGATGTTGGCGGGCACGATCGCGGTCATCGACGGATAGACGAAGCCGGCCGGGAAACCCGAAGCGATCGCCGCCAGCCCGAAGAAGTCGATCACGAGCCCCAGGCCGTATTGTCCGTTGTTGACGCCGTCCGGCACGCCGAAGCTGCGCTCGGTGATCGCCGCGCTGTTGCCGGCGATCATCAGCATCTGGCGCCAGCCCTTCGTCCAGCCTTCGCCCTGCAGGATGGTCTCGACGGTGAGGTGCGTCGTGCCCGAGCGCGAAGGCGAGGACATCGCGACGTGACCCGAATACACCGGCTTCACCAGATCGACCCACTCCCTCGGCTCGGGCAGCTTGTTCGCCTTCATGTAGCGCGTGTTCCACATGATGCCGTAGCCGGCGAGCGCCTGACCCAGGTAATAGCCCTTGGGGTCGTTGATCGGATAGTTGCCGATTTTCCTGGGCACCGCGGGGTTCGCGAGGTCGGTCGCCCTGGCGAGCAGGTTTTCCCGCGCCATCACCTCGAAAGCGTCCGGGGCGGAGGCCCAGAACACGTCGGGCTTGTTGGCGGGAGGGGCCTCGCGCACGTAGGCAAGGCCCGCGGGCGTCGGCTTGTTGAGAATCTCGACGTTGATCCCGGGGTTGCGCGCCTCGAACGCCTTCTTGTAGGCGGCGGTCAGCTCCTTGGGAAACGAGGTGACGATCACCACTTGCTGCTGCGCGTGCGCGGCGGCGGCAAGCAGTCCGAAACCGAACAACGCGGCAGTGAACGATCGGGCGGGATACAAGGGAGCCTCCTTCCGGTCAAAATGTCGTTGGGTTTCAGCGGCTATCGAGCTTTACGTAACTGCGTTACATTGCTCGACCCTCACCCCCAACCCCTCTCCCGAGGGGAGAGGGGAGCGTCGAGCGAAACCGGATTGTCATCCGGTTTCGTAAGGTTCAACAATGTTACCGGCACAAGGGACAAAAAGCCAACTTATCGCGCGTTGCCGCGCTTGAAGATAGAATTTCTCGCCTTACCCCGACTCAGGAGGCAGAACGCGATGACGGAAACACCCACCACCGAAACGCTGGGATTCCAGGCCGAGGTGAAGCAGCTCCTCGACCTGATGATCCATTCGCTGTACAGCAACCGCGAGATCTTCCTGCGCGAGCTGGTCTCCAACGCCTCCGACGCGTGCGACCGGCTGCGTTTCGAGGCGCTCACCGACAAGGCGCTCTACGAAAACGACCCCGATCTGAGGATCCGCGTGAGCTACGACAGGAGCGCGCGCACGGTCACGGTCTCGGACAACGGCATCGGGATGTCGCGCCAGGAGGTGATCGAGCACATCGGCACCATCGCCAGGTCCGGGACGCGCGAGTTCCTGCGGCAGCTTACCGGCGACCAGGAGAAGGATGCGCACCTCATCGGCCAGTTCGGGGTGGGCTTCTATTCGTCGTTCATCGTCGCCGAGCGGGTGACGCTGGTGACACGGCGCGCCGGGCTCACCGCGGAGCACGGCGTGCGCTGGGAGTCGGACGGCGCGGGCGAGTACACCATACAGACGATCAACCGG
>JACQGO010000012.1 GCA_016199485.1 Betaproteobacteria bacterium
AAACGCGAAACCAGTTACCGCAGGAGGAGCAGTGCTCAATTCGGCAGTTGTCGCATTCTGCATTCTCGTCATCGGAACGGGGACCGCAATCGCACAGGAACCGCCGGCAGCCCGGGGCTATCCGAGCAAACCCATACGGTTCATCGTCCCCTACGCGCCGGGCGGCCCCACCGACATCATCGCCCGACTGTTGGGACACAAGCTCACGGAACGCTGGGGCCAGCAGGTCGTCATCGATAACCGGGGCGGGGCGAACGGCGTGATCGGCGCGGAACTCGCGGCCCGCGCGGTGCCTGACGGATACACCCTGTTCCTCGGCAACGCCGGGGTACTGACGAGCAACCCGGCGCTGTATGCCAGGCTGCCGTACGATCCCAGGAAGGATTTTTCTCCCGTCAACCTGACCGTGGCCGCGCCGCTGCTGCTCGTGGTGCATCCATCGCTCGGCGTCAAGACCGTGCCCGATCTCGTCGCCCTCGCCCGCGCGCGCCCCGGGAAGCTGAGCTTTGCATCAGGAGGGGCCGGCGGCGTAGCGCATCTTGCAGGCGAGCTCCTCAAGGTGATGACGGCAACCAATGCGGTGCACGTTCCGTACAAGGGCGCTGGGCCCGCGCTCACGGGCCTGCTGAGCGGGCAGGTGGCGTTCAACTTCACGAGCACCGTAGCGGCAATGCCGCATGTCAAGGCCGGCAAACTGCACGGAGTCGCGGTAACCACCGCGAGGCGTTCCCGCTCTCTACCCGATATCCCCTCGATTGCGGAAACCATTCCCGGCTACGAGGTACGGCCATGGTATGGCGTGCTGGTACCGGCGGGTACCCCGCGCCCGATCATAGACAGGCTTAACAGGGAAATCGCGGGCATCGTCCGCAGCCGGGATGTCGAGGAGCGATTGACGGTCGATGGCGGTGAGGTCGTCGGCGAATCGCCGGAGCAGTTCGCGAGAACGATCTCGGAAGAAATCATCAAGTGGACCAAGTTGGTAAAGGAAGCCGGGATCAAGCTCGATTGAGAGACGGCCTGCCGCGGATTGATCACGTAATAACCCGTATTTCCAAGTAACCTGCAGACCGCAATGACCGACAACTCATCGTCCGCTCCCGGAGGCCCCGTTCGCGCCGGGCGCACCACGCTCATTGAAGCGCCCGACGACTTCGACGCCGTCAACGAGCTCTACCGCGAACGGCGCTGGGGCGACGGGTTGCCGGTGGTACCGCCCACCGTCGAGCGCGTCGAGCGCATGCTGCGCCACACCCTGCGGGCGCGCGAGGAGATCGTGGCCACGGTCGCGCCGGGCTTCGGCGCGGCCACGGTCGAGCGCATTGCGATCAACGCCGTGCTCGCGGGCTGCCCTCCCGGCTGCCTGCCGCTGCTCATCGCCGCGACCGAGGCGATTACCGCGTCCCAATTCAACCTGCAGGGCATCCAGGCCACCACCAACCCCGCCGCGGTGTGGCTGATCGTCAACGGGCCGATTGCCCGGCGGCTCGCGCTTAACAGCGGCATCAACTGCCTCGGGCAGGGGGCGTGGGCGAACGCGACGCTGGGCCGGGCGCTGCGGCTCATCCTGCAGAACGTGGGCGGGGCGCTCCCCGGCGAGATGGACCGCGCCACCCAGGGCCAGCCCGGCAAATACAGTTTTTGCTGCGCCGAGAACGAAGCCGAGAACCCGTGGGAGCCGCTGCACGTCGAGCGCGGCTTCCCGCCCCAGGCGAGCACGGTGACGGTGGTCGGCGCCTCGGGCACGCTGAACATGAACACCCACGCCAAGGACGCCGGGGATCTGCTGCGGGTGATCGCGGATTCGATGGCGCACGCGCCCAGCAACGACTACTGGATCGGCGGTGAGCCGTGGATCGTGCTCTCCCCGGAGCACGCGCAGATTCTCAAACGCGACGGACTCTCCAAAGCCGAGGTCAAGCGCCGGCTGTGGGAGGACTCGAAGATGGCCGCGTGCCGTATGGCCGCCAAAGACTTCATGCGCACGCAGAACGCGCGCCGCGCGGAACTCGGCGAAATCGGGCCGGAGACCCTGCTGCCGATCTCCACCCGCTCCGAGGAGATCGGGATCATCGTCGCCGGCGGTCCCGGCACGCACTCGGTCTACGTTCCCTCGTTCGGAAACACGCGGTCGGTCACGCGCGAAGCGGCGTGCGTCGCGTAGCACGCAAACTTTCCCTTTTCGCAGCCCCGGCTTGGCCCGACGCCCGAATTCGGCTTAAACTTCGCCGTGGGGAAGGGCCTCGAACACATCATGTCAAACGAAAACGTCGTGGAGATCACGGACCTCGCGTTCTCGTACGCCGAGAACGAGGTCTTGAAGGGAATCAACCTCGCAATCCCGCGCGGGAAAGTGGTCGGCATCATGGGCAGCAGCGGCTGCGGCAAGACCACCCTGTTGCGGCTGATCGGAGGGCAGCTCAGGCCCGCGCGCGGGCAAGTGACGGTCATGGGCGAGGTCGTCCATGAGCTCAACCGCAGGGCCCTCTTCGAGCTGCGGCGCAAGATGGGGATGCAGTTCCAGCAAAACGGTCTGTTCACCGACCTCGCGACGTTCGAGAACATCGCGTTTCCGATGCGCGAGAAGACCGACCTGCCGGAGGACATCATCAGCGACCTCGTGCTGATGAAACTGAACGCGGTGGGATTGCGCGGCGCGGCGCGGCTGATGCCGGTCGAGCTTTCGGGCGGGATGACACGGCGCGTAGGGCTCGCCCGCGCGATCGCGCTTGACCCGATGCTCATCATGTACGACGAGCCGTTTGCGGGGCTTGATCCGATATCCTGCAACGTGATCGGCAACCTCATCCGCCGTCTCAACGACGCGCTGGGCGTGACCTCGATCGTGGTCTCGTACGACGCGGTGGAGGCGCTGAAGATCGTCGACTACGTCTACTTCATCGCCGACGGCGTGGTCGTCGCCGAAGGAAGCGCTGCGGATGTGAAGGTCTCGAAGGACCCGTTCGTGCACCAGTTCATCCGGGGAGAACCCGATGGACCCGTGCCGTTCCACGCGCCAGCGGAACCGTACGCATCCGATCTCGACCTCGCAAGCGCCCGCAGCTGACCGCGCGGGCACGCTCCGGCCTTCCTGCCGTCGGCGTGGAAACGCCACTGCGAGGTACGCCTACCGGAACCCGCAGTCTTACTCCTCGTCGTAACATGCGGTCCGGGTACTGCGGTATCCCGCGCGCTTCAGCCAAAAAGAAAGCCGGCATGCGCCGGCTTTCTTTGATCGCGCTGAACGCGCGCTCGTTACAGCGAGAGCATCCACTTGACCAGGGTTCCCACATCGCCCGCGCCGGCCTTGACCTTCAGGTGCCCCTTGGCTTCATTCAGCTTTGCGGCGAGCACCGACGCGGCGTCGGATTTACCCTTGTACTTGGCGGAGACGTCCTTGAACGACGGGCCCATCTTCTTGGCATCCATTGCATGACACGCCATGCAGCCGCTGCTCTTCGCCAAGTCCTCGGACGCGCCCACCGTGCCCGACACGACAATTGCGAAGGCGGCGGCCACCGCGATCGTGATCGACCTCATATCGGCTCCTTGATCATTGAACCGCGATTAACCCATGCGGCCTTCCAGGCTTGCCTGCACCCGGCGACGGTGTCCCGGTTCCCGGGCAACCGGAAAAGTAACAGAACCGCTGGCGCGCGTATTGATCTACATCAACCGGTCCCGCCCGTTGTCCCCGGCAGCAGCAATCGCGAAAATTCGCGCCGTCAACCCGGAGTGACGCCGGCGTCCTTCATCGCGCGAGCCCATTTTGCGATTTCGGACTTGAGGTAGTCCGCGAACCGCACGGGGGTCGAGGCGGCGGTCTCGAATCCCAGCGCCGCGAACCGCTCGCGAACGTCTTCGCTGCCCACGATGGCCACGATCCGCTTGTTGAGCACGCCGATGATGCCTCGCGGCGTGCCCCGGGGCACGAGAACGCCATACCAGTTATCCACCTCGTATCCCGCAACGCCGGACTCGGCCAGGGTCGCCAGGTCGGGCGCGGAGGACGAGCGCTTTGCGCCCGCAAGAGCGAGCGCCCTGAGCTTGCCGCTGCGAATGTGCGGCAGGCTCGATCCCAGCGTGGCAATCATGAGCTGAACTTCTCCGGCGAGCAGCGCCGTCAGCGCGGGACCGAGACCCTTGTATGGGATATGGACGATGCGTATCCCCGTCATGCTTTTCAACATCTCGGCGGCAAGGTGATTGATTCCACCCGCGCCGCCCGAAGCATAATTGAGCTTGCCGGGATTCGCCCTGGCCAGCGCGATCAGCTCCTTGACCGAACTCGCCGGCACCGATGGATGCGTCACCAGCACCGCCGGCTGGGACGCGACGAGGCCCACGGCGTCGAAATCCTTGACGGGATCGTACGGCAGGTTCCTGTAAAAGCTGGCGCTGATCGAGAACGAGGCGGTGACCATCACCATCGTGTATCCATCTGCGGCGGCCTTCGCTGCGATACTCGCGCCCAGCGTGCCCGCGGCGCCCGGCCGGTTGTCGATGACAAACGGCTGGCCCAGCTGCTCGGCGAATTTCTGCGCGATCATGCGCCCGACGATGTCGGTGCCTCCTGAGGGCGGGAAGGGTATGATGAAACGCACCGGCCGCGACGGATAGGCCTGCCTTTCCTGTGCGACGCCCGGCGCGGCGCATAGGCCGAGAGAAAGGACTGGAAGAAGAATCAGCGCGCCGAAATCTTTCAACTTCATGTAACTCCCTCCTGTCAGACCCTTACAGTGACGCAGCGCGTATCGCCCCAAGTAGGCATGAAGACCGTGTGGTTTCCCGGCCCGCCTGCCACGATGATCTGTATGTCCTCTTCACGCTCGGCGATCGGTATCTCTTTTGTTTCGCGGTCCCCCGCAAACACCCCGGGTCTCCTTCTCCTTATGAAATCCACGGTTTCAGGATGGAACAGGGTGACGGGGACCTGCGTGCCCTGAAAGATAATCCGCTTGATCTCCCTCTTGGACAATCCTTCCGCGCCCAGGATCGCCGCCTGCTCGGGACCGAGAACCAACAAAGGCTCTCCTCCGGAATAAAGGTTCTTGTGGCCCTCCCGCGGTATCGCACGGATGATGGTGTCGAGGACTTTCTGCGCGCTCGTTCTGGCGTAATGAATGATGTCCTGCGTTCCGGCCACGCCGATCACGGAAACCGTGCTGTCCTGCGCAGAAAATCCTCTTTCGACGTGAAAGGGTTCCCACGGGTTCGCGTCTTCATTCTCCGCAATGCACAGGGAAAACTTGCCCGGCTGCCCGTGGCACGCCTTGTCCACTTTTCCCGGGACGCCGCCCCCGATGTTGGTGAGAACGAACCTGAGCGCGCGGCCTATCGTTGCGTTGGCTCTCCATCCCTGCCCGAGGACGTTGTAGCCGGCGTTCAAATGAAGCTGCTTCACGACAGGGCCGTTCACGATGATCATCGGGGTAACCGGATTGGTGGTCGCCTGCATGGGAAGAAGGTTGAACTCCGGACGGCATACCGCCTTTACCGCTGCCAGCACGACCGGAAAATAGCGGGGCTCGCAACCCGCCATCACCGCATTGACTGCAATTTTCTCGACGGTCGCGATGCCCATCGTGGGCGCGACAACGCCGACCACGGCCTCCGGCGCCTCCGGGGCAAGCGCCAGCAGCCGCTCCACCTTTTCGTAGACCGGGGGCACGATGGGCAAGCCATCGGTCCACCCCTGTCGGTAGAAATAATCGTTGACTTTGTCCCAGGACCCGGAAACCTCCAGGACTCTCGGGACGCGGTTGTCGGAGACTTCCGAGCTTTGCTCCCTTGGGGCAAAAAGCCGCTCCACGATGTCCTGGAACGCGTTCCTGGCTGTTTCCCTGACCCCCGCTTCCTTCAATTCGCCCACGGCGCGGGGAATGACGCTTACCCGGACATCTGGCGATCCCAGGGCGGTCGCCACTTCCTTGCCGAGATCGAGAAAGACATCGGTGACGACGGTGACCGTCGCCACCCCTTTTCTCTCGAGTTCAATGGAATCATGG
>JACQGO010000245.1 GCA_016199485.1 Betaproteobacteria bacterium
AAACCGGGACGCCTCAGAGGAAGACATCAAGAAGGCGTACCGCAAGCTCGCCATGAAGTACCATCCCGACCGCAACCCCGACAACCCCAAAGCCGAGGAGCACTTCAAGGAAGCCAAGGAGGCCTACGAAATCCTGTCCGATGCGGACAAGCGGGCGGCGTATGACCAGTTCGGTCACGCCGGGGTCGACCCCACCGCTGCGGCGGCGGGCGCGGGCGGGTTCGGCGGGGCGGGCTTCGGCAATTTCGCCGACGCTTTCGGAGACATTTTCAACGACATCTTCGGCGGCAGCCGTTCGCGCTCCGGCGTGTTCCGCGGCGCGGACCTGCGCTACAACCTCGAAATCCCGCTCGAGGACGCGGCGCGCGGCACGGAGACGCGTATCCGCATCCCGGCGATGGTGGAATGCGACACCTGTCACGGCAGCGGCGCGCGGCCGGGCACTTCGCCCACCGTCTGCCCGACCTGCCACGGGCACGGCCAGGTGCGGATGCAGCAGGGGTTTTTCTCGATCCAGCAGACCTGCCCGAAATGCCACGGCGGCGGCAGGGTCGTAACCGCTCCGTGCCCGGCGTGTCACGGCGCAGGCCGCGTCAAGCAGTACAAGACGCTGTCGGTCAAGATTCCCGCGGGCGTGGACGAGGGCGACCGCATCCGCCTCGCGGGCGAGGGCGAAGCGGGCGTCAACGGCGGCCCGTCCGGCGATCTCTACGTCGTGATCCACATCGCCCCTCACCAGGTGTTCACGCGCGACCACAACGATCTGCATTGCGAGATGCCGATCAGCATCACCGCCGCGGCCTTGGGCGGCGAGATCGACATTCCCACGCTCGACGGCCATGCGAAAATCAAGATCCCGGGCGGCACGCAGACCGGCCAGGTGTTCCGCCTGCGCGGCAAGGGCCTGCGCGGCATCCGCTCGAGCCACCCCGGCGACCTGCTGTGTCACTTCGTGGTCGAGACGCCGGTCAACCTCACGCCGCGCCAGAAAGAGCTGCTGCTCGAGCTCGAGGCGATCAACCAGAAAGGCGCCGGCCGGCACAACCCCCGCGCCAAGTCCTGGATGGACAAGGTCCGCGAGTTTTTCGAGTCCTGAGAACCCCGGGCCTTTGCGGTGAAGGCCGGCATGACGGCGCGCAGATCACGCGCCGTTCAGGCACGGTGCTTCGCCACGAAATCCCAGTCGATCTCGATGCCGAAACCGGGTTTGTCGCTCAGGTGCACGTAGCTTCCACGCACCTCGGCGCGCTCCTTGTATAACCCGAACGAGACCGGTTCGCGTTGCGGGTCGCCGTGCGACTCGACGGCGAATCCCACGTCGGGAAACGCGGCCACCAGATGCGCATGCAGCTCGGGCGCGTGGTGCGGCGCGACGTAGACTCCGCGTTGTGCGGCGAGATGCGCGATGCGCAGCGACTCGGTGAAGCCGCCGTGGCGCGTCGAGTCGAACTGCACGTAGCGGATCGCGCCGCAGTCGAGGAAGTCGCGCACGCTGTAGTGGTGCAGCTCGCGCTCGCCGTGCGCGAGCGGAATCGACGTTGCGGCGGCGAGCCGCACGTAATCCGCGGGCTGCAGGTACCAATGCAGCGGCTCCTCCAGCCAGTGGATCGCGAACGGCTCGACCCGCCGCGCAAACCCGGCGCAATCGTGCACCCCGTACGCGGCGTTCATGTCGAGCATGAGCAAGATGTCCGCGCCGATCGCGCCGCGCGTGGCGCGCACGCGTTCGATTTCCTCGCTCATGCTCTCGCCGCCGGTCTTGAGCTTGACCGCGCGGTAGCCGTTTGCGACGAAACGCGCCAGCTCATCGGCGCAGGCGGTGAGCGGTTCGCCTTCCACGTAGTAGCCACCCGTCCCGTAGGTCAACACCGGCCGGTTCTCGCCGCCCAGCAGGCGATAGACCGGCAGGCCGGCGGCCTTGCCCTTCACATCCCACAGCGCGATGTCGATGCCCCCGATCGCCGCGGTGATCTGGGGACGGCTGGCGCGCGGCAGAGGCGGAGGCAACCCGTCCCGGCCGCCGATCCCGCCGGGACGCGGCGAAGTGAGCGCAAACAGCTTCTCCCACACCGCCACATGCGCCAATGCATCCATGCCCTTCACGACCTCTCCGAAGCGCTCCACCCAGGCGCAGATGTCCTTGAGCGGCGAGCCGTGGATCTGGCCATAGCCCGTCAGTCCATCGTCCGTCCGTACCTCGACCAGAATGAGGGAAGCGGTCTTGATCCGCTCGTGCGCGGTCCATAACGCGCGCTTCAGGGGCACCGAAACGGGATGGACTTTGATCTGTGCGATCCTGGTCACCGGGGCCCTCCTTCCTCGCCGCGGCTTGATTTATTTAACTTCCGTCGTGCGAGAATCGAAACTCAGGTCCCCAACAAACATGCAGCAAGTATGACGTGCTGTCCGACCGTCGCAAACGCTTTGAATATCGACCTGCTAACAGAGGCACCGATGTCTTCGATGGTAGCTGATACGGCAACTTTCATCGCGGCAAAATAGTGCAACACCAAACGTGCTGCAACGGCAAGGATAACCCCGAAAAAAGCCGCCGGATAGCTGATCTTGCCCTTTTCCCCCTTACGCGCGCCCAAACAAATCCGGGTGCTCCGAGATCTGCTGGCGAAGGTCGCGGTCGTAGCGAATAGCTACCACTCGATAACCGCGATTCACCAATTCCGTCCGCGTCCCCATGTCGCGCGCCGCTTGTGCAGGCTCGTCGTGCACCGAGCCGTCGCAGAATACACAGACATTGGGCACGTAGAAGAAGTCTGGAATGCAGCGCGGCTGGTCGATTGGTTTCTGTGCTTCGTCGGGCAAACGGTGGTGGTTCGCCGCGAGCGCATCAAGGAATCGACGTTCGAGTTCAGAACGCGAATCGGTCAGTGAACGCAGCCATGCGAAATGCTCGTTCCAATCGCGCCCGACGACGCGCGGCAGCGTTCGACCGCCCGCGAGGTCGAGCAGGGTCTGGCGCACGCGTCGGCGGTCGAGGAGCAGCGCCTCCTGCTGATTGTTGAAGCTCATCAGGCATTCGTAGCATGCCGCCTGGCAGTCGGGCTTGCGGTCTTCGCCCGCCTGATCGAAATGGCAGCGTTCGAGCGCCTCACGCGCGATGCGTGAAACGGCATCGGCTTCTTCGACCAGCCTGCGAAGCACGCCCGCTCCGCCTTCCGTTGCCTCGTACATCAGGATCGCCCGGTGTTCGTCGCGCCCGATGCGCTCGGCGCCCAGTTCTGACTCCTCGAGCTGAAACGCCTGCTCGCATCCGCGCTGCAACGCGTACTGGAGTGTCGCTTCCGTCGCAAGGTCGCTTCGCAGCGCAGGCCTTAAGAACCTCACGAGAAGGATGTTTTGGGTGCCCTGAACCGAAAGGCGTACGCTCTCCGGGCGTCGCGGGCGCGGCGGTGTTCTGTTACCGCCGTCTTTCGTGATCAGCACTTCTCCGCTTTCGAAATCGACTATAAACCCCTGGTGTTCGGCCGCACGCCAGCCATGATTGATGCGCATCAGCGTCGCGGCTGGCGCATAAATCAACCGAAGCAGTGGCGACTCGCCGAACTCCACATCCGCTTCCAAGACTCTCGGCCTGCCTTCCTCCGGTGCGAACTGAAAACAAGTTTCCAGCTGGTACCCACGCCGTCGGCGTTCTTCCTCCTCGGACGTGATTCGCTCGCGACGGCGCGTGCGTACGTTCGGCATGTCAAGCAACGTCGCCAGAAAACTGTTCTGCCCGTCGAACCGAGTATTGCACGTGGGACAGAGATCGAGCGATGCATCGCTGAAAGCCCCGCAGGTCCGGCACAGGCGTCGCTGGCTGCGGCGCGCATCGAGGCCACCGGGCGGCGACTGGAACGCGACCGACTCCCATTTCGCTCCTTCGTGATACAGAATGTTGGCGGGCGCGAACTCGCGCAGCGCGAGAAACCGCGGGCGCGAAATAAATTCACCCTGCTCGCGCGGCACCCACGCGCGCACTGGGAGCGCCGGAAAGTTGTAGCCAGGTAGGAAGCCCTCGCTCGCCAGGTAGCGATAGGGATAGAAGTCACTTTCCTCACGGCTCGTATCGATCTGCAGCAGGAGGTTGCGCTGGCGTATCGCTTCATCCTGTCGCCGTTTGGCATCGGCCTGCTCGTCCGGTTTCCGAGCCCGGAGAAGGGCGTTCTGCGCCTCTCTGAGCTGCCGCTCAGCAGCTCGGAACAACTCTCGCCACCGTTCGAACGCCTCGTTGAATCTGCGCGGCGCATCATCGATCACGCTTTTCGCCCACTCATCCCCGTACCAGCGCGCCGACGCCAGATTGCCGGCGTCCGAAGCAAGTATGCGGCGTGCCTGTTCAAGCACCGCGTTGCGCGCCGCTTCCGCAAGCTGAATCTGGCCCGCGGCATTTTCTTTTAACGAAAGGTCGTCCCGTCCGGTGTCGATCACCTCTTCGATTGTCTTTCCGAGAGGCAGGCGTACCTGTGCCAGCCACACCGCATGCAGGTGGGCGCGTAGTAGTGCCTCGTTCGCCAGATCGAGACGGGGCGGGCGCACGCTCCCCGCGACCATGTCGGTGCGTCTGCGGAAGAAATACTGGTCGTGGCTGTTAAGCGCTCCACAATAGGTGAACACGAGTCCCGGCTGTCCTTGTCGCCCTGCGCGTCCGCTTCTCTGCGCGTAGTTGGCCGGCGTCGGCGGGACGTTACGCAAATGCACGAGATCCAGGTCTGCAATATCGACGCCCAGTTCCATCGTCGGCGAACAAACCATGTAGGGCAGCCTTCGCCCTACTTCGGCCTCTTTACTCTTGTCACTTGCTTCCCAGCGAAAGCGGCGTTCCCGCCGCTCGCGTTCGCCCGGCTTGACCACCTGGGCCGTGTGCTCCCGAGCCTCCAGCGCCGCGACCGTGGCCGCCTGCTCCCGATAGAAACGCAGGAAAAACGCATTCACAGGCGGCGGAAGCTCGACATACCGGCCGCCCGTCGCCCTGCGCGCGTAGAGGGGATCAAGCGGCGGTGGCGTGCCGTCCCCGGCGCACCAGACCAGACGCGCCGAGTCCAGTTGATAGAAGCAGTGGTCATCGACGCGTTCGGCCTGCGCGAGAAAACCCTGCGACACCAGCATGCCGAGGAACGCGTCGAGAAACGCAAAATAGTCGGCTGCGTCGATGCCCAGCCGCTTGCAAAGGAAGCGTCCAATCAGGCTGCGCTCGCCGAGGCTGAATCCTTCGGCCTGGCGCGTCGAGCGCCCCAAGCGCACGAAGCGCTCCGCGGGCCGCAGTTCGTTGGCGTCCGGATCGAGCCCCCAAAACTCATTCAGATGCTGTTCGGCTCGCCGGCGCAACTGCTGCTGATTCGTCTCGCGGAACACAGCGCAGCTCACCGCGCGTTTGCGCCGGAATTGGTCGAGCAGCGAGCGCGCAACTACCTCGCGTTCCTCCGGCGCGGCACTGGAAACGGAAGGATGAAACGCCCAGCGCCCATTGTCGCGGCACAGCGCCTTGAGTCCGCGGTAATCGACCCGCAGCAAGCCAACGTGTTCCAGATTCGGAAGCTTGACCCATCGGCTCAGCCTCAGATCTTCATAAAGCCGGTACTCCGTCAGTTCCGTGAATACGCGCCAGGCGTCTTGTGCGGCCTGTGACGCGGGATCCAACTCCGGGTTGCGCGCGATGTTACGGATCGAAAGTCCGCACGACGCGACCACCTCGCGCGCAACACGGTCGAACCCAATCTCATTTGCCCGCTGGAGAGCTGCATGAAGCGCCGTGCGCAGCAGCGCGATGTGCACAAAGTCGTTGAAGTGGCCGGTTTGCAGCGAGGCGTCCTGCCGGTTATCGGTGAAGCTGAGCAGCTTTTCGCGCGCGGCACCCGAGGCACCTGCATGCCGAAGAAGTGACGTCGCGAGCACGGTCGTCGCACTGGAGCGCGCCTCGCTGGAAAGCGTCGCGAGCTTGCGGTACTCCCCTTCACGCCTTCCGTAGAATTCGCCGCAATGCAAGCACAGCGAGAACGGCGCATGCTGCGCCCACATCTTCACCGCGCCCTCGTGCGGTTGACCCGAGTAGGTACCATCCGGCGCGATCCAGACCGGCTCGGGAACCCGATTGCGCCATGTCTGGGTAAGCCGACCCCGTGCGTCGCGCCATTCCTCGGGTAGCTGCTCCTCGCTCCAGTCGTTCTCGGCCGGGGCGAGCATCAGGTACGCAGGCCGGCTTTCGTCATTCTCGCTTTCGGTGCCGACCGGATGCGGCAAAAAGCGCGTATCACCCCGCAGTACGTGGTAGTAGTCCTGCCCGCACTGGCGGCAGAACTTGATCGGAGCGAAGAGTCGACCTCCGCTCGCCTGTACCTGCCCCTCCAGCGAGAACTCGCGCCGCACGTTGTCTTCGAGCGTCGCGTAGAGCGCCCGCCCCTGCCCGATGAACTGGTGGAGCTTGAAGGCAAATGCCCGCCCGCCATCGTCCCTCAGCAGTCTTCCACCCAGCGTCAATAGCTCGCGCAGCCGAGCCTGGCATACCTCCGGTGCGATACCGCTCGCCTCGGCGAGGCGAGCCGCTGACTCGACCAGTGTACGGGGGATGCGGCGCTTGAGTTTTCCGTCCGTCTCGGGCTCGACGCCGAATTCGCGTTCCGCCCAGCGCGCGAGCGCGTTGCGCTGGAACTCCTCGATAGTGTCCGGCAGCGGTCCCGTAAGTGCCGCAACGAGTTCCGCACGCGACGGCGCATCGCCTATGGTAAAGGTAATGAGCGTCTCGTCGATCACGTGTTCGGCTGTGAAGGGGTGCCCGAAAAGGCGCGAGGCAAAGTCGGCGACGGCGTTGCGTCGCTCCACGGGCGTCGCGTTTCGGTCGGCAACCATTGTCGCGCTGGTACCCACGTGCACGAGCTTGGGCGCCGCACAGCGCTCCTTCAGGCGCCGAACCAGCATTGCCACGTCCGCACCCTGCCGGCCGCGATAGGTGTGCAGCTCGTCGAGGACCAGGAACCGAAGCCCCCCGCCCGCACGATCGAGGAAGCGCTGGTCCTCGGGCCGCACGAGCAGCAGTTCTGCCATCACGTAGTTGGTGAGCATGATCCTTGGCGGACGCTGCCGCAGTTCGGCGCGTTGCGCTTCGCTTGTCTCTCCGGTATAGCGCTCGAAGCTGACCGGAAACGGTTTTCCGGTGCGCCGCTCGTATCCAGACCTCAGTATCCGAAGCGCCTCAAGCTGGGAGTTCACGAGCGCGTTCATCGGGTAGACGACAAGCGCCGAAACCCGATCGTCGGTTGCCGGTTCTCGCAGCAGGGAATCGATGATCGGAATGAAATACGTCAGGCTCTTGCCCGAACCGGTTCCGCTCGTCACCACGTAGCTCGCGCCGGCATCTGCTAGCTCCAGCGCCTCGACTTGGTGCTTGTAGAGGTGGAAGGGATCGCCCTGCAGGCTGCGGAAGATCTGCGCTGTCTCCGGGTGCAGCTTGCCCGCCGCTGCCAGGTCGTCCACCTTCGCCACCCGATCGTAAGAGGGACTGACCTGCAACAGAAAGTCCGGCCACAGCCGCGCCTCGGCATCGAGCGTCTGTTCGACGAAAGCACGCGCCCTGTCGTCCGCCACGGTGAAGAAGGAACGTACGAAGTCGCGGTAGTCCGCGACCACGCAAGAGTGAAGATCGAAGATGTTCATCGCGGGGGGCGCTCTATTTACGGTTGAGCTCGGCTGCGAGAGCGGGCAGTGAAACGGCCTCGACCTGCGCGCTGACAGGATAGCGCTCGCCGCCCGGGTACACGACAAAGCGCCGCTTGGGTTCGAGGTCCTCGCAGGCGGCGTGGAATCCCCGCTCCGGGCGTGGCTTGAGACTGCGCTTCACTTCGACGGCCCAACGCTCGCCACCGGGCAAGACGAGCAACAGGTCCGCCTCCGCTCCGCCGCTTGTGCGGTAGTAGTGCGCTGCGGTCCCGTCGGGCACGCAGGCGAGCAGATTCTCAATCACCATGCCTTCCCAGCTCGCGCCGACGACGGGGTGCGCAAGCAGCGCCTCGACATCCTCGATGCCGAGCAGCGCATGCACGAGGCCGCTGTCGCGCAGATACAGGCGCGGCGCCTTGGCCAGACGCTTGCCTACGGTGGCGTGCCAGGGCGTCAGTCGCCTCGCGAGGAACAAGTCGACGAGCAGATCGACATAGCGCGCCGCGGTCTTCGCATCGACGCCGATATTGCGGGCGAGTTCCGCCACGTTGAGCGGCGCCCCTTGACGATGAGCGAGCATGGTCCAGAACCGGCGTAGCGTTTCCGCGGCGATGCGCGGGCCGAACTGCGGAATGTCGCGCTCGAGGTAGGTCCGGATGAAGTCGCGCCGCCAGCGCAGGCTTTGCTCATCATTTCGGGCGAGGAGACTCTCCGGAAAGCCGCCGCGCAGCCAGAGCGTGTCGGTCTTTCTGCCTGTGGCCTCCAGCACGGTGAACGGCGTGAGTTCGAGGAAACGCACCCGGCCGGCGAGCGACTCCCCCGATTGCCGCAACAACCCCAGCGCGGCTGAGCCGAGGAGCAGGTAGCGCCCGTTGCCCTTGCCCTCGCGCCTGGCGCGGTCGATGAGGCCGCGCAACGCAGGGAAGAGGTTCGGCGCGCGATGCACCTCGTCGAGGATCACGAGCCGGTCCAGGTGCTGGCCGAGGTAGAGCTCCGGCTCGGCGAGCTTCGCGCGATCCTGCTCGGACTCCAGATCGAGATAGAGCGCATCCAGCTCTCCGGCCACTTGCAGCGCAAGGGTCGTCTTGCCCACCTGCCGCGGGCCGAGCAGGCAAACCGCTGGCGCCTCGAGCAGGGCTTGGCGCACCGAGTTGTGAAGCTGTCGGCGAATCATCCTTGCAATAATGGACTGTCATTCCCTGTTTTGCAAGGTTTTCTGGCTGCCCGGCCCGTGCCAGCGGCCTTGATCCGCAATTAAGACGAGCGCAGCAGGTCGTTGATCGTTATGGCATTTCCGTCGGCCAGGAGGAAAGGCCAGTCGCCTGCGCGCCGCGCCGGAGTTCCTGGTCGTAGGTCGCCACCGTCACTGCTTCGCCCAGCGTCTCCCGCCAAACCAGCGCTGAGGCGAGGTGCACCGCGTCGTAACCACGCAGCCCGTGTTCCCAAGCAAGCGCCGCCGCGCGCGCCGCGAGCGGCTCGCCCAGTTGCAGCCGGATCAGGTGCTCCCAGTCCGCATTGAACGCTTCCATCGCCTTCGCGACCGCCGCGCGCGTGACGAGCCCGCCGCGCGCCGCCCGAGCGAATGCCGCCGCCACTTCGGCGCGGCTTACCACTGCTGTGCCGATCGCCTGCGCTTCGCCAATCAACGCGTCGACTTCCAGCGAACCGGCTTCCGCGACGTAGCGCTTCACTAAGGCGCTGGCATCGAGGTAGACAATCACTCGCGGTCTTCCACCAGCAATTGCGCGACGGTCTTCCTCCCGCGCAGCTTGGCGACCGGCCTGCGATGACGGAGCTTATGCCCGCTCCACTGCGCCAGCCCGGTCTCGCGCATGGCTGCGAGGCGCTGATCGAGATTCTGCCCGATCAGCACGATGCGCCCGATCGGCACGCCCCGGTCGGTAATGACCACCGACTCGCCCTTCCGAGTCAAGCGCAAGTAGTGGCTCAACCGGCTTTTCAGTTCGCGAATGCTGACGAGCAATTGGGCCATATCCGTCTCCTTGGCATCGTTTCTAATGTAGTCACATTATAGCATCTTGTAGTCACGACAACTTCAGCTGTCCTTGCGCCCCCACCAAGGAGGCCCTCGTGTCATTCAATAGATTGCCCCACCCGTTGTAATCCACCGTGTCTAGCCGGCGCGCCCGCAGCATCGCAAAGCGCACGATCTCGCCGCGCTGCTCGGGACGATCCTTAAGCCAGGCGAGATGCACTCTGTAGGGCTCCGATTGGCGCTCAAGCAGTGCTTCGTAAGCCTCATGAACGCCCGGCGCGCGATTGGCAAGCTTGCGCGCCGTGACTGCCGTGTAAAACTGCGCCAACCCCTCCTTCACTTCTAGCGCACTCCCCGCAAACGCGGCATCGCTCCAAGCGCGGCCGTCGATGTCCTTGCCGACGTGCGTATAGGCATGCGCCAGCTCGTGCGCGAGCGTTACCGCGGTCAAATCCTCGATGCGCACCGCCAGCATCGCTGCAATCAACGCCTGCGCCATCCAGTAAATCTCGACGCTCGAATCACCCAAGCGATAAAGCCCCAAAATGCCTTCCCGGATCTCCTTGATCTTGTCGAAAACCTTGCGCGCGACTGCCACCGTCTGCAACGCGGCGGCCACCTGCGCCGCGCGCTCGAGGGACGGCTTGCTTCCCTTGGCCACCGCGGGCAACTCCAGCCAGTTCTCGAATTCTTCCCAGTGCGCGAGCAACAGACCCAGCCCTTCCACCACTCCGCCGAGCTTTGGCTGCGCGATGATGAGGCGCCACAATGTCTGATCCCGGTAGCGATCGATCAGCCGCGCGACCTCGGTCGGGAATCCCTCAACGACCCGAATACCGACTGCCTCTTTCGCTTTCTCGTCCGACAGTCGCAGCCCGGTCTCCGCGCGTATATGTTCGCGCGCGATTACATTAAATTGCTTGACCGCCCGCTCGACGCATTCCTTTGCATCCCCCGGGATCAAAGGCCGGATGGTCGCGATCGCGCGGCTCTGCAGCGCATCGTCATCGTCGAGGAGATTGCTCATAGCGCTAGGGTCAGGTCCTGGGAACTCGTAAAGAACAATCGCACGAAGTCGCTGTAGGCCGCGAACATAGCCGAGTGGAAATCAAAGATGTTCATTCGGCGCGCCTAAGCTTTTCCGTGCCATTCCAACTTGGTCTTGAGGACACGGAGCATGTCGAATGTGTCAAGATACTGAACGCCAAACGCATCGCAGACATTGGGCATCGGAACTTTCTTCTTGATCGCGGGGTTCGCCTTTTCAAGCGTGACGAGCTTCAGTCCGTGTGTTTTTGCGTAGGCGATCAGCCAGCCATCGGCCTTGCCTGCGAACTCGGCCTTCGCCACCGGCAAGAATTGAGCTTGCGACTGAGCCCAACTCATCATCTTGCCGAACCACGTGGCCACGGCGGGCTCCGCACTGCTGACGAAGAAACCATCGGGCACCGACGACTTTACCCAATCGGCCAGTTCGTCTGCTCCATTCAATAGCTCGTCGCGGACCCGATCGATGCTGCACAGCCGGCCGCTGCCATGATGCGCCAGCAGAGCCTTCCAGTAGCCGGGGCAAAGATCAAAGGCGTAATAGCTGCGCTTGGCCTGGATGAAGACATTTGCATCCAGCAGGTAGCGGACCGGATCGGTCATTCGCCTACCTGCAGGCCAAGTTTGCTGGCGTACTTATCGAAGGTAGCCCCGTACAGCCCAGTCAGTTCGAACGCGTCACGATACAGCAGACGTCCCTCACGCACTGCCTGGACCACGGCTTGCGCGAACGCGCGGCCGACACGCGCATTTTGCGTCGCGTAGAAATCCCCGCCCTCGGCCTTGCTCGCCGCCGCGCGCCGCTCGGTCTCGAGATACCGGTTGTAGAACTGGAAGAATCCGGCCTGATTGATCAGTCTGAGATCAAGGGCTCGGCGCGCTGCAACAAGCTCGCTCACCTTGAACCGACGCGCGATGGCCTGGTACGGCTCAGCACTGTTCCTCGCCGTACGCCACGCATCACGCATCTCCGCTTCCGGAATCAGGAATTCGGCGGCGACTCGATTGCAAAACTGCTCGACCGCCACATTCGCGGGCTGCATGTTGCGCAAATTGAAGACCGCATCCTGACCCACCCACAGGTGGACCAATTCGTGCGCCAGCGTAAACATCTGCGCCGCCTTGCCGTCCGAGCCATTGACGAAAACCAGCGGAGCGTACTCATCCACCAGGACGAAACCGCGAAACTCCCGTGGATCGAGCTTGCGATGATTGTTGTTACCGACCACACCGTTGACCACGACGACAACACCCGCCTCCTCGATGTGCGCGCGAAGCGCACGCAGTCCCTCACTCCAGGTGCGGTGTAGATCGGCCCAGCCCGCGGCAACGCCGAGCACGCGGCGAATCGCAGCAGCCACCGTCGCGGGCGCAGCTTGCGCCGTGGTAGACCGCATGAAGACCAGTGGCTCCTGTCCCTGCTCGATGCGCTCTTCGCGCAACCAAGCCTGCCGCCGCTGCATAGCGTAAACGGTATCGAGCAGGTTCGGGCTGGGACGCCGGACGGGGCCATCGCCAAGGGTACGGAAGTCGGGGACGGGAAGTGTTTCCTCCGGCGGCTCCGGCAGGAAGAAATAGCCAAGCGGCGCCATTGTCGCGCTCGCAAACTCTTCGAGTTGCCGCAGTGTCGGCTTCTTTGCGCCGCTCTCCCAATCAGCGAGCTTCGGAAATCGTTCGATCAAAGCGTCGAAAGATAAGCCCGCGCGTTCGCGCGCCCAGCCAAACAATTCACGTTGCACTTCGACACGCATCATGCCGTTACTCTACCAGTGCCTGCGGTTCCCGACCAGACAGGGCAGTCGCACGCTCCCGCCCAGCGATCTCTAGGTTAAGCGCCAAGAGGCGGCGCAACACTTCGCGGCGCGCCTCGGGACTGATCGTATAGCGAGTCTGCCCGCGCTCGTTCTGGTGAAAGCTGTGCCCGGGATCAAGGTCTTGCCAGCCGTAGCAGGCGAGAATTGCGCGGTCCATCGCCGCATGGAGCGCGCGCAGCTCGGCGATGTCGCTGTCCGTGCACGCAGGACCGTGGAATAGATTGTAGGTCTTGGTGAGCCCGAGCTGGCGCGCGAGCATGACCTGCCGGCGATGCTCGTAATAGCGCTCGCCAATCCTTTCTGCCTCAGCGCGCACGTTGTCCGACAAATTCTGAGGAAAGGCGAAGGTCTCGAAGCAGTCTGTGGGGGTATAGCGAGTGTCAGTTCGGAGCGTCGATGCGTTTCGCCGCAACCACACCTCATGAATGTTGGATTGAAGCAGTGCGAAGTGATAGTAGTCATCGAAGGCAAAAACGACCGTGGCGTCGCTGTATACCATTCCGTTTGGAACAAACGCCAATGCGTGCAATTCACTAACCCGCGCGCGGATTATTGATCTTTACGTAACCTTGTGACATCAGAACAGTTCAGCCTGCGCCCAGCACGAGGCGATGATCGCGGAACGCCGTTGGCCCGATTTCAGCTTGGCGCGCGCGGTATGCTGCA
>JACQGO010000238.1 GCA_016199485.1 Betaproteobacteria bacterium
CCGGCGCCGGTAGATCTGCTCGACGATCTCCGGCAGGTCGATGAGATCGTGCTTTTCGACCTCGATCAGGCGCAGGTTGCGCGGCGCATACGTGATGAGCAGGGCCTTCACCAGCGACGATTTCCCGGTGCCGCGCGCGCCGGTGAGCAGCACGTTGTTGGCGGGATGGCCCCCCACGAACTGCAGCGTGTTCCGCTCCACCAGCTGCTTCTGCTCGTCTATGCCCTGCAGGTCCGTGAGCCTGATGCGGTGCACGTGCGCTACCGGTTCGATCACGCCGCGACCGTTCCGCTTGCGCCAGCGGTACGCGACCGAAGCCCGCCAGTCGGTGGACGCTCCTTCCACTGACAGAACGTGCTCCAACCGCGACAGCACGCGCCCGGCCTGCGTGATCAGATTGTTCACTTGCCTGCCCATCGGAACGCTAAATCCTCGCTTCAATGCAGGTTGGCAGGAACGGAATCTTAGTGCGTTCGCGCGCCGGCCGCAAATGCTCGCGGTCCCTAGGTCCGGTATTCCGCGTTGATGCGCACGTAGTCGTGCGACAGATCGCAGGTCCACACGGTCGCCGCGGTGGCGCCCCGGTTCAGCACGACGCGGACCGCGATCTCGCTTTTCGCCATCACGCGCGCGCCGTCGGCCTCGCGGTATGCCGGACAACGTTCGCCGTTCTTGGCGACCGGGACGTCGTCGAGGTAAAGCTCGACCCGGTCGACGGCGAGATCGCCGATGCCGGCGTTGCCGATCGCGGCGAGGATGCGCCCGAGATTCGGGTCGGAGGCAAAGAACGCCGTCTTGACGAGCGGCGAGTGCGCGATGGCGTAGCCGACCTTCCTGCACTCCTCGGGGATGCGCCCGCCTTCGACGCGGACCGTGATGAACTTGGTCGCGCCCTCCCCGTCGCGCACGATGGCCTGCGCCAGCTCCGTCGCGACCGCCGTCACACCCGCAAAAAACGCGCCGCACGCAGCGCTCTTGGGATCCGCAATCTCCGGCATGCCCGCCCTGCCCGTTGCGACCAGCACGAACGCGTCGTTGGTCGAGGTATCGCCGTCGACGGTGATGCAGTTGAACGACTGCCGGGCGGCGTGCGACACGGCGGCGCGCGCGAGCGGCAGCGCAACGGGCGCGTCGGTGGCCACGAACGCCAGCATGGTGGCCATGTTGGGCCGTATCATGCCTGCGCCCTTCGCGATGCCGGTGATGGTGACGCCCGCGCCCTCGACTTCGATTTTCTTCGACACCGCCTTCGGCACGCTGTCGGTGGTCATGATCGCCTCTGCCGCGCTGACCCAGTTGTCCGCGCGAAGATCGTTGACGCACGCCGGCAAGCCGGCGATCACGCGCTCGATCGGCAACGGCTCCATGATGACGCCAGTCGAAAACGGCAGCACCTGCACCGACGAGCATCCCAGCAGTTCGCCCAGCGCGCTGCACGTCTCGCGCGCGTGCGCGACGCCTTCCCTGCCGGTGCCGGCGTTGGCGCAACCGGTATTGACGAGCAGCGCGCGGATCGAGGCCTCGGGGTCGAGCATCGTCAGGTGCTGGCGCGCCACCACGACCGGTGCGGCGCAGAACCGGTTCTGCGTGAATACCGCCGCAACGCGCGCGCCGTCGTCGAGGCGGATCACCAGCAGGTCGTTGCGACCCGGCTTCCTGATACCGGCTGCGGCAACGCCGAGCGTAACGCCGGTGACAGGATAGATGCTCTTCGGATCAGGCGGCGTGAGATTGACTGGCATAGGTCAACGTTCTTCAATGGATAAAGTCAATTAATCGGCAGCTTGCTTCGTCACATCCAGGCCACCCGGTCGCCGCCGGCGCCTCGGGCCTTGCGCAGCCCTTCCTCGGCCCGGCCGATGGCGGCGAGCACCTCGTCCTTGGGATCGCCCGCGCACGCGATGCCCGCGCTCACCGTCACCCGGATCAGGCTCCCGTTCGCATCGAAGGGAGCCGAACGGACCGCGTCGTGCATACGCGCCGCCGCGTCCCTCGTCTCCTTCAACGTGGCATCGGGAAGCAGGACCAGGAACTGCGCACCGCCATAGCGTCCGATCACGTCGTAGGCGCGCAGGTTGCGCTTCAGGCGCTCCGCCACTACGCGCAACACCTGGTCGCCCGCCGGGCTCCCGTACTTCTCATCGATCGAACCGAAATGATCGACACCGATCATCGCGAAGCCCAGAGTATCGACGGCGGAGCGGCGCAGCCGACCTCTCGCCATCCGCGCGTGCTCCTCGCGGATCCGGCCGAGCAGATCACCCCGGTTGCGGGTCCCCGTCAACGTATCCACGGCCACCGACGCGTGCAGCTCGCCCTCGACCCGGCTCAGTTGCAGCATGCCCAGCCGCACCGGGACATACAGGCCCGCGAACACCGCGGTCAACACGAACGCCAACACGGCCACCGACAGGCCCACCACCTTGTAGATCTTGTCCCGTGCGCGAGTCACGTCCACATACACCTCGAAGCTGCCGACGACGGCGTCCCCCGCCCTGATCGGCAGGTAGGTTTCCACGACGTCCACCTCGAAGCGCCGCTCTCCCTGGAGATCCTGAACGGTGTCCTTGCTCTCCAGCCTGGAGCTGACCTCGCCCGTCGTCAGCACCCGATGGAGCTTGACGTTGTCGCTGTCGACTGCGCCTATGATCGACCGGTCGGTGCTGTAGATGACGCGCTTGTCGAGCGCGAACACCTTGATCTTGTAAATGCCGAACAAGCGCAGGAATCTGCGCATCCGCCCGTCGAACGCTTCGAAGTCCTTCTCGGCGAGCGCGACGTGCAGCCTGCCGGCTGGCCCGGGCGCAAGCAGCGTGCCCCGCTCCTGCTCGGAGATCGCCTCGCCCACGGCGACGGCGTCGCGCTCCGCCTCCCTGGTCACCTGCGCGCTGTAGATCTCGTAGATGCCGTATCCCACGAGCAGCGGAATGAACGCGACCGCCAGCAATGAAAACATGCCGAAGAGCGTGAGCAGCTGACGCGGATTTCTCATACCCACCCGACCCGGTCACGCCCGGCGTTCTTGGCCTTGTAGAGGCCCTCGTCTGCACGGCGGATCACCGCGTATATGTCGTCGTCGGCGTCCGTCGAGCACGCGACACCCAGACTCGCCGTGACGCTTACCGGTGTGCCTGCGGCGGAAAACGGCTTGTCCCGGATCGCGCGGTGCATGCGTTCTGCGACCTCCTTCGCCTCCTCGAAACCCGCGTTCGGCAGCATTACCAGAAATTCCTCTCCTCCGTAGCGGCCGATCACGTCGTAGACGCGCAGGTTGCGCTTGAGCCGCGCCGAGACCTCGCGCAGGATTTCGTCGCCCGCGAGGTGCCCGTAGCTGTCGTTGACGCGCTTGAAATGGTCGATATCGACCATGATGAAACCGAGCGAGTGCCTGAGCGGCTGGCGGCTTTGACCGCGCGCCATCCGTGAAAACTCCTCCTGGATGCGGGCGAGCAGGTAGCGACGGTTGAAGATGCCGGTCAGCATGTCGGTGGCGGCCAGCGCGCGCAGTTCGTCCTGCGCCTGCTTCAGCCGCAGCGTGCCCTGCCGCATCGGGACGAACAGGCTGGCGAACACCACCACGAGCACGACGGCGAGCACCGCGACCGACAACGCGAGCGCCCTCGCGATCTGCTGGCGGGCGCGGGTGACGTCGACGTAGAGCTCGTAGGCGCCGATGATCCTGTCGCCTGCCTTGACCGGCAGATACGACTCCACCAGGTCCACGTCGTAATGCTGTTCACCGGCCAGGTCCCACACCTGGCTCTTATCCTCGAGCTTCGAGATCACCTCTCCGTAGCGCAGCACGCGCTCCAGATTCGCGTTGCCGCTGTCGACCTGGCCGATGATCGAATGGTCGGTGCTGTAGACGATCGTCTTGTCGGCGGAAAACACCTTGATCTTGTAGATCCCGAACGGGTGCAGATACTTGCGCATGCGCTCATCGAGCCCCGCGAAGTCCCCACGGTTGATCGCGATGCGCTGCGTGCCGTCGGGCTGCCGCCTGAGAAACACGTTGCGCTCCTGCTCGAAAATCGCCCGTCCTATGGCCGTCGCGTCCTGCTCGGCGTCTTCGATCACGCCCCTGCTGTAAATGCGGTAGACGCCATAGCCGACCACCAGCAGGATGACCGCGACCGACGCGACCGACAGCACGCTGAACAGGTGAAGCAGGTAATACGGGCTTTCCCTGTCCAGGAAGGAAAACGGCTTCCCCCCGGGGCTTGCCGCCTCCCTCATTGCAGGCTCTTTCAGTATCTCTCCCATTCGTATCTCTCCCATTCGCTACCGCGCGCCGGCCGATGCCTGCGCCCGGGCCGTCCAGGCGCGTGCGTGCCCTTTTCTGGTTGCTCGGTGCAGCCACGGGTCGCCCGCGGCGGATGGGAACGACCCTGCCCTCCCCTACGTGAGCTTGCCGTGGCAGTGCTTGTACTTCTTGCCCGAACCGCACGGGCAGGGGTCGTTGCGGCCGATCTTCTGCCCTTGCCGCACGAACGGCCTGGGTTTTTCCAGAACCGCGACGTCGCCTTCCTCCGGCACTGCCTCCGGCACTGC
>JACQGO010000014.1 GCA_016199485.1 Betaproteobacteria bacterium
CGACGAGGAGGGGAGGACACTTCGTTAGCCGCTCCGAACGTTGCACTTGGAACTTGAGACCAAGTGGATTCTAGTCAGGTGAGTATCGCATTCCCGTGCGCCGGGATACAACACCGTTCGCGCCGCGGCTATCTGTGCGCCGCGCCCGAGGCGAATACTCAATGGTTACGGGGGCACCGGGCGCGACGCATCGAGTACAATGGCGGGTACGGTTCCCATGCTCGATCAGCCCATCATCCTTCTCGACGTCGAGACCACCGGCGCGAACCCCGCCTACGACCGCATCACCGAGATCGGCCTCGTCGAAGCCGACGCCGGGCGCCCCACCGGCGAGTGGTCGACGCTCGTCAATCCCGGGGTGAGCATCCCGCCCGCAATCCAGGCGCTCACCGGCATCACCAACGAGATGGTCGCGCTCGCGCCGACCTTCGCCGAGGTAGCCGAAGAGCTGCATCGCCGGCTCGAGGGGAAGCTGCTCGTCGCGCACAACGCGCGCTTCGATTACGGGTTTCTCCGCAACGAGTTCCGCCGCGCCGGGGTGCGCTACTCGGCGAAGCTGCTGTGCACGGTGAAGCTCTCGCGCAAGCTTTTTCCCCGGCATGCGCACCACAACCTCGACAGCCTGATCGCGCGCCACGGCGTCGTGTGCAGCGCGCGCCATCGCGCGCTCGGCGACGCGCGCGTGTTGTGGGAACTCTTGCGCGAGTGGCGCGCCGAGATCGGCGCCGAGACGCTGCGCGAGGCGGTCACGTCGCTGCTCAGGACGCCGAGCGCGCCGCCCGGACTGCCCGATCTGAGCTTCGACGACATCCCGGAAGCTCCGGGGGTCTACCTCTTCTACGGCGAGAACGATCTGCCGCTCTACGTCGGGAAAAGCGTCAACCTGCGCTCGCGCGTGATGGCGCACTTCGCTTCGGATCACCGCGAAACCAGGGAAATGCGCATCGCGCAGCAGGTGAGGCGCGTGGAGTGGATCGAGACGGCGGGCGAGCTGGGCGCGCTGATCCGGGAAGCGCGGCTCGTGAAGCAGCTCGCGCCGCTGCACAACCGGCTGCTGCGCCGCGAGGCGGAACTGTGCTCGTTCCACTGGCGCCCGGAGCGGCCGGGCGCGCCGCCGCAGCTCGTCTCGGCGCGCGAGATCGACTTCGCGCAGTTCGACAGCCTCTACGGCCTGTTTCGCTCGCGCCGTGCGGCGCTCGAGGCGCTGCGCGAGATCGCGCAGGCGCACGGGCTGTGCCTGATCCTCACCGGGCTCGAAAAAGGCAGGGGACCGTGTTTCGCGCACCAGCTCAAGCGCTGCCACGGCGCCTGCGTCGGCAAGGAAAGCGCGGCCGCGCACGCGGTGCGGCTGATGCGCGCGTTCTCGGGGTTGCGCATGCAGGCCTGGCCGTTCCGCGGACGCATCGGGGTGCGCGAGACCGACGCGAGCGGCGGCCGCTCCGAGGTCCACGTGCTCGACCGTTGGTGCTATCTCGGATCCGCGCATTCCGAGGAGGAATTGCACGAGATCAACTCCGGCGCGAAACCGGTGTTCGATCTCGATACCTACAGGGTGCTGGCGCGCTTTCTCAAGCGCAGCCACGGCGCGGTATCGGTCGTCGATCTCGCCGCGTAAGCGAAGGCGGCCACGTGTTGCCAGCGCGGCTCTTCTGCAGTAATGTCACTAGAGGAAACACCAGAAGGAGAGCCGGGATGCCTACGTTCTTGCTTATCCTGTGTCTTGGATGGATTGCAGCGATTGCGCCGGCCCAGGCGCAGAGCTACCCCGCGAAGCCGGTGCGCTTCATCATCCCGTTTCCCCCGGGCGGGCCGACCGACATCCTGGGCCGCATGGCGGCCGACCGCCTCACTAAGGCGTGGGGGATACAGGTCGTAGCCGACAACCGGCCAGGCGCAGCTGGCAACATCGGCTCCGAGCTGTGCGCCCGATCGGCGCCGGACGGGTACACGGTGTGCATGTTCACCGTGGCGCAGAGCATCTCGCCCAGCCTCTACCGCAAGCTCGGCTATCACCCGCTGAAGGATTTCTCGCACGTGACGCTGATGGCGATCCTGCCGAGCCTGCTCACGGTGCATCCCGCGCTGCCGGTGAAGAACGTGAAGGAGCTGATCGCGCTCGCCAAGAGCAAACCCGGGAAGCTCACCTATTCCTCCACCGGCAACGGCTCGAGCCCGCACATGCTGATGGAGATGTTCAAGTCGATGGCCGGCGTCAACATGGTGCACGTGCCGTACAAGGGCCAGGCGCCGGCGGTTCTGGATCAGATTTCCGGCGAGATCCAGCTCGCGTTCAACACCGCGATCGGCGTGCTGCCGCACGTGAAGGCGGGGAAGCTCAAGCCGCTCGCGGTTTCCACCATGCAGCGTTTTCCGCCGCTGCCCGAGCTTCCCACCGTGCACGAGGGGGGCGTCAAGGGGTTCGACGGCAGCTCGTGGCAGGGAGTGGTGATGCCCGCGGGCACGCCGCGCGAGATCGTGGCAAAGGCGCACCAGGAGCTTGCCGCGATGCTCAAGAGCGCGGAGGTGAAGGACCGCATGATCGGGATGGGCGCCCTGCCCTCGGGAATCACGCCGGAACAGTTCCAGGCGTTCATCCGAAAGGAAATCGACAAGTGGGCGAAGGTGGCGAAGTTTGCGAAGGTGAAGCTCGACTGAAGCGCGCGACGCTCTCTTCGCGCGGTGCCGCGCATGTCGCGTGAGCCCGCGGGGCCGTCCGGGCCGCCCCGCGACGTTTTCCGTCTCGTCCGCACCCCCCTCGGCATCGAGCTCTACTTCCCGCCGCTGCGCAATCCGGGATCAGCGCTCACCATCGCCGGCTTTGGCGTCGCGTGCTTCGCGCCTGCGCTGCTGGCGGGCTACATCGTCTGGCCGGGGCAGGACGCGGACGCCGGGGGATGGGTCGCGTTCTGGCTGATGAGCATTTTCGTCTTCCCGCTTGCAGCGGTGGGAGCGCTGCTCGTGATGCTCGGCACGTATCTCCTCGCCAACTCGCTGACCGTCACTGTGACCGAAAGCGCGATCACCGCGACGCGACGCGTGCTCGGCGTGAGGCTTTCGCAAAAGCGCGTCGAGCGCGCGGACGTGGTTGCGATCGAGCCCGAGGTGTCGCTGCGGCTGCGCACCCTGCGCGGCGAGACCCCGTATTACTCTCTTGCCCTCACCACGAAAAGCGGCGCGAGCCTCACGATGCGTGAAGCCTGCCGCACCGGACGTCTCGCGCAGTTCGCGAAGCGCAAGCTGATCGTCGCCGAGAGCCTGCCGGGCGAGCCGCTTGCCGAGCGCGTACGCGCGTCGATCGTGGACACCGCGCGCCTGCACGACCTCGTGCGTGAATGAACCACTCGAGACATCGATCTCGTTTACCGAGCATCGTCAGCCATTTTGACGAGGCTCGGTAAGCCGCGGTGCGTGACCGCGCCCTCAGTGATAGACCGAGAGCTCAGGAGAGCTCAGGGTCAGTGTAACTTTTCGGAAACAACCAGGGACAGACCCGGCCGGACCACGGATAGAAGTTGAAACGCCCCACCGACGCCCGGCCTTGCGCTGGGCGTCATTGTTCTAGAACGATATCGCCGAAGCTATAGCTTGTCGTAGGCGGCATCGTCTTCGTTGTCCCAGACTTTGGCGAACGCCGGTTCAGCCGCACTCGTGACGGCGCGTGTCAGCGCGCGCTCCCCATGGCGCGTGCGCAGGAAGTCGACGAAATCCTCGACTTCCGCCACGCGCTCGGGCGGCAGCGTCTTCAGCTTCTCGATGAGTGTATGCGGATCACGCGTACTCACGGTAGCGCTTTCAGTCCCAGATAGATATTCATCATTCTACGTCCAGGTCTGAAAATACGCCCCTAGGCGGAAAATTGGGATCGAGCAGGGATTCGCCTTCGGGACCGCGCCGCCGTCACTCGGGCCGGGCCCCCGAGATCTTGACGATCTTTCCCCACTTGGCCATATCGTCCCTGATCCGCTTGGCAAACGCTTCGGGCGTGCTTCCCACGGCTTCTGCGCCCTGCGCGGCGAGCCGTTC